>DASWKO010000198.1:0-12608 GCA_036396595.1 Nitriliruptorales bacterium | reverse complement strand
TGGGTGGACTCAACCCCCAGGGCGCGCACGTCGCCTCGTTCAAGCAACCCTCCGACAACGAGCTCGACCGCGACTACCTCTGGCGCGTACACCACCAGGTCCCCCGACGTGGCGAGATCGGCATCTTCAACCGCAGCCACTACGAGGACGTCGGGGTCGTCCGGGTGCTCGAGCTCGTGCCGGCGCAGGTGTGGCAGCGACGGTTGCGTCACATCCGCGAGTTCGAGGGCATGCTGGTCGACGAGGGCACCGCGATCGTGAAGGTCTGGCTCCACATCAGCAAGGACGAGCAGAAGGAGCGCCTCCAGGCCCGGCTGCGCGAGCCTGACAAGCGCTGGAAGTTCGACCGCGGAGACCTGGCGATGCGGCAGCGATGGGACGACTTCCAGATCGCCTACGACCACGCCATCAGCCAGACCTCCACGGCTGGCGCCCCCTGGTACGTGGTCCCGGCTGATCGCAAGTGGGTTCGGGACGTCGCGGTCGCCAGCATCCTCGTCGAGACCCTCGAGCGGATGGACCCCGCCTACCCCGAGCCCAGTGACGACCTCGACGGCATCGTCATCCCGTAGGAGGCAGTCACAGCTCGTCGCGGCGGTACGCCGTGGACAGGGAGTCGGCGTACTCGTTCCAGCGCAGTCCGCTGTGGGCCTTGATCCACTCGATCGACAGCTCGGGGCGGCGCTGGAGCTGCTCGTACGCCTGCTGCACCAGATCGAGGTTCTCGACCGGGCCCGTCCTGCGCTTCCAGCCACGCTGCTTCCAGCCCGCAGCCCACAGGGTCAGGGTGTCCACCGCCAGCTTGGAGTCGGTGTAGATCCTGGCCGGCGTCCCCTTCGGGACGAGGTCCATCCCGTGGATGATGGCCGTCAGCTCCATACGGTTGTTGGTCGTCTGCTGCTCGTGGCCGTGGGCCTGGTCCTGGACCTGCCCGTCCACCACGTACACCGCGCCCCAGCCGCCGGGCCCGGGGTTCGGGTCGGCGGAGCCGTCCGTGAACACCCCCGTGACGGGGCCTTCGTCGTAGGTCAGCAGGACATCGGCCAGCGTCAGGTTCTCCTCGATCGGAGTTCGGCGCCTGCCGGCCCGACGCGGCCCTGGGTCGCCTCTCGAGGCGCCGCCGTGGCAGTTGCTGCACAGGTTCGGCTCCCACCCGGGGTAGCGCTGCTGCATCGCCGGTGACAGCTCGAAACGAGAACCGCAGCCCTTGCAGGTGAGTTGGCCGCTCACCGCTGGCGGGCCCTGTGGTCCTCGCCGACGTCCTGGATCTCGGCTTCGTCGACCGGTTCTCCCGGCGTCCCGCCGATCTCGCCCTTGATGGCATCCCAACCCTGGTTGCGGATCGACAACCAGATCGCCCCGGCGAGGATGCCCAGGATGACGAGCAGATTCACCCACGCCGGCAGGTGGACCAGACCGGCCTCCTCGACGATCAACTTGACGCCGACCAGCCCGAGGATGAGCGCGACTCCGGCGTCGAGGTAGTTGAACCGGCGCACGGCGTCAGCCAGCAGGAAGTACAGCGCGCGCAGACCCAGCAGCGCGAACGCGTTCGAACTGAACACGATGAACGGGTCCTTGGTGACCCCGAAGATGGCTGGGATCGAGTCGACCGCGAAGACGATGTCGGTGGTCTCGACGACGATCAGGACCGCGAACAGCGGGGTGGCCCAGAGCTTGCCCTCCTTGCGGGTGAACATCTGCTGGCCGTGGAACTCCTGGGTGACGCGACCGAAGCGCTTCAGCGCCTTCAGCACCGGGTTGTTCTCCGGGTGAACATCCATCTCGTGGGCGGCCAGGCGGTAGGCCGTGAACACGAGGAACGCTCCGAAGATGTAGGCCACCCACGAGAACCTGCTGAGCAACACGGCGCCGAGCGCGATGAAGATGCCCCGGAACACGAAGGCTCCGAAGATCCCCCAGAACAGCACGCGATGCTGGTACTTCGCCGGCACGCTGAAGTACTGGAAGATCAGGACGAACACGAACAGGTTGTCGACCGACAGCGACTTCTCGATCAGGAACCCGCTGAGGTAGTCGATCGAGGCCCGCCCTCCGCCGTCGCCGTAGAGGACGTAGATCAGTCCGGTGAAGGAGAGGCCGAGGCTGATCCACACGGCTGACCACAAGCCGGCCTCGCGGGCGCCGACGACGTGGGCGTCGCTGTGGATCAGCTTGAGATCGGCGATCAGGAGCCCGACCAGGACCGCCACGAAGGCCACCCAGCCCCAGAACGGCATCGAAAAGGCGCTCGTGCCCGACTGCGACGACGCCTCGGACGCGAACAGCAGCATGCAACGGACTCCTGGGGGTGCGCAGGCTACTGCTGGCCTCAGTCCTGGGTGGTCAGCTCTGGGCTCGACGGCGTGAGCCGGCGCTCAGGCACCAGCAACTCGGTGCCGAAGGTCGCTTTCGTGTACCGGCTCGGCAACCCGCGGTTGATCAGGAACTCGGCCGGGTCGCCGCGGACGTCGAAGCCGACGACCATCTCGCAGACGTCGCAGCGGTACTTGCCCATGCCGGCGACCTCGACGACGAGGTGCTGCTGCCCGTCGCAGCGCGTGCACGGACGGGGTGAGGGCAGGTCGAGGCCCGCGACCTCGGCCGGCGTATCGGTCAGGAGTTCGTCCATGGGTCCTACGGTACCTCCCCACTGCTCGGGGCTCCGCCAAGCAACACCGTACCGCCGACCGGTGCCACGCTGCGCCCGGACGGGCGGGTCAGTTCGAGCGTGCCAGGACCAGCGCGGTGCCCCCCTTGTCCAGACGGACGAGCAGGAGCCGACGGCCCTGTGGGCCCCGCGGCGGTCGTCCCAGCTCTCGCCACCAGGCATCCGGGTCGGCGTCAAAGCCCGATGTCGCGATCTCCAGTGGCTGGGCCTCGGCTGTGCGCAGCCAGGCCCGTACCGCGCGGGGACGCGCCGGCAACGACGCCTCGACGTGCCAGGTCCGAAACCACGGGGACGGTGGCGGTGGGCTGTCGGCCGTCAGCAGCGCCCTCGTCCGGGCCAGCCGCCAGGCCCCGACCTCGACCCCGATCGAGTCGTGGAGACGGGCACGCACCGCAGCCGGTGCGATCTCGAGCAGGACCGAGCCCACGTCCCCGGTCGGCAGCTCGTCGGCGATGCCCGCTGCGGAGGTGCGCGACCGCGTCACCGGGTCGCCCCCGCTCGACAGCAGTGTGGCCGTCGCGCGCGCACCCGACCTCCGGACGCCGCCCAACCACAACATCCCCTCGACCAGATCCCAGCCCCGTTGGACGAACTCGACTTCGGCGTCGGGAGGCAGATCTGGATCCGACCACGACACGGCCGGCGAGACCACGATCCCGACGGCGGTGGCCGACGTCGCCGACAGCAACCGGGCCACCGGCGGGTCGTACCCGGCCAGGCTGCGCGCTCGGCGACCTCCGAACCGGCGCGACGGATCGGCGTGCACCGCCTGTGCGCGGACCGGCAAGGCCAGGCCGTCGCCGACGACCACGTGCGCGTCCGAGCCGGCCGACC
This sequence comes from Nitriliruptorales bacterium, assembly GCA_036396595.1. Classification (GTDB taxonomy): domain Bacteria; phylum Actinomycetota; class Nitriliruptoria; order Nitriliruptorales; family Nitriliruptoraceae; genus DASWKO01. The sequence continues at coordinate 9,103 of DASWKO010000198.1, read as the reverse complement.
CGACGTTGTGGCGCGCCAGCACGGCTCGAGCGGGGTCACGGTCGATCCCCACCACGACCCGAGCGCTGTCGGCGAGCGCCAGGAGGTCGCTGCCGGCCCCACATCCGACGTCAGCCACCACGCGGTCGGCGAAACGCCGGGCGCGCCACGTCGCTACGTCGGGGTCGCTCGCCTGCTCCAGGGCCGCGCGGGTGAACACCAACTCGCCGCGCTGGGCCAGGCCGGCAGGGATGCGCCCCGCCGCGTGGGCGGCCGACACCACGGCCGCGGTCCGGCCCGGGTCCAGCCCCAGGGACCGCAGGTCGCTCACCACCGCGAGTTCGCCGCGCCCGCCGTCCAGTCCGTCCCGGGCGCGCGCGATGGCGTCGCGACCAGCGTCATCGACCAACCACCGTGCCGTCACGGCATCGAGCCGCTCGGTGCGGGCATCGGGCTCTGGCACGTCGCCTCCGGCTGGCCGGCGCCGTGTCGGGCTGCAGGCCTGGGGTGACCGGCAGTCTGGCGTACGATGGGCGCATGCACATCCTTCGACTCGACGGCCCGCTCGACGACAGACTGCACGATCCCGTGCTGGTGGTGTCGTTCGACGGCTGGACCGACGCCGGTCGCGCGGGATCGATGGCGGCCGAGGCCATGCTGGACCAGTGGCAGCATCGCCTGGTGGGCACGTTCGATCCCGACAGGCTGTTCGACTACCGCGACCGGAGGCCGCTGCTGCCGATCGACGGCGGCCTGCTGGGCGACCCCGAGTGGCCCGCCATCGAGGTGCTGCAGCTCACGCCTCCGCAGGGCCAGGAGGTCGTGCTGATCCACGGGGCCGAGCCGGACCTGTCATGGCGAGCGCTGTGCGCCGACATCGTCGAGCTGGCCGGCATGGTGGGCGCCAAGCGCTACGTCGGCCTGGGTGCCGTTCCGGGCCCGATCCCGCACACCCGGCCCACGCGCGTGATCACGACGGCGAGCCGCGACGACCTGCTGGACCGGATCGGCCTGCCCGACGAGCGCCTCGTCGTGCCGGCCTCGTGCCAGGTCGTCGTCGAGGCTGCGTTGCGCGACGCCGGCCTCACGACGCTGGGGATGTGGGCCCGCGTGCCCCATTACGTCGCGGGCGAATATCCGGACGCTGCCAGGGTGCTGCTCGACCGCTTCGCGGACTACGTGGGTACGCACCTCGACACCTCCGACCTCGCGGCCGAGGCGGCCGAGAACCGCCAACGGCTCGACCACGCCGCCGAGGGCTCGCCCGAGATCGAGAGTCACATCGCCGACCTCGAGTCGGTCTTCGACGCCCAGAGCGATGTCCAGAACTCCATGGGGGGCAACCTGCCGACCGGCGACGAGATCGCGGCCGAGCTGCAGCGGTTCCTGCGCGGGTTCGAGGACGACCAGGGCCCCGGCTCCATCGGCTGACGGGAAGGGTTCCCCTTGCGCATCGCGGTCACCGGCTCCATCGCGACCGACTACCTCATGTCCTTCCCGGGCTTGTTCAGCGAGCAGCTCGTCGCCGACCAACTCGAGCGCGTGTCGCTGTCCTTCCTCGTCGACGAGCTGGAGGTCCGCCGGGGCGGCGTCGCCGCCAACATCTGTTTCGGGCTCGGCCTGCTCGGCCTCTCCCCCATCCTCGTGGGTGCCGTCGGCGAGGACTTCAACACCGACTACCGGGCCTGGCTCAAGCGCCACGGCGTGGACACCTCGGCGGTTCACGTGAGCGAGCTGAAGCACACGGCTCGGTTCCTGTGCACGACCGACCAGGACCAGAACCAGATGGCCTCGTTCTACGCGGGCGCGATGCAGGAGGCACGGTTCATCGAGCTCGAGCCGATCGCCGAGCGCGTCGGTCGGCTGGACCTGGTCGTGATCTCGCCGAACGATCCCGAGGCGATGCTGCGGCACACCGAAGAGTCCCGGCGCACGGGCCTGCCCTTCGTGGCCGACCCGGGCCAGCAGCTCGCGCGCATGGAGGGCCCCCAGGTCCGTCGGCTCGTCGAGGGCGCCCGCTTCCTCATCACCAACGACTACGAGCGGGCCCTGCTCGAGTCCAAGACCGGCTGGGACTCGGACGAGGTGCTGTCCCGGGTGCGGGTCCGGATCACGACGCTCGGCCCCAAGGGCGTGGTCATCGAGACCCGTGACGGGCGGACCATCGAGGTCGCCGCCGCACCGGAGCGCGAGCGCACCGACCCCACCGGCGTGGGCGACGCCTTCCGGGCAGGCTTCCTCGCCGGGCAGGCGTGGCTGCTCGACCTGGAGCGGTCAGCTCAGGTCGGGGCGATGCTGGCCACCTACGTGCTCGAGCACGTCGGCACCCAGGAGTACGGCCTGGATCCCCACGAGTTCCTGACGCGGTTCGAGGCGTGCTACGGCTCCGAGGCCGCCGCCGATATCCGCCCCAGGTTCACGTGACCCGGAGCGGCTCGGGCGATCAGCGGGTCAGGCGGTCGACGACGTGGTCGACGCACGCGGTGTAGGCCTCGACGTCCGCGAGGTCGACGGCCGGGAACAGCCCGACCCGGAGCTGGTTGCGGCCGAGCTTGCGGTAGGCGTCGGTGTCGAGGATCCCGTTCGCACGCAGTACCTCGTCGAGGGTGTCCGCGTCGACCGTGTCGTCGAGGTCGATGGTGGCGACCACGTTCGACCTGGCCGCGGGGTCCGTGACGAACGGCTCGGCGTACTGGGACTTCTCCGCCCAGCCGTAGATCGCCTGACCCTTCGCCGCGCACGAGCTCACGGCCCAGGCGAGCCCGCCCTGCTGCAGCATCCAGTGGGTCTGTTCAGCGGCCAGGAACACAGCCGACACGCTGGGCGTGTTGTAGGTCTGGTTCTTGCGCGAGTTCTCCAGCGCCGTGCGCAACGACAGGAAGGGCGGGATGTAGCGGTCGCTCGCCGCCAGTTCCTCGATGCGGTCGACGGCGGTCGGGGACAGCAGCGCGCACACCAGCCCGCCCTCGGACGCGAACCCCTTCTGGAGGCTGAAGTAGTAGACGTCGGTCTGGCTCACGTCGACCGGCAGGCCGCCCGCACCAGAGGTGGCATCGACCAGCACCAGCGCGTCGCCTTCGGGACGTCGCAGGTCCATGGCCACCCCCGTGGAGGTCTCGTTGTGCGTCAGTGCCTGGACGTCGACGCCGTCGGGCGTGGCCACGAGGTCAGGGCGGGTCCCCGGCTGGCTGTCGACGGTCACCGGCTCGTCCAGCCAGGGGGCCGCCGCCGTGGATCCCGCGAACTTGCCGCTGAACTCGCCGAAGACGTAGTGCAGGCTGCGCTGACGCACCAGCCCGAACGCCGCCATGTCCCAGAAGGCCGTGGCGCCGCCGACGGCGATCAGCACCTCGTACCCGTCGGGCAGCGAGAACAGCTCGGACAGCCCCTCCTGGAGACGTGCGACCTCGCGCCTCACCGTCGGCTTGCGGTGCGACGTGCCGAGCAGCTCGTCGCCCACCCGGGCCAGGGACTGCAGCGCTTCGGGCCGGACCTTCGTGGGTCCCGACCCGAACCGGCCGTCACGTGGCTTGAGCTCGTCGGGGATGAGGATGGCAGGCGCGGTCACGGAGGGTCCTGGCTCGGGCGTGCAGTGGCGGGCAGGTCACGTCGAGTGAACCACGCCGGCAGCTACCCTCCGCCACCGCTCCCCTGTCTGGTGAGGCATCCACGTGAGCTCTGAAGTGTCCGCCCGCGTCCGGGGCATCAGCGAGTCGCCGACGCTGGCCATCTCGGCCAGGGCCAAGGCGCTGAAGGCCGCCGGCGAGCCAGTCATCGGCTTCGGCGCGGGCGAGCCGGACTTCCCCACGCCGGCCCACATCGTCGAGGCGGCCCAGCGAGCCGCGGCGGATCCCGCCAACCACCGCTACACGCCGGCCGCGGGCCAGCCGGCGCTGCGTGCGGCCATTGCCGCCAAGACCGCGCGCGACAGCGGGCTGACGGTCACACCCGACCAGGTCGTGGTCACCAACGGGGGCAAGCACGCGCTGTTCAACGTGTTCCAGACCCTGCTGGACCCGGGCGACCAGGTGCTGGTCCCGGCGCCGTACTGGGTGACCTATCCCGAGCAGATCGCACTGGCCGGGGGCGACGTCGTGGAGCTTGCGACCACCGCCGCTGATGGGTTCCGCGTCACGGTGGACCAGCTCGAGGCAGCACGGACCGAGCGGACCAAGGCACTACTGTTCGTGTCGCCCTCGAACCCGACCGGCGCCGTCTACCCACGTGACGAGGTCCGAGCCATCGGCGAGTGGGCTGCGGAGCACCGGATCTGGGTGGTCACCGACGAGATCTACGAGCATCTCGTGTACGGCGACCATGAGTTCAGCTCGCTGCCCGTCGAGGTCCCCGAGGCGGCCGAACGCACCGTCGTCGTGCACGGCGTGGCCAAGACCTACGCGATGACGGGATGGCGCGTCGGCTGGCTCATCGCGCCCATCGAGGTGGCCCAGGGCGCGTCCCGGCTGCAGAGCCACGTCACGAGCAACGTCTGCAACGTCGCGCAGGCTGCGGCCATCGAGGCCCTCAACGGTCCCCAGGACGCGGTTGCCGAGATGCGCGCCGCCTTCGACCGCCGACGGCGTCTGGCGGTCGCGGCGCTCCAGCGCATCGACGGGATCACGTGCGTGGAGCCGCACGGAGCGTTCTACGTGTTCCCGGACCTGACCGGGTTGTTCGGCCGCGAGATCGGTGGCCGGCTGGTCACGGACGGGCTGGGGCTGGCCGAGGCGCTGCTGGACCACGCCAAGGTCGCGCTGGTCCCCGGTGAGGCGTTCGGAGCACCCGGCTACGCCCGGCTGTCGTACGCGCTGGCTGACGACGACCTCCAGGAGGGCATCGCCCGCATCGCGCGGGCGGTCGCCACCTGAGACGGATCCATGATGCTCACCGCTGACCTGACGATCGCGGACGAGTGGCCCGGGGCCTGGGAGGTCATCGCGTGGTCGCGTCCCGACGACTGGCGCGAGGTCGCGCGCCTGGTGCGCTGGGACGTGGCGATCGTCGGCGCCGCCTGGGTGCATCTGGAGGCAGCCGCCGAGTCCGCCGCCGATCAGGCTGAGATCCGCAGCGAGGTGGCCGAGCTGGCAGCCGTGCTGGCCGCTGACCTGCCGTTCTTCCTCGGAGTCAGCCCATCCATGCCCGACGCGGACCTCCAGCCGCAGCTACCTCTGGTACTGCCCGACGACCCGCCGCTGGAACCGCTGCGCGAACGCCCGGACGACCTGTCCTGGCGGATGTACTTCTGGATGGTCATGCGCGAGCACGTGGAGCTGATCGTCGAGCGGGCCCAGCCGCTCCTACGAGCCCGCGGCCTGGCCGTCGAGGCGGCGTCGTCCCCGGGCACCGAGGACGACGTGCTCGAAGGCTGGATGGCAACCCGAGCGCGACGTCTCCGCGACCTGTGTGAACGGCTGGCGGAGCAGGTTGCGTTCCAGGTCGAGTGGGTGCTCCGCAGCCAGACCCCCGCGCTGGTCGCCCTGCTGGAGGAGTCGCTCGCGGTCCGGGTCGACGATGCCGCACTGGGCGCCGCCCTGCACGTCGAACGGGACCGCGCGGGCGCGCCGGTGGCGCTGCGGCTCGTCTCCCACGACGGGCGGCCACGCGGTGCGGTGCGCACGCGCGGGCGTGCCGGCGCATCGCTGCAGACCCTGCTGCGCAACGTCGCCCGCTGACCTGCCCCGGTCGTCCCGACCGGTCAGGCGCGCACCGGGTCCACGTCGTGGGCGTCCCCCGAACCCTCGTCCGAGCCCGGGTCGGGCCCCGCGCGCAGCCACAGGAACCCGGCGATGCCCGCGACCAGCGAAGCCACGAAGATGCCGATCTTCGCGCTGTCGAGCTGGCTGGACAGCGCAGGTCCGCTGTAGGCGAGCGCTGCGATGAACAACGCCACCGTGAAGCCGATCCCGGCCAGCAAGCCCACGCCGATCAGGTGCCGCCAGGTGGTCCCGGTGGGCATGCGGCCGATGCCGGTCCGCACGGCGATCCAGGCGGCCCCCGTCACGCCGACGACCTTGCCCACCACCAGGCCGAACACGACGCCGAGCAGGATGGGATCCGAGGATGCGCCGGAGACGACATCGCCCGAGATGCGCACGCCGGCGTTCGCCAACGCGAACAGCGGCACCACCACGAAGCTGCTCCACGGCGCCAGCGCGCGCTCCAGCCGTTCCAGCGGCGGGATGCTCTCACGCGACAGGCGTCGCAGGTCGTGCATCAGCGACTCCATGCGCTCCAGCGTGTGGTGGTCGGGGTCGGAGTCCTCGTCGGGCAGGTAGGCATCCACCCGGTCGACCAGCTTGCGCGCGCGACGCGGGAACAGCCTCGGGTCGTAGAAGGGCTTGGTGGGGGTCATCAGCCCCAGCGCCACACCGACCAGGGTCGCATGCACGCCCGACTCGAGGACGCAGACCCAGACGAAGGCGCCCACCGCCGTGTACAGCAGCATGGAGCGCACGTCCGTGCGCTTCATGACGTGCATCGTGACCAGTCCGAGCAGCCCCAGCGCCAGCCAGGTGCCCGCCAGGTCCTCGGTGTAGAAGATCGCGATGATGAGGATGCCGCCGATGTCGTCGACGATCGCCAGCGCCAGCAGGAACAGCTTGGCGGCGATCGGGACCTTGCGGCCGACCAGCGAGATCACGCCCACCGCGAAGGCGATGTCGGTGGCCACCGGCACGCCCCACCCCCGGAGCGCGTCGGCGTCGCCGGCGGTGGACAGCAGGAAGATCCCGGCGGGTAGCGCCATCCCGCCGGCCGCCGCGAGCACGGGCATGGCCGCAGCCCTGGGATCGCGGAGCTCGCCGGCGACGAGTTCGCGCTTGATCTCGAGGCCGACGACGAAGAAGAAGATCGTCATCAGGGCGTCGTTGATGACGTCCCGGATGCTCAGGTGGTCGAGGTGGGCGAACTCGATGGAGCCCAGCCCGAACTCGAACGGCGTGTCGAAGAACGCGAAGTAGCTGTCGCCGCCCGGGGAGTTGGCCCACGCGATCGCGGTGACGGCCGCGACCAGCATGATGATCCCGCCGGACGCCTCGGTGCGCATGAACGACAGCACCGGTTGCACGAAGGCACGCGGGACGAACCGCCGGGATTCTGCGAAGGACGACCGGGGCGGCTCCATCCCATCGGAACCGGTCCCGTCGGCCATGACTCCTCCAGATCACAGGGTCGCGGTGGTGGTGGCGCTCGCGCCGGTACGAGCAGGCCGAGGCGAGGAGCCGCCCACGCACCGACCTGACCGGGGCCGCGCTGGACGCCGCTGCCTATGGGCGCCCGAGCGGCCGGACCTCGTTGCCGTTGTCCAGGCCCAGGCAGTCGATCGTGATGCCCTGCTGCGCGAGCAGCGCAACGACCTGCGCCTCCTGCTCGGGGGTCGCATCGCGCACCGCCAGGTAGGCGTCGCGATCGAAGCACGCGTAGGTCGCCACCCGGGCGCGGGCTTCGACGCCCGGTGCGTTGGTCTCGAACCGGTCGACGTTGAAGAACACCTGTCGGGTGTCCAGCGACAGCGCGCGGTGCAGGTTGGGCAGCAGCACCGTGTGAGCCTGGTCCATGACCTCGAAGCGGCCATCGAACAGGGCTCGCTGCTCGGCATCGGCGCTCTCCGCGCGACGCAGCACGTCGTACGCCGGCAGCATCCGTTCGAACGCGTCGATCTGGATGTGCAACCCGATCTCGGCGTAGGTCAGCCCGTTGTCGGCACCGGTGGCGGTGTCGGTTCCGTCGACGGTGTCCAGTGGGAAGGTCAGGTCGGTGGAGCGCCACGCTTCGAGGTAGGTGAACGCGTTCTGCAGCAGCACCCACGAGCGTGCAACGTCGGCGATCGCGTCGGCCACGGCCCCATCGGCGTCGTCCGCGTCGATGAACAGTTGGCGGGCCTCGTCGGCGATGTCGTCCAGTGCGAGCTTCGTCCCGGTGAAGTCGCCGATGAACTCGGCGAAGGTCTCGGCGTCGGGGTTGGCCTCGGAGGCATCCTCCATGAGGATCTCGTCGGGGGGCAGCGGCGATGGCGCGCGCTGCTCGAGTTCGGCGAGCCGGCCGATCAGGTCCTGCGCGCTCTGCGCGAGCACGAGATTGCTCACACCTATGCCACCGGCGGCTACCACCGCCGTGACGAGCAGGCCGGCGATCGCGACCCACCACGTTCGCTCGAGTATCCGGACGCGTCCGGATGCCCCTGCCATCAGCCCTGTCGCCAGCACGGCAACCTCCTGGAGCCCCTTGGCCGCACTCTAGGTGAGTCCGGCGTCACGTGGCGGTCCGCCACCCACATCGTTCCCGCACCTGCCTTGCACACCTGCCTTGCCACACCTGCCTTGCCACACCTGCCTTGCCACACCCGGGGTCACACGTCAACCACGGCGATGTGCGTGGACCACACTACCGAACCGCAGCCACTCTGTGAACACTCTCGACCAACATCGGCCACGACTTGACCCCACGAAACGCGCGCACACCGCACACTCGCGCCCGTGTTCCAGGTGGGATGGGGTGCGTTGGCCGCGAGATGACGTGGGTCGTGCACCCATCCCGGTGGCCACGTGCCGGAGGCCACCAACGGCGACGAAGCTGCTAGTAGCGGTAGTTGTCAGCCTTGTAGGGGCCTTCGACGGGGACCCCGAGGGCCTGGGCCTGCCGCTCGGTGAGCACGGTCAGCTTGGCCCCGATCTTGCCGAGGTGCAGCCGCGCGACCTCCTCGTCGAGATGCTTGGGCAGCACGTAGACCTCGTTCTTGTAGTCCTCGTGGTTGCGCCACAGTTCGATCTGCGCCAGCACCTGGTTGGTGAACGAGTTGCTCATCACGAAGCTGGGGTGACCGGTCGCGCAGCCGAGGTTCACCAGCCGGCCCTCGGCCAGCAGGATGATGGCCCGGCCGTTGGGCAGGTGCACGAGGTCGACCTGGGGCTTGACGTTCTCCCACTCGTACCTGCGCAGCTTGGCGGTCTGGATCTCGGTGTCGAAGTGGCCGATGTTGCACACGATGGCCTGATCCTTCATCGCCAGGACGTGCTGCTCGGTGATGACGTCGTCGCAGCCGGTCGCGGTGACGAAGATGTCGACATCGCCCACCACGTCATCGATCGTGACGACGCGGTAGCCCTCCATCGCGGCCTGGAGCGCG
>DASWKO010000197.1:0-3243 GCA_036396595.1 Nitriliruptorales bacterium | reverse complement strand
CCGCCACTGCTCCTCGCTGAGCTTGCCGACGTGGTTGAGCACGTCGTCGGGTATCACGACCTTGCCGACATCGTGCAGCAGCGCCCCGATGCCCAGGGCCACGACCTGGTCCTCACGCAGCCCGATGGCGGTCCCCAGGGCCAGCGACAGCAGGCACACGTTGACCATGTGGTAGTAGGTGTACTCGTCGAACGACTTCATCGTGGTCAGCAGCAGCGCGTGCGCCGGATCGCGGATCACCTCGGCCGCCAGGGACTCGACGGTGGCGGTGGCGCCTTCGAGGTCGACCGGTTGGCCCGCCGCGACCCGCAACGACTGCTCCCGTAGGTGCTGCAAGCCCTGCGCGTAGGCGCGCCGCAGGTCCGACATCCGGACCTCTATGGCCTGCTGACCCGACAGCTTCGGCCGGATCCGGTTGACCAGGATCCCCCTCAGGCCGGGCGGTGGCGTCCGGGCGTCCTGCAACGCGGTCATCAACCGGTCGATCGAGCCCGTGTCGGCCTCGTGCGTGAACTCGAGCGCCTCGACGCCCGCGTCCTCGAGCACCGTCACCAGCCGGAACAACGACAGCGACTCACGGGCCAGCAGGGTCGGCCCCAGGTAGAAGCTGTGGCGCGCGACGAACAGCACGGGGTCGCCGGTCGAGACCGCGTGCAGGTCGCGTACCTGCTCGAGGAGCTGCGCGATGGTGTGCTCGCGGTTGGGGTGACCAGCGGGGTACAGCGCGTACACCTGGCGCGCCGACGACAAGCTGCGGAGCAGCGGGCGGGCCGCAGCCAGCGCGCGCCGGGACGGGGTCGGGACGTCGGTCACGACGCGCGTCTCCGCTGGCCGAGACAGCCCTTGGCGTACCGGCGGATCGCCCGCGGCAGCCTCGGCCGGTGGCCCCGCGAGGCCAGCCCCGAGAGCACCTCGGTGGCGGCGGGGTCGGCGTGCCGGCGCAGGGCGTCCAGCGCGCGCCTGCTCTCGGCCGGACCGACGTCCGCAGCCACGACACGGCCCAGGGCCTGGGCAGCGGGCGCGGCCACGAGCGAGCCCAGTGCGGTGATAGCCGACGATTGCACCCCTTCGTCCTCGTCCTGCGCCAGCCGCTCCAGGTACGGGACCGCGTCCGAGCCGCCGGCGGCGACCAGTGCCCTGACCAGCTCGCGCCTGACCTGCGGGTAGGGGTGGTCGGCGAGCACCGTCAGGTGTCGGAACCCGGCTCGATCGGGCAGGCGGCCGAGGATGGTCACGCCGTTGCGGACCACGAACCAGCGGTCGTCCGACAGGCGCTCCACGACCGTGTCGACCTCGTCGCCTGCCACCTCGACGATCATCGAGACCAGGACTGCTCGCGTGCCGCGGTTCTCCTCGTCGGCCAGCGCGTCCAGCAGCGCGTCCTGGGCGACGTGCCCGAACCGCCGCAGCATCGCCACGACGGCCGGGATCTCGGTGTCGACCTTGGCTCGGTGGGCCAGGCCGCCCAGGAGTTCCGCATCGAGGATCCGGCGCCGTGCCACGTCCACGAGCCGGCGCCGGTCGTCGCCTGCCAGCGCGCTGTAGGCACCCTCGGTCACGTCGAACAGCTCGGACGTGACCGCATCGTCACCGCTCGTCAGCGCGTCACGCAGGTGGCCGCCCCACGTCTCGAGCGCCTGACCGAGCCGTTCGATGTCGTGCTCGTTGACCAGGTAGTCCCGGAACGTGTTCAGGGCCGCCTGACGCAGGCGCTCGGGGCTGTCCGGGTAGGACTCCTGCAACACGGTGATGTCGCGGTCGGTGGCCTCCAGCAGCCGGCTGGCGAACAGGTCGATGGCCGCTGTACGCGCCAGGCTGTCTCCGGGTGTGATCGCCCCGTCGGACAGGGCGACCAGCGAGTCGGGGTCCCCGGGGCTTGCGGTGAGGCCCCGCGCCTCGAGGAGGGCCATGGCGACATCCACGATCCCCGGTTGCCGGCCCACGCGCTCGACCAGCTCCTGAGCCACCGTCGATGCGTCCGGACCCTCGTTGACCTGCATGTCCACCAGCACGCTGGCCAGCTCCGGGTCGGTCATCGAGCCCAGGTAGTCGCTGGCCAGGTCGTCGCCTGCCCGCGCGCGGGTGATCGCGTGCGCCCCGAACTCGCGCTGCACGCTCGCTGGCAGCGCATCGACCACGCGGATGAGGTTCTGCACGAACTCGGGCTTGGCAGTCAACGAGACCGGCAGGATGGCCCGCACGGTCTCGAACCGGCGGTAGATGCCCTGCGCCGCGGTCGCACGGTCGCGTGGCAACCCTTCGATCAGCAGGTTGGCGACGAACCGCTCCGGGTCCAGGACGGTGCGCCACACGTCGAGCTGCTCCGCGCTCAGATGCTCGAGCGCGTGCTCCAGATCCGGGTCGCCCTCGGGGGCGACGTCGCCCAACCGCAGGCTCACCACGCCGGCCCGCTGGAGGATCGCGCCGACACCGCCAGCCTCCGCCACCTCGGGTGCGGTCATCGACAGCGCGCGCAACGTGGCCCGCAGGTCGTCGCGCGACGGCACCTGGCGGATGACGAGGAACTCGACGCCGCGTTCGAAGCACGCGGCGGCGAGCCGATCCACGTACTCGTCGGCCACCACCGCGCCGTCGCCGTCACGGAAGCGTCCCGAGCGCACCTCGGCGTGCCGGGCGTCGAGGGCCAGCGCCTGCCCGGCCGTCTCGCGGATGCGTTCGACTGCGGCGACGTAGCCCGGCTGCTCGGGGTCCTCGGGGAACAGCCGGTAGCTGCTCAGGCCGAGGGCGAGTTGGCGCAGGAGATCCAGCATCGCCTGCGACCGCGCCGATCGCTGCGTCACCTCAACCGTGCTCCCCGGGGGGGCATCACCCTCCGGCCGCGACCGTAGCCCCAAGCGCGACCCACCGTCACACACACAGGACCGATCCCGGCCGACCTTGGATCTCACCCATCCAGCACGACCAGCCGCAGTCGCTGAAGGATCGCATCGAACTCGTGGGCGTGACGGGCGTAGATATCGAGACCATCCTGGGCCTGACCGTAGGGGATCGGCTGCAGCAGGATCGTGAGCTGTCGGGATGGCACGACCACGACGGTCTCGCGGGTGGGCACGCGGGCCCCCGTCTGCTCGAACGTGAGCCGGGTGGCGGGCACGCCGTCGAGCGTGACCGGGGCGTCGTGCTCGAGGGTCCACCCCCGCTGCTCGATCAGCTCGCGCCACTTGGCCGCGCTGTCGCCGGGATCGCGCACCAGGAACACGCCCGCTTCGCCCGCGCCTGGCT
>DASWKO010000196.1:0-23766 GCA_036396595.1 Nitriliruptorales bacterium | reverse complement strand
GGGAGGGGCGCGCCGGGGGCCGTGACGCAGGTTGCAGTTACGGGGTACCGGAGTCACGGACCACGGGGCGCCCCTCCCGTGGACGTGCCAAGCGCACCAGAGCGCACGCACGACTCACGCGCCGGCTCTCCCGCGGACGTGCCGACCGCACGGATCACGCGCCGCACGTCCCGCGGGTGTGGCCAAGCCGAACAGCACGACGAGCAGGTGACGGCACGGCTGGTGGTGAACACGAGTAGGTGTCCACGTCCGTGCTGGGTGGCCGTACGCTTGGCGGTCGACCTCGCCCTTCCCGACGCCAGGCGCACGACCGATGGCCAACCCCGAAGCGCTCGACCCCGTGCTGGCAGACCTCGGTGTGCGTGTGCGCGAGGCGCTGCGTGCCGCCGACCTGCCCGACGCCGAGCCCGAGTTCGAGCGCCCGAAGCAGGCCGACCACGGCGACTGGGCGACGTCGATCGCCCTGCGGCTGGCCAAGCCGGCCAAGGCCAACCCGCGCGAGATCGCGCAGGCCATCGTCGACCACGTCGCGCTGCCCGACGACGTCGAGGCGGTGGAGATCGCGGGGCCGGGGTTCGTCAACTTCCGCTTCTCTCACGCCTATTTCGAGGGGGTCGTCCGCCGGGTCCTGGGCGAGGGCGACCGCTACGGGCGCCACACGCGCAGCCAGGACACGCGCGAGGCGGTCAACGTCGAGTTCGTGTCGTCCAACCCGACCGGTCCGTTGCACATCGGACATGGCCGGTGGGCTGCCCTGGGCGACTCGATCAGTGCGCTGCTCGAGGCGGACGGGCATCAGGTCGCCCGCGAGTACTACGTGAACGACGCCGGTGAGCAGGTCCGCACGTTCGGGGAGTCGCTGTACCTCGCCGCGACCGGGCAGGAGCGCACCGAGAAGCACTACCGCGGCGACTACGTGATCGCGCTCGCCGACGAGCTGCGCAACGAGCACGGTGACGGGCTGTTCGAGCCGGGTCCGGGCGACGACGTGACGGGCGACGACGTGGCGGGCACCGACGTGGCGGGCGACGACGGACTCGGCGATCCACGCGTGCCCATGGCGGCTGCGGCACGGGTCGGCCGCGAGGGCGGCGAGCTGATGACCGACCACATCCGCCGGACGCTGCACGCGATGGGCGTCGACTTCGACACGTGGTTCAGCGAGCTGTCGCTGCACGACGCCGGTGCGATCGACAAGGCCATCGCGGAGCTGCGCGAGGCCGGCCACGCGCAGGACCAGGACGGCGCGACCTTCCTGCGGACCACCGCGTTCGGGGACGACAAGGACCGGGTCCTGGTCCGGTCGGACGGGCGCCCCACGTACTTCGCCGCGGATTGCGCGTACCTGCGGGACAAGTGGGGGCGCGCCGACCGGCTGATCTACATCCTGGGCGCAGACCACCACGGCTACGTGGGGCGCATGCTGGCGGCGGCGCAGTGCCTCGGCATCCCGCCGGAGGCGGTCGAGATCCGGATCGGGCAGATGGTCAACCTGCTGCGGGGCGGACAGGACGTGAAGATGTCGACCCGTGCGGGCGAGTTCGTGACGCTCGACGAGGTGCTGGACGAGGTCGGCTCGGACGTGCTGCGCTACCACTTCCTGCGTGCCTCGATGGACACGACCGTGAACTTCGATCTCGAGGTCGTCACGCAGCAGTCGATGGAGAACCCCGTCTACTACGTCCAGTACGCCCATGCGCGTATCGCCTCGTTGGTACGCAAGGCCGAAGAATCGGGGCTCGAGCCCGGCGACGCCGCCGATGCGGACCTGCGCACGTTGACCCACGCGGCCGAGCTCGACCTGCTCAAGAAGATGGCAGAGCTCCCGGAGGTCATCGCCGTCGCCGCCGAGTTGCGTGCCACCCAGCGGGTGTGCCGCTATGCCGAGGAGCTGGCGGCGACGTTCCACCGCTTCTACACCGAGTGCCGGATCCTGCCCGGAACCGAGGAGGGGTCCCCGGACCAGGCCACCAGCCACGCCCGGTACTGGCTCGCGGTCGCCGCCAAGCAGGTGCTTGCCAACGCCCTCGGGGTGCTGCGCGTCGCGGCGCCCGAACGGATGTGACGTGATCGCCTCGCCGTGGCCGTTGACGGCTGACCGCGACGCCGACACCGGCGCGGTGCTGATCGGTGGCGTGTCGGCGGCGGATCTCGCCGACCAGCACGGCACCCCGCTGTGGGTGGTCGACGAGCACGACCTGCGCGCCCGCGCCCGCGCCTACCGCGACGCGTTCCTGGGAGCGACGATCTGCTATGCGAGCAAGGCGTGGTGCACCGTCGGGCTGCTCCAGATCGCGGCCGAGGAAGGGCTCTGGATCGACGTGGCCACTGGTGGCGAGCTGCACACGGCCAAGGTCGCCGGCGTCCCGCTGCAGACCGTCGTCTTCCACGGCAACAACAAGTCGCTCGACGAGCTGCGCATGGCGGCGCAGCTCGGCGTAGGCCGGGTGGTCGTGGACAGCTTCGACGAGCTCGAGCGGTTGCAGGTCGTCGGCGACGAGCTCGACCACACCTTCCCGGTCTGGCTGCGCATCACCCCCGGCATCGATGCCCACACGCATGAGTACGTGCGGACCGGCCACGACGACTCGAAGTTCGGCTTCACGCTGAGCTTGGGCCTGGCCGACCAGGCGCTGCTCAGGGCCCAGGCCACTGACCACGTCGACCTGGTCGGCATTCACGCCCACATCGGGTCGCAGATCTTCGGCACCGATCCGTTCGTCGCCAACGCCGAGGTGATGGTCGAGCTGCTCGCGCGCTGGCGTCAGGAGCACGGCGTCACACTGGGCGAGCTCAACCTCGGCGGAGGGATGGGGATCCGCTACACGCACGAGGACCACCCGGTCGAGGTCGTTCGCTACGGCGAGGCCGTCCTGTCCGCGGTCGCCGCCGCGTGCGGGCGCCACGACCTGCCGGCACCGCACGTCTTCATCGAGCCGGGCCGTGCCATCGTCGCGCCGAGCACGGTGACGCTCTACCGCGTCGGGACCATCAAGCACCTGCCGGGCCTGCGCACCTACCTCAGCGTCGACGGCGGCATGAGCGACAACATCCGCCCCGCGCTCTACCAGGCTGAGCACGAGGTCGGGCTGGCCAACCGCGAGGGCTCAGGCGAACTCGAGGCATTCACGATCGTCGGCAAGCACTGCGAGTCCGGCGACCTCGTGCGGGAACGGGCGGCCCTGCCCGCCGACGTCCGCGTGGGCGACGTCATCGCCGTCGCGGCGACCGGCGCCTACACCGAGAGCATGGCCAGCAACTACAACCGTGTGCCGCGGCCCGCTGCGGTGATCGTGCGTGACGGGCAGGTCCGTCCGCTCATCCGCCGCGAGACCTACGACGACCTGGTCGCACGCGACGTCCCTCTGGGCCCACCTGTAACCGGGAGGTGACCGTGTTCGCTGGTGAGCGGGTCAGGCTGCGTGGGCTGCAGGAGTCCGACATCGACGACCTCGCCGGGATGGAGGTACAGGCCGAAGCGGTCCGCCTGCGGCGACAGGGGCCGATCTGGCCAGGTGGGCGCGCCGAGGCCGAGGCGCTCTACGAGCGCACCAGGACCGCTGCGCCCGACCGCATCAGCTTCGCCATCGAGGCGATCGATGACGGCCGCTTCGTCGGTCACTGCGTCCTCGCGACCGTCAGCCGCACGCACCGGTCCGCCGAGATCGGGATCGGCCTGCTCGAGGAGGACACCGGTCGCGGCTATGGCGGCGAAGCGCTGCGGCTGCTGCTCGAGTACGCCTTCGCGGGCATGCTGCTCCACCGCGTGCACGCGCTGGTGCGCGCGGACGACGAGCGGGGCATCGCAGCCTTCACGGCGGCTGGCTTGAAGCTGGAGGCGCGGTTGCGCGAGGAAGCGCTGGACCTGGACGGCAACCGGGTCGACGTGCTGTCGGTGTCCGTGCTCCACGACGAGTGGCGGGAGGCGGTGGCGTGAGCGGCGCGACGCCGCCGCTGCCCCAGGTGCGGGACGCGCTGGTGGGTGATCTGGTCCGGCTGCGACCGCCCACCCAAGGTGACATCCACCGCATCTGGGAGTGCCAGGACTGGGAGGGCGCGCGGTTGGGCGAGGGCGGTGCGCCGGTCCCGCGCCTGCGCTCGGAGACCGAGGACTGGCTCCTCCAACCGTTCCAGTGGGACAAGCTGCACCTGGTCATCGACCCCCTGGACGACGCCGTGCCGATCGCGGGCCGGCTCAGCCTGGGCCGGTTGCAGTGGCCCGAGGCCACGGCGATGTTGGGCATGTCGCTACTGCCCGACAGTCGCCGCAAGGGCTACGGCATCGATGCCCTGCGGGTGCTCTGTGCGTTCGCGTTCGAGCAACTCAACCTGCACAAGATCTCGCTGGGCACGTGGGCGTTCAACGAGGCCGCCCAGGCCCTGTACCGCAAGGTCGGGTTCGTGGTCGAGGGACGCGAGCGCGACTTCCTGTTCCGCGACGGCGCCTACCACGACAGCATCGCCATGGGGCTGCTGGCTTCCGAGTGGCGTGCGCACCCGGGTCGCCCTGCGTGAGCGGAGGGGCCGCTGGATAGGCTCCGAACGCTACCCGGCACCACCCTTGGGAAGGCCCGCGTCGTGGATCGCGTCATCCGCATCGGCATGCTCGGCTGCGGCACCGTCGGCAGCGGGGTCGTGCGCATCCTCGACCAGGATGCGGCGGACATCGAGGTGCGAACCGGTGCACGGTTGGTGATCACCCGGGTGGGCGTGCGCGACACCGCCAAGGACCGCGGCCTGCCGCTGGCCCCGGAGATCTTCACCTCGGACCTCGCCTCGGTCGTCGAGGCCGACGACGTCGACGTGGTCGTCGAGGTCATGGGCGGTCGCGACCAGGCGTCCAAGCTGATCCACCGCGCGCTCGAGCTCGGCAAGCCGGTCGTCACCGCCAACAAGGAGCTGGTCGCCCACGAGGGTCCCGAGCTGTTCGACGCGGCCGCCGAGGCTGGCGTGGACCTGCACTACGAGGCGGCGGTCGCCGGCGCGATCCCGATCATCAAGCCGTTGAAGGAGTCGCTGGCCGGTGACCGCGTCCACCGCGTCGTGGGGATCCTCAACGGCACCACCAACTACATCCTGACGAAGATGACCGAGGAGGGCGCGGCCTACGACGACGTGCTGGCCGAGGCGCAGCGCCTCGGGTACGCCGAGGCCGACCCGACCGCGGACGTGGGCGGGCACGACGCCGCCAGCAAGACCGCCATCCTCGCCTCGCTCGCGTTCGACACCCGCGTGGTCGCCGACGACGTGCACCGCGAGGGCATCGAGAACGTCACCGCCACCGACATCAAGGTGGCTGATCGCCTCGGGTACGTCATCAAGCTGCTCGGCATCGCCAGCGAGCAGGACGACGCGGTGGCGGTGCGCGTGCACCCGACGTTCCTGCCCAAGACCCACCCGCTGGCGTCCGTGCGCGAGAGCTTCAACGCCATCTACGTCGAGGCCGACGCCGCCGGCGAGCTGATGTTCTACGGCCGGGGCGCCGGCTCGCTGCCCACCGGCTCGGCGGTGGTCGGTGACATCATCGACGCGGTCCGCAACCTGCTGCAGGAGTCCCGCGGGCCGGTCGAGTCGGCCCACCGGGCCAAGCGCATCCGGCCGATCGAGGAGCTGAGCACCCAGTACTACCTGCTGCTCGACGTCGAGGATCGGCCCGGTCAGCTCGCGATCGTGGCGCAGACCTTCGGCCGCAACGAGGTCTCGATCGCCCAGGTGTGGCAGGAAGGCAGCGGCGACAGCGCGCAGCTCGTGCTGATCACCCACCGCGCCAACGAGCGCGCGCTCCAGACGACCGTCCGCGACCTCGAGCAGACCGATGGGGTGCGCGCGGTGTCCTCGGTGCTCCGTGTCGAGTCCGAGGTGTTCTCCCAGTGAGCGCATCAGGCGCCCACGTGTGGCGCGGGGTGATCGAGGAGTACCACGACCGGATGCCGGTCGGCGACGACACCGCGATCGTCACCCTGCGCGAGGGCGGGACCCCGTTGATCCACTCCGAGCGGCTCTCCGAGCTGACCGGCTGCGAGGTGCACCTCAAGTTCGAGGGCGCCAACCCCACCGGCTCGTTCAAGGACCGGGGGATGACGGTGGCCATCACCAAGGCCGTCGAGGCCGGCGCGCAGGCGGTCATCTGCGCGTCGACCGGGAACACCTCGGCGGCGGCGGCGGCGTACGCGGCCAAGGCCGGCCTGGTCTGCGGCGTGATCGTGCCGAAGGGCAAGATCGCGCTCGGCAAGCTCGCACAGGCGCTGGTCCACGGGGCGCGCGTGCTCCAGCTCGACGGCAACTTCGACCAGGCGCTGATGATCTGCCAGACGTTGGAGGAGAAGTACCCGGTCACGGGGGTGAACTCGACCAACCCGTACCGCATCGACGGGCAGCGCTCCGGCGCGTGGGAGGTGTGCGACCAGCTCGGGCGCGCGCCCGACGTCCACGTGATGCCGGTCGGCAACGCGGGCAACATCACCGCCTACTGGCGCGGGTACCGCGAGTACCACGCCGACGGCGTCATCCAGCGCCTGCCGGTGATGCGCGGCTACCAGGCTGCGGGAGCCAACCCGATCGTGCAGGGCAAGCCGGTCCCGGACCCGCAGACGATCGCGACCGCGATCCGCATCGGCAACCCGGTGTCCTGGGAGCAGGCCGTCGAAGCGGCCGCACGTTCCGGAGGGTCCATCCGCGACGTCACCGACCGCGAGATCCTCCAGTCGTACCGCGAGGTGGCGCGCGAGGGCGTGTTCTGCGAGATGGCCTCGGCGGCCTCGGTCGCCGGCCTGAAGAGGCTCCACGCCAGCGGCGAGCTCGAGCGCGGCCAGACCGTCGTGTGCGTGCTCACCGGACACGGACTGAAGGACCCGGACTGGGCCATCGCCGGCGCGGCCCAGCCTCCCGTCATCCCCGTCGACGTCGACGCGGCGGCCGAGAAGTTGGACCTGGCCTGACGCGACCGAGCAAGTCACCCCGCCAGGTCGTCGAGATCGTCGACCTGATACGACGCAATCCCGATTTCCGCAAGCTGCTGCTGGCCAGCGTAGCGTCGTTCCTGGGCGACTGGTTCGCGCTGGTGGCGGTCAGCAGCCTGGTCGCCGAGCAGACCGGCAGCGACGGCTCCACGGCGCTGGTGTTCGCCGCCCAGGTGCTGCCGATCTTCTTCGTCGCACCGCTGGCCGGTGTGGTGGCCGACCGCTTCGACCGCAAGCGGATGATGGCCGGGTCCGCCTGGCTGCGGGTCGTGCCTGCGCTCGGCCTGCTGGCGGCCTCCGCGCTCGGGCAGGCGTGGATCGCCTACCTGTGCGTCGTGTCCATCAGCGCCCTGGCTGCGTTCTACGAGCCGGTCGTGGCGGCGGTGCTGCCCAACATCGTCGATGACCAGGACCTGTCGCTCGGCCAGACGGTGCTGAGCTCGGTGTGGGGCACGATGCTGTTCCTCGGTGCGGGCATCGGCGGCCTGGTCACCGCGTGGCTGGGACGTGATGCCTCGTTCCTGATCAACGCCGCGACCTTCGCCGTCGCCGGGTTGCTGGTCGCTGGCGTCACACGGCCGTTCCGGACCGGTGAGGTGGTTGCGCCTGCGAGCATGGTCGCCCACCTCGGCGAGGTGTGGCGGTTCGTACGGCCCCGCAAGGTCACCAAGGCCTTCATGCTCACCAAGCCGGGCGTCGGCGTGGGCAACGGGATCGTGGGGCTGCTGCCCATCTACGCCCTGCGGGTGTTCGACGCGGGCGACGCCGGCATCGGCATCCTGCTGGCGGCCCGGGGGCTGGGAGTGCTGGTCGGGCCCTACATCGGCCGGCGGCTGATGTCCGCCGACGGACGCAGGCACGTGTTCATCGCTGGTGCGTCCATCGTCACGTACGCGGTGGCGTACGCCTTCCTGCCGTCGGCACCGACGCTGTGGCTCGCGGCCGCCTGCGTCTTCCTGGCACACGTGGGCGGTGGCCACCAGTGGGTGGCCTCGACGTACGGCCTGCAGCTCACCACGCCGGACCGCCTCCGGGGCCGCGTCATGGCGCTGGAGTTCGGCTTCGCGACGCTGGCCTCGGGCATCTCTGCCATCCTCGCCGGCATCGCCGCCGAGCTGCTCGGTCTGCGGGCCACCTCGTACCTGCTGGCTGGTGCCTCGCTCACGTACGCTGTCACCTGGCTGGTCTGGACGCGCGACCTGTGGGCGTCCCCGGGCGACCCGGTGGCCGACGCGCAGCGGGCCCTCGCGTACGGTACGCCCACCATGACCAGCCCAGCGGAGCACGCGTGAGACACCACGCCGTGCGCGTGCCGGCGACGACCGCCAACCTCGGTCCCGGCTTCGACGCCTTCGGGGCGGCCGTCTCGCTCGGGTTGGTCGCGGTCAGCGGTGACCGCCGCGACGACCGCGTCACCACTGAGGGCCAGGGCGCGGGTGAGATCCCGACCGGCGACGACAACCTGGTGTGGCGCTCGTTCGTCGCCCTCTGCGAGGCCCGCGGCGCCGACGTGCCGGACATCTCGCTGCTCGTGCGCAACCCGATCCCCTTGGAACGGGGCCTCGGCTCGTCGTCGGCGGCGATCGTGGCGGGGCTGGCGCTGGCGCGGCTGCTGACGGCGGCACCGGTCGGCGACCGCGAGCTGGTCGCGCTGGCCACCGACCTCGAGGGACACCCCGACAACGTGGCGCCAGCGATCCTGGGTGGGATCACGGTGACCGCGTGGTCAGACGACGGTGAGCTCGTGATCCGACGCGCGCAGCCACATCCGCGCTTGCGCCCGGTCCTGCTGGTCCCGACGGACCGGCAGAACACGAACGAGGCACGGGGTGTGCTCCCCGAGCACCTGGACAAGGCGCAGGTCAGCACCCAGGCAGCACGTGCCGGCCACGTCCTCGGCGCCCTGCTCGGTGGCTGGCCCGCGGATCCTCGCCTGGCCGGTGACGTGCTCCACGAACCGCCCCGGCTGCAGGTCATGGTGGCCAGTGGCGATCTGGTCCGTGGGCTGCGCGCGGCGGGTGTGCACGCGTGGTTGAGCGGCGCCGGACCCAGCATCGCCGCGGCGATCCCGCGTCGGGACGCGGTCGCCCTGGCGTTCTGCCGAGGCCTCGGCGAGCAGCACGGGTTCGAGGTGCACGAGCTCGACTGGGACCTGTCCGGCCTGCTGCCGTGCCCGGTCGACGCAGCATCCGTGGACGGCGCGGGTTGACCCGACGGGGCCTCCGTGCGGCGGTGGGGTCAACCGCTACGATGGGGGTATCAACGGCTCCTGAGCAGACCCGCCCGCCGGGGAAGCCTCGGAGCCTTCTACGGAACTCGCGGACCGTCGCTCCAACGTCCGTCGTACCGCTCCTGGACCCGCAAGTCGGGATCCGCCTCGACCCTTCCCCACGTGCACACACGAAGGGAACGACTCGTGAAGCTCTTTCTGGATACGGCGAACATCGACGAGATCGCCGAGATCAACCGCTGGGGCGTGCTCGACGGCGTCACCACCAACCCGAGTCTCGCGGCGCGTGAAGGCAAGGACTTCGCGTCGATGATCAAGGAGATCTGCGCCGAGGTCGCCGGCGACGTCTCCGCCGAGGTGGTCTCCACCGAGGCCGATGCGATGGTCGAGGAGGGGCGCAAGCTCGCCGCCATCGCCGGCAACGTCGTGGTCAAGGTGCCGCTGATCCCCGAAGGCCTGGCCGCCACGTCGCGGCTGGCCAGCGAGGGCATCCGCACCAACGTCACGCTGTGCTTCTCACCGACCCAGGCGATCCTGGCGGCCAAGGCCGGGGCGACCTACGTGTCGCCGTTCCTCGGTCGGCTCGACGACATCGCCAACGACGGCATGACCCTGCTGGCCGACATCTGCCAGATCTTCCAGATCCAGGGCTTTGCCACCGAGGTGCTCGCCGCTTCGCTGCGTCATCCGATGCACGTGACCCAGGCGGCGTTGGCGGGCGCCGACGTGGCGACGTTGCCGGCGACGGTGTTCCGCCAGATGGTCAAGCATCCGCTGACCGACAAGGGGCTGGAGGCGTTCCTGGCCGACTGGAAGGCATACCAGGAAGCGATGGGGTAGCTGAGGGGGAGACGGGTCGGGACCGGCCCACGGAAGGTGAGCCTCGATGGATCGCAGCGTCCTGGACCGCAAGCAGCTCGCGGAGCTCCGCGAGATCGCAAGCGCGCTCGAGCTGCGTGGCTACCAGCGGCTCAAGAAGACCGAGCTGGTGGATCTCATCGCCGGCACGGAGATTCCCACAGTCGAGCCCAACGGCAACGGGCGCGCCGGTGCCGCCCACGCGTCCAGCAACGGCCCGGCGACGATCGAGCCCACGCGCAACCGCAACCGGAGCAAGTCGCGTCGTCACAAGACCTGGCCCGACGATCCTGGCGACAGCCTGAGCAATCAGGCGTCGACCGACGAGCGCAACGACGACGACCTGGAGCAGGCCGAGGTCCGTGCGGGCGTCCTGGACCTGTTACCCGAGGGGTACGGGTTCCTGCGGACCACCGGCTACCTCGCCGGCGAGAAGGATGTCTACGTCAGCCAGTCGTTCGTGCGCCGCTTCAACCTGCGGCGCGGCGACCTGCTGTCGGGGCCGGTCCGGCGCAACAAGAACAGCGACAAGTTCCCTGCGCTCGCACGGCTGGACACCAGCGAGGGTGAGCCGCCCCAGGAAAACCCCCAGCGGCGCGACTTCACCAAGCTGACGCCGCTGTTCCCCAGGCAGCGCCTGCGCCTCGAGACCGACGACAGGTCACCGATCTCGATGCGTGTCGTCGACATGATGTCGCCGATCGGCAAGGGTCAGCGGGGGCTGATCGTCTCGCCGCCGAAGGCCGGCAAGACCACCATCCTCAAGCAGCTCGCGCACGCCATCGAGACCAACGACCCGGATGTGCACCTGATGGTGCTGCTCGTGGACGAGCGCCCCGAAGAGGTCACCGACTTCCAGCGTTCCACCGGCGGCGAGGTCATCAGCTCGACGTTCGACCGACCAGCCGAGGACCACACCCAGGTGGCCGAGCTGTGCATCGAACGGGCCAAGCGCCTGGTCGAGAACGGGCGCGACGTGGTGGTGCTGCTGGACTCGATCACCCGGCTGGGCCGCGCCTACAACCTCGCGGCGCCTGCCTCCGGTCGGATCCTGTCCGGCGGCATCGACTCGGCCGCGCTCTACCCGCCCAAGCGCTTCTTCGGCGCTGCCCGCAACATCGAGGAGGGGGGTTCGCTGACCATCCTGGCGACCGCGCTGGTCGAGACCGGGTCGAAGATGGACGACGTCATCTTCGAGGAGTTCAAGGGCACGGGCAACATGGAGCTCCGGCTGGACCGCAGGCTCGAGCAGAAGCGCATCTTCCCGGCGATCGACGTGGCCGCCTCGGGCACGCGGCGCGAGGATCTGCTGCTGGGCGACGACGAGCTCGAGACGATCTGGAAGCTGCGACGTGTGCTGGCCCAGATGGACGGCGGCGCCTCGATCGAGCTGCTCATCGACAAGCTCAAAGCCACCAGGACCAACAGTCAGTTCCTCCAGTTGATCTCCAAGTCGAACCTGTAGCCCCCGCCGTGTCGGTACCCTGGCGAGCCACCGCCAGTTGCCTGAGGACCACCATGAAGAGCGACATCCACCCCGAGTACGTGCTGACGACCGTGCACTGCTCGTGCGGGAACAACTTCCAGACGCGGGCCACGCAGGAGGAGATCCACGTCGAGCTCTGCTCGGAGTGCCACCCCTTCTACACCGGCAAGCAGAAGCTGGTCGACGCCGGTGGTCGCGTGGACCGGTTCCAGCGCCGTCTCGAGAAGGCCAAGGGCGACAACTAGCCCACGAATAGCCCACCGTGACGTCCCGGATCGACGTGGTCGAGGCGAACCTCGACCGGGCCATCGCGACGGCGACCGCGACCCGACAGCGGCTGCGTCCCGACGAGCCGCTCGCGCCGGGGAGTTCGCTGACGGCGGCCGCCGCGGTGGACCTGTTCGAGGATCAGGCCACGTCGCGGGCGCTGGATGTGCAGGCCCGACGGCTGCGGGCCCAGGGCATCGGGTACTACACGATCTCCTCCGCCGGCCACGAGATGAACGCGGTGCTCGGGGCGCTGACCCGCCCCACCGACCCCGCGTTCCTGCACTACCGGTCGGGCGGGTTCATGCTCGCTCGCGGCCGTCAGGCACCGGGCAGCGATGTCGTCGGCCAGACGCTGCGGTCGCTGACCGGGTCCTCGGAGGACGCGATCGCGCAGGGGCGTCACAAGGTGTGGGGCAGCCGCGAGCTGTGGGTCCCGCCCCAGACCTCGACCATCGCCTCGCACCTGCCCAAGGCCGTGGGCACGGCGTTCGCGCTCGACCTGCGGCTCTCGACGGCTCACGCCACCGACGACCCGCCTGCCGACGGCATCGTCGTGTGCAGCTTCGGCGACGCCTCGACCAACCACGCCACCGCTCAAGCCACATTCAACGCGGCCCGCTACACCCGCCGCCTGGGCCGGGGTGTGCCGATCCTGTTCGTCTGCGAGGACAACGGCATCGGGATCTCGGTGGACACCCCCCGCGGCTGGATCGCCCAGACCTTCCGGTCGCAGCGCCACCTGCGCTACGTGCTGGCGGACGGCGAGGTCGATGAGGTCTGGGCCGCCGTCGACGGCGCCGTCACGACCTGCCGCCAGCAGCGGCGCCCGGTGTTCCTCCACCTGCCCACGGTCCGGCTGTGGGGCCACGCCGGCAGCGATGTCGAGAGCGCGTACCGCTCGATGGTCGACATCGTGGCCGACGAGGAGCGCGACCCGCTCGTGCGGACCGCCCGCCGCCTCGTGGCTCTTGGTGCCGCCACCTCGGAAGAGCTGAGCGAGCTGGTCGCCCGCGTCCGTCAGCAGGTCGTGGCCGGCGCGACGGAGGCACCCACCTGGCCGAAGCTGACCTCGCGCGACGAGATCGCCGCTCCGCTCCACGAGCTCGACCACGCGGCCGTGGTCGCTGCCGCCGGGATCGCCCTCGACGAGGAGACGCGTCGCGGCCACTTCGGTGGCACGCTGCCAGAGGAGCAGACCGCCGCCGTGCGCCGCACCCTGGCCAGCCACGTCAACGCCACACTGCACGACGAGCTGCTGGCACGCTCCGAGGCGGTCGTGCTGGGCCAGGACGTGGCGCGCAAGGGTGGCGTCTACCACGTCACCGCGGGGCTGACCGAGGGGTTCGGTCCGCAGCGCGTGTTCGACACGTTGCTGGACGAGACCACCATCCTGGGAACGGCGCAGGGGCTCGGGCTGATCGGGTTCCTCCCTGTCCCCGAGATCCAGTACCTCGCCTACGTGCACAACGCGCTCGACCAGATCCGTGGCGAGGCGGCGTCGCTGTCGTTCTTCTCCTCCGGGCAGTTCCGCAACCCGATGGTGGTGCGGATCGCCTCGTTCGCGTACCAGAAGGGCTTCGGCGGGCACTTCCACAACGACAACGCGATCGGGGCTCTGCGTGAGATCCCCGGACTGCTGCTGGCCACCCCGTCGCGAGGTGACGACGCCGCACGACTGCTGCGCGCCTGTACCGCGATCGCCGCCGCCCACGGCCGGGTCGTGTGCTTCCTCGAACCGATCGCGCTCTACCACGAGCGTGACCTCTACGAGGACGGCGACGCCGGCTGGCTGACCGACTACCCGCCACCGGGCGACCTCCTGCTGCCCGGTGAGGTCGGCTCGTACGGCCCGACCGAGGCCGACGTGCTGATCGTGACCTACGCCAACGGCGTGCGGCTGTCGTTGCGGGCGGCCCGGCGCCTCGAGGCGGACGCCGGCGTCGGTGTGCGCGTGATCGACCTGCGCTGGCTCAACCCGCTGCCGTGGCAGGCCATCGAGGAAGCAGCGGTGAGCGCCAAGCACGTCGTTGTGGTCGACGAGTGCCGCGCGACGGGGGCAGGCGTGGCGGATGCGATCCTGGCGCACCTGGCCGAGCGGGGCGTCGACCGCCCCGTCGCGAGCGTGCGCGCCGCCGACTCCTACGTTCCGCTCGGCCCGCTGGCCGACCACGTGCTGGTCCAGGAGGACGACATCGTCGCTGCGGCGCACGCGCTCGTGGCGACCTGACGGACACCGGCACGGTGCCGCGGACTGGTCCCACCGACTCGACGCGATCTGGATCTTGTGAACGGTTCCAGCGGGCACTAGCGTGCCCCAGCGTTCCGGGCGACGAGCGGACGCCCGAGCCAACCGGACCCTGGGGGCACTCGTGAAGCTGCGTGCAGTTGTTGGGATCACCCTCGTCGTGGCGATGATCGCCACGGCCTGCGGCGGCGACGAGACGTCATCCGTGGACGGAGTCGGGACTGACGGTGGACAGGCCCAGACGAGCGTCGTGGTGGCGGCTCCGCTGGAGCCGCCCACGCTGGACCCCACCGAGAGCTCGGCGGCCGCGATCCCCGAGGTCCTGCTCTACAACGTGCTCGAGACGCTGGTCAAGCTGAGCGACGACGGCGAGCTCGAGCCCCTGCTGGCCGAGTCCTACGAGCAGTCCGACGACGGGCTGACCTACACGTTCCACCTGCGTGAAGCCACCTTCCACGACGGCAGCCCGCTGACCGCCGCCGACGTGGTGTTCACCTTCGATCGCGCGCGGGCCGAGGACTCGGCGCACCCGTTCAAGGCGCACTTCGACCCCGTCGCCAGCGTCGAGGCGACCGACGAGCGCACCGTCACCGTCACGCTGTCCTCCTTCAGCAACAACTGGCTGTTCAACATGTCGCAGGGTGCCGGCGTGATCCTGTCCGAGGCCACCATCGGCCAGGTGGCCGAGCACCCGGTGGGTACGGGCCCGTTCGAGTTCGCCACCTGGAACCGGGGTGACAGCATCGAGCTGGCGCGCTACGACGGCTACTGGGGCGACGCCCCTGCGCTGCAGGACGTCGTGTTCCGCTACATCGAGGACGCGACCGCCACCAACCAGGCCCTGCTGGCAGGCGACGTCGACATCATCTCGCGCGTCTCGGGCCCCGAGCTGCTCGAGCAGTTCGAGGGCAACGCGCAGTTCGAGGTCATCGACGGCCTGACCAACGGTGAGACCATCCTGGCGATGAACAACGCCTCGGCCGTGCTGGCGGACGTGCGCGTACGCCAGGCGATCACCCACGCCATCGACCGTGGCGCGCTGATCGACGCGACCTATGCCGGGTACGGCACGCGCATCGGCAGCCACGTCCCGCCGACCGACCCGTGGTACCTCGACCTGACCGACCTGTACCCCTACGACCCCGATCGGGCCCGGACACTGCTGGCCGAGGCCGGCGTTGCGGAGGGCACGAGCCTGAAGATGACGCTGCCGCCTCCGTCGTACGCCCGCCGTGGTGGCGAGTTCATCCAGGGTCAGCTCGCCGAGGTCGGGCTGCAGGTCGAGATCGAGAACGTCGAGTTCCCCCAGTGGCTCGAGTCCACGTTCCAGGCCAGCGACTTCGACCTCACGATCATCTCGCACGTCGAGCCCCGTGACATCGTCCAGTACGGCAACCCCGACTACTACTGGAACTACGACAACCCGGACGTGGCGACCAAGTTGGAACAGGCCGACGCGGCACCCGACACCGCCACGCGCGACCAGCTCTACGCCGAGGTGCAGCGGACGATCTCGGAGACCGACGTCGTGAACGTGTGGCTGTTCGTCCTGCCGAACCTCGCGGTGGTCAACAGCGGGATCAGCGGGTACCCGACCAACAAGGTCTCGTTCTCCATCGACATGACCGGCGTCAGCTACACGATGTGACCTGACCGAGGCGCCGGAGGATGCACCTGCATGTGGTTGCTCGTCATCCGCAGGACCGGCCTGTTCCTGGCCAGCCTGCTGGTCGCGTCGATCATCGTGTTCATCGCGCTCGCGCTCCTGCCGGGCGATGCGGCGCAGACCGTGCTCGGGGTCGAAGCGACCCCCGAGGCCCTGGAACGGCTGCGCGTGCGGTTCGGGCTGGACCGGCCGCTGATCGTGCAGTACGTCGACTGGCTGGCCGGGGTGGTGCGGGGTGACTTCGGTGTGTCGTATGTCTCAAGGGTCCCGATCGCACCGCTGATCGGTAACCGCCTGCTGGTCACCGTCCCGCTCGTCCTGCTGGCGATGACGCTCGCGCTGGTGGGGGCGTTGCCGCTCGGCACCTTCGCCGCCGCCCGTCACGGTCGGTGGGAGTCGACGGCCGTCTCGGCGGCGGCCCAGGTCGGGATCGCGATCCCCGCGTTCTGGGCCGGCATCATGCTCATCGCGCTGGTGTCGGTCCGGCTCGGGTGGCTTCCGGCCGGCGGGTTCACCGCGTGGGGCCGTGACGCCGCCAGCGCCGCGCGGTCGTTGCTGCTGCCTGCGGTCTCGATCGCGCTGGTGCAGGGCGCCATCCTGACCCGCTACACGCGGTCGGCCGTGGTGGACGTCCTGCGCGAGGACTTCATCCGGACCGCCCGCGCGGTCGGCAACACGCCTGGTCGGGCGCTCTGGCGTCACGGGCTGCGCAACGCTGCGATCCCGGTGATCACGGTGCTCGGTCTGCAGCTCTCCTACCTGCTGGCCGGCGCTGTGGTGATCGAGAACGTGTTCTTCCTGCCGGGACTCGGCCGGATGCTCGTCCAGGCGATCGGTCAGCGTGACCTGCTGCTGGTGCAGGGCACGGTGGTCGTGCTGACGGCGATGGTGCTGCTGGTGAACTTCGCGACCGACCTGGCCTACTACGTCCTCGATCCGAGGTTGCGACCATCGTGAGCGCCTCCGCCTCCGCGTCCGAGTCCGCGATCGCCGCGCCGCGACGGGCCCGCAACCTGTCGGGCGTCATCGGGGGGAGCCTGGTCGCCCTCGTCGTGGTGACAGCGCTGGTGTCCTACGTGTGGACCCCGTTCGACGCGGCCCGCATCGCGGCCGCTGATCGCCTGCTGGGGCCGCTGACCGACGGCCACCTGCTGGGCACCGACCCGTTCGGGCGTGACCTGCTGAGCCAGATCATGGTCGGGGCTCGCACCACCCTGCAGGTCGGCGTCATCGCCGTGGCCATCGCGCTCGTCGCCGGTGTTCCACTGGGCGGCCTCGCGGCGATGCGAGGCGGCTGGCTCGACGAGCTGCTGATGCGGGGTGCCGACGTCATGTACGCGTTCCCGGCGGTCCTGATGGCGCTGATGTTCGCCGCGGCATTCGGGCCCAGCACCTGGACCGCGATGACCGCGATCGGCGTCGCGTTCACGCCGGTGTTCGCCAGAGTCACCCGCGGTGCGAGCCTTCAGGTCCGTGAGCGGGACTTCGTCACCGCCGCCCGGTCCTACGGCCGCGGCCGCCTGTACGTCTTCGTCCGGCACGTCCTGCCGAACATCTCGTCGATCCTGATCGTCCAGGCGTCGATCTCGTTCGCGCTTGCGATCCTCGCCGAGGCAGCCCTGTCCTACCTCGGCTTCGGCACCCAGCCGCCGACGCCGTCGTGGGGTCGGATGCTCAAGGAGGCGCAGACGTTCCTGACGCTGGAGCCCAACCTGGCGGTCTGGCCCGGTCTGGTGATCGCGCTCGCCGTCCTGGGCTTCAACCTGCTTGGCGACGGCCTGCGCGACGCTCTGGACCCCAAGCTGGTCGAGCGCTCGGGCGTGGGCAACTGAGCCGGGGCCCGGTTCGGGGGGCGCCGCCCGCATCGAGTGTGCTCGTTCCCGCGATATATCGTGGTGACGAGCACACTCGATCACGGCGGGAGTCGTGGTCGGGGTCGGGTCACGTCTGCGCGGGGGTGGGGCGGATCATCACCATCTTGGTGACCGTGAACTCCTCGATCGCGAAGCGCGGCCCCTCGCGCCCCAGGCCGGAACGCTTCACGCCCCCGTAGGGCATGTTGTCGGCCCGGAACCCGGGCACCTCGTTGACCAGCACGCCCCCGACCTCCAGCCGCTCGGCGGCGGCGAACGCGCGAGCCAGGTCGGAGGTCCAGACGCTGGCGTGCAGCCCGTAGGCGGTGCGGTTGGCGGTCTCGATCGCCTCGTCGAACGAGCCGACCGTGCGCACGCACACGACCGGGCCGAACACCTCCTCGTCCCAGGCCGACACGCCGTCGGGCACGTCGACCAGCAGCGTCGGCGCGACGACCGCCCCGTCGATCTCCCCGCCGACGACCCGCTGCGCCCCGCCCGCGACGGCCGCCTCGATCCAGTCGCCGATCCGCGCGGCGGCGCGCTCGTCGATCACGGCGGCGACCTGGGTGTCCGGCTCGCGCGGGTCGCCGACCACGACGTCCCGGACGCGGTCGGCCAGCGCGTCCACGAACCGGTCCGCGACCGCCTCCTCGACGAGGATGCGTTGGACCGAGATGCACGCCTGGCCCGAGGCGTAGAAGCCACCGCGGACGCACGCGTCGGCAGCTGCTGCGACGTCCGCGTCAGCCGCCACGATCAGCGGTGCGTTGGAGCCGAGCTCGAGCACGACGCGCTTGGCGCCCGCGTTCGCCGCGATCATGTGGCCGACCGCCGCGGAGCCGGTGAACGAGACCGCGGCCGTGGCATCGTGGCGCACGAGCGTGTCGCCGACCTCGGCGTCGCCCGTGACGAGCTGCACGGCCGCCGGTGGCACGCCGACCGACCGCATGACATCCACGAGGTGCAGGCTCGCCAGGGGTGTCGCGGGCGCCGGCTTGACCACGATCGGGCAGCCCGCCGCGATCGCCGGGGCGACCTTGTGAGCGGCGAGCAGCAGCGGGTAGTTGAATCCCGTGATACCGACGACGACCCCGATCGGGCGCCGCACCCAGAAGCCGACCAGACCTTCGCCCGACGGCAGCAGGTCCAGCGGGACGGTCTCGCCGGTGATGCGGGCGGCCTCCTCGGCGGCGACTTCGAACGTCAGCAGCGTGCGTGTGACCTCGGTGCGGCAGTCCGCCAGCGGTTTGCCGGTTTCGAGCACGAGCAGATCGGCCAGCGCGTCGGCCTCGGAGGCCAGCGTCGCATGGGTTTCGCGGAGCACGCGCCGCCGCTCGTGCGTGGGCAGCGCCGCGACCTGTGGCCGGACTTCGACGGCCGCTTCGATGGCGTCGGCTGCGTCGGCGACCGATCCCACGGGCGCGGAGGCGATCACCTCGCCGGTGTACGGGAAGCGGACCGGGGCGCGCCCGGCGACCTGTCGCCAGCCCGTGCCGATCGGCAGCTCGTCGCGGATCTCCAGCGGTAGACCAAGCGGTGGCGTCACGCCGGAGCCCTCCCCATCCAGGCGACCGATGACAACTGGACTGACAACTGGACCCATCGCAACAGCCCGAACTGGCCCTCGTGGTGGTATCAAGCCGAGCCTACACTCGGCCGCAGGACGGCGACAAGGGGAGTTGCGCGTGGGGCAGTTCGTGATCGACCGCGATGCGCTGGTCGCCTTCACCCAGGAGCTGGTGCGGATCCCCAGCGTCAACCGTCCCGAGGACGGTCTGACGGAGCAGCCCGCGGCCGACCTGGTCGCCGGGCGGATGCGCGCGTTCGGGTGGGACCCGACCATCGAGGAGGTGGCGCCAGGCCGGCCCAACGTGATCGCGGTCGTCGAGGGAGCCAGCCCCGGCCCGACGCTGCTGTTCGAGGGCCATACCGACGTCGTGACCGAGGGTGACCCGCAGGCCTGGTCGCACCCTCCGTTCGGGGGCGAGATCGTCGACGGACGCCTCTACGGCCGCGGCTCCGCGGACATGAAGTCGGGCGTCGCGGCGATGTTGTACGCGACCGCCGCCGTCGCGCAGGCTGGTCCGTTCCCCGGCCGGATCGTCGTCGCTGCCCTGGTCGACGAGGAAGGGATGATGCTGGGCGTCAAGGACTTCGTCGCCCGCGGCCACGCGCAGGGGGTGGACGCGGCGATCGTGTGCGAGCCCGAGGAACGCGAGATCTGCACGGTGCAGAAGGGCGCGATGCGCCTGCGGGTGGTGGCCATCGGACGGATGGCCCACGGTGCGATGCCCGACCACGGCGTCAACCCGCTGCCCGCTCTGGCGCGCGTCGTCGAGCTGGCGGCCACCGTCGAGGCCGAGCTGCAGGCGTCCGTCGGTGAGCACCAGCACCTCGGGCTGACGTACGTGACCCCCACGGTGCTGAGCGCCGGCTCGGCCGCGCAGATGAACGTGATCCCACGGGAAGGGTGGGTGGCGATCGACGTCCGCACGATCCCGGGGGTCGACCACGCGGAGCTGCGCCAGCGGCTGCTCAAGGGGCTCGAGGCGATCCAGGACGACACCCGCGTCGCGCTCGCACTCGAGATCGTGGAGGACCGGCCGCCCACCGAGACCGATGTCGACGAGCCGGTGGTGCGAGCCGTGGCCGCAGCGCACGAGCACGTGTACCAGGAGCCAGCGCAGTACGGCGGCGTCCCCGGCACCACCGACGGAACCATCCTGTGGCGCGACGCCGGCATCCCCGTCGTGGTCTACGGCCCGGGAGGCAAGTGGATCGCCCACCAGGCCGACGAGTACGTGGAGGTCGACGACATCGTCGCGTGCGCGCAGGTCTACGCGCACGCGGCTCACGCATTCCTCACCGGTGCGACCGGTGCGACCTGAGCACCGCTCAGCACGCTCGTTCGATGGCGCGGGCGATGAGCTGGACGCCGGGCGCGATCCGCTCCGCAGGGATCGCCGCGAAGCCGAGCTTGAACCGGTTGGTCGGCGCGTCTGCTGACGCGTAGCAGACCCGACCCGGTTCGATCAGGACGCCCTGCGGTGCCAGCGTGGATGCCAGGTCGGTCGCGTCGAGGCCATCGGGCCCGGTGACCCAGACGCTCATCCCGCCCGGCGGGAAGTCGTGCTCCCTCCACGTGAACCGGTCGGCCACGACCGCCGTGATCAGCTCCCACTTCTGGCGGTAGTGCGTACGCAGCCGACGGACGTGGCGGCCGAACTGGCCGTTGGCGATGAACAGCGCGAGGGCGCGCTGGAGGATGCCCGGGGGGTGCCGGTACGCGTAGCGCGCCCGGAGTCGTAGCTGCGAGATCAGCTCGGGTGCGCCGACCACGTATCCCAGGCGCAAGCCGGGCGCCAGGAGCTTCGAGAAGCTGCCCATGTAGACCACCTGCTCGCGGTCATCGAGCGCCTTGAGTGCCACCGTCGGGCTCCCGCGGTAGCGGAACTCGCTGTCGTAGTCGTCCTCGAGGATGATCGAGCCGCGCTCGGCGGCCAGCGCGAGCAACCGGCGCCTGCGACCGATGGACAGCGTGACGTTCGTCGGGTACTGGTGGCTCGGCGTGACGTACACGAGGTCGGTCCTGGGCAGCGCATCGGTCACGCACAACCCGGACGGATCGACCCTGACGGGCTGCACCGTGGCTCCGGCCAGGTGGAGGATGTTGCGCGCGTCCACGTAGCCGGGCTCCTCGAACGCGACGGTGGTCCCGGCGCCGACGAGCGTTCGGGCCACCAGATCGAGGGCGGACTGCGATCCGAGGGTCACCAGCACGTTCTCGGCTCGCGCCTGGATGCCGCGCGAGGGCAGGACGTGCTCGCAGATCGCCTCCAGCAGGCGGGGGTCGTCGCTGGCCTGGGCATCCATCAGCGATGCGCTGAGATGCTCGGGCTGGCTGGCGTCGCGCAGCGCCCGCACCCAGGCGCGGACGGGGAACACCGACAGGTCGGGTTGGCCGGCCAGGAAGTGGTAGGGGTACGCCGGCCACGACGGGGTCTTGTCGATGTGCGTCAACCGCGCCGTCGGGTGGTCTCCCAGGCGTCGCTCCCAGTCGAACCGGCCGAGCAGCGGCGGGGGCGGCTGCGCCACGAGCGTCTCGTGCGCCTCCCGGTCGACGAAGTAGCCGCGACGCGGCTCGGCATCCAGGAACCCCTCGGCCTCGAGGTCGTGGTACGCGGCGTTGACCGTGTTGCGCGACACGCCCAGATCATCGGCGAGCTGGCGTGAGGACGGCAGGGCCCGGCCCGGTGGGAACCTGCCCGCGTGGATCGCGTCCTTGAGGCCGTCGCGGAGCTGCACGTACAGCGGGGTGTCGGCATCCGGATCCAACGGGAACAGGGAGAACACCACGTCCGCTCCGTCCCCTCCTGCCGGCCGGCGCCCACCACCGACGCTGGTACCAGCGTAACCAAAGGATCTGGCCCTTGTCCGGTGTCCAGTTGCGCCCCTAGACTCCCGGCTCCACGGGGGTCGAGCCGTGCCGAAGGCGACCTCGCGGTCGAAGGGGAGACGATGCGTACGTACCTGCGGGCGGCGTCGGTGGCGCTGGCAGTCACAGCATTGGCCGCTGCGACGATGCAGGGGGTGGGGGCGCAGGAGTCGGGTCCGTCCACCGGCCCCGACAACGCGATCACCGACGTACCGGGCGTCGAGGTGGGTCACTTCGACAAGTCCGACGAGGGCTTCCTCAGCGGGACGACGGTGATCCTGACCCGCGATGGCGCTGTGGGCGGCGTCGACGTCAGCGGCGGCGGGCCGGGAACGCGCGAGACCGATCTGCTGGCGCCTGGCAACCTCGTGGAACGGGCACACGCGATCGTGCTCTCGGGCGGCAGCGCGTACGGGCTCGACGCCGCGCACGGCACGATGCTGTGGCTCGAGGAGCAGCAGATCGGCTACCCCGTGGGGTTCACGCCGGACCAGATCGTCCCGATCGTGCCCGCCGCCATCCTCTTCGACCTCGGCCGCGGTGGGTTGTTCACCGCGCGCCCCGACCAGGACTTCGGGTACCAGGCGGCCGCGAACGCGGCCGGCGGCCCGGTCGCCACGGGCAACGTCGGTGCCGGCATGGGCGCGTCAGCCGGCGGCCTGAAGGGCGGCTTCGGCACGGCCAGCATCGACCTGGGCGATGGCATCTACGTGGCGGCCGTGGTCGCCATCAACGCCGCCGGCCAGCCGTTCAACCCCGCGACCTGCGAGCTGTACGGCGCCTACCTCGAGGTCGGCGACGAGTTCGGCGGTCTGACGACGCCGGCCCCCGAGGACTGCCAGGACTCCGGGTTCGGCGGCTCCTCCGCGTCCACGACCACCGAGGGCGTCAACGCGCTGAACACCACGATCGGCGTCGTGGCCACCAACCTGCCGCTCACCAAGGCGCAGGCCGGCAAGATGGCCGCGGTGGCCCACGACGGGATGGCTCGTGGCATCCGGCCGGTCCACACGCAGTTCGACGGTGACACCATCTTCGCGCTCAGCACCGGAAAGGGCCAGATCACCAGCGAGTGCACCACGGCAGCGGTGTTCCCGGTCGACGCGGTCTGCACCATCGTCCTCAACGACGTGTTCCAGGCCGGTGCGGACGCATTCACGCGTGCCATCGTCCACGCGATGATCGACGCCCAGACCGTCGCGGGGCTGACGTCCTACTGCGACGAGTTCCCCACGGCGTGCGCAGGCACCAGCGGCCCGGCCACGGACGGTGGCGCTGGACAGACCACCGGCGGCGGTGGCGCGACGCTGGAGGAATCGCCGCTGCCGATCCCGACGCCGGTCACCGGAGGCGGGCTGGGCGCGGCCGTGCTGCTGATCGCCGGTGCCCTGTTCCTCCGGCGCCGGCGCGGCCACACCGAGCCCGGTGGCGTGGCGGCCCGGGCCACGGGGTAGGCGGGCTGGTGGCGGCGCGCGACGCAACGCCCGCCCTGGAGGTCCGGCAGCTCTCGGTGGATGTCCACGGGATCCGGGCGGTGCACGACGTGTCGTTGACCGTGGGTGCGGGCGAGCGCGTCGGGATCATCGGCGAGTCCGGGTGTGGCAAGACGGTGACGGCCCTGGCCGTGATGGGGCTGTTGCCCCGGGGGCTCACCGCCAGCGGCAGCGTCCGGCTGGACGGTCAGGAGCTGCTCACCCGAAGCGAGCGCCAGCGCGCCCGGATCCGTGGCGACCGGATGTCGATGATCTTCCAGGAGCCGAT
>DASWKO010000195.1:0-6592 GCA_036396595.1 Nitriliruptorales bacterium | reverse complement strand
CCCCCCGCGTGCGGGAGGCGGCAGCCGCGTCGAGGGGGACGCCCCTCAGCCGTCCTGGTGCACCGTGGGCACCACCGGGCTCCCGTCGGCACCGACCGTGGCCGTGAGGCTGCTGGACACCAGCGCCACGCACAGCGAGGCCGGGTTGCCCGGCGGGAAGCTGACGTAGATCGCGGCCAGCACGGGGCTGGTGTTGTGCACGATCTGCGCGTCGCACGGGCTGTCGGGGTGGCCCGGCGCCACGCCCGGCTGGACCTCAGCGATCGGCACCACACCACCGGCGGTGTCCATGCTCACGCGCCCACCACCGCTCTGGGGACCCTGGATGCGGGTGCACGCGTGTGCCTGCGACCCGTCGGTGTGCGTGTACAGCCAGGTTCGCACCCCGTCCACGGCCAGGTTGAGCACCTGGGTGGACGTGCCCGAGGTCGCCGTCTGGCACAGCGCCGACGGCTCGGTCGGAGCCGGATGTGGCGCCGGCACGGGCAGCGGCTCGCCGCCGGTGTAGGGGGCGAAGTTCACGTCGGGCACCACGGTCTCGTCGGGCACCGTGATCGTGATCGCCCGCGACAGCAGGTTGCTGTCGCTGCCGGCGTTTCCGGTCTTGACGCACACCGTCACCTCGCTGCCGGCCAGCCGCACGTCGGCGTAGTACCTGACCCACGTCGGCGGGTTGAACGAGCCGCCGATCTCGCCCTGGACCAGCGGCTGCGGCAGCGGCTCACCGCCCGCGGTGTCGCACACGCTGGTGCTGGTGGTCACCGTCGGCGTTGGCACGCCTGTGGGGACCGAGACGATCACGCGCCCGCCCGACGCCGAGACGCCACCGTCGTCGAACCGCAGGCACACGTCGGTCGCGGTCACGGAGGGCTGGTCGACGCCGACGCGCAGCAGCGTGTCGCCGACGTACCCGTCGATGAGCGCCGTCGCTGTCTCGCACTCGAAGCGGGGCAACGTCGCCACCGCGAACGTCTGGGTGGTCGACCACGGGCCGAAGGTGCCGCTGCCGACCGGGTCGGTCGCCCGCGCCCGCCAGTAGTAGGAGCCGGGGCTGAGCGCCGGGAGCGGGGTCCCCTTCGAGTCGACCTCCGAGGGCGCCAGCGAGGTGACGAACTCCGCGACCTTGTTGTCCGTGATCGCGTTGTACACCTCCACCTCACCGTGGTACGCATCCCCGTCCGGGTCGTTCGCCCGGATCGTGAACACCTGCGGCTCGGTCCCCTCGAACACGTACTCAGGCGCTGGCGACGTCAACGCCGGCGCCCCAGGCGCCGACTGCACCGCCGTCGCCGTCCGCCGATCCGTCGTCGTGCCATCTCCCACCTGCCCGTCGTCGTTACGGCCCCAGCAGTACGACTGCCCAGTCGCAGTCACCGCACACGTATGCCAGCTGCCGCCCGCCACCTGGGCCACTCCTGCCAAGCCCGACACCAGTGTGGGCCGCCACCTGTTGATAACGGAGCCGTCCCCGAGTTGTCCGTAGGAATTGGAACCCCAACAGAACGGGAGGCTCGTAGCGGTCACTGCGCAAGTGTGATACTGGCCACTTGAAACCTTGGTGGCTCCGGCCAGCCCTAGGACCGGGGTCGGTGACAATCGAGTCGTGGTCGTGCCGTCGCCTAGCTGGCCGGAGCTGTTGTAGCCCCAGCAGAACGCCAGGCTGCTGCCTGTGAGCGCGCACGTGTGTACGTCGCCAGCCGAGACCTGAATCACTCCCGCCAACCCCGGCACCAATGTCGGCGTCGAGCGGTCCGTCGTGGTCCCGTCCCCTAGGAGCGTGGGCCAGTAACGGCGAGCCCGCTCGTGCGACGAGGATCTGGCTCTGGTGCCCGGGGCGGGTTCGTCGACGGACTGCCGGGGTGGGGTGCCTGCAGGCCGCTGAGGGTCAGAGGTGGCGCGTCGAGGCGGGAACAGGCTCGTGGAACGGCCGGGAGGGCTGCTGGGGGCCTCTACGCGGGTGCGGGGCCGATGGTCACGCCTGCGGTGAAGAGCTTGAGGATGTTGTGGCACAGGACGTGGAGCTGATGTTCACCGCGAGCGCCCTTGAGGCCGCGTAACAGGAGCTGGTCGGCTCCCTGGCGGGTGTGCATCTGTCCGAACACCGGTTCCACGATCGCTTTGCGTCTGGCGTAGGCGGCCTGGCCGGACTTGGTGCGCAGCTTGCGGGCCATCCGCTGCTTGACAGTGGCGTGCTTTGGGACCGGCCCGCGCGGCGCGGGCACCGGCGGTTCGCTGTGTTTGAACCGTCCCGTGGCGATCAACGGATCCACGCCGGCGTGGGTGCACCGGGCGACGTTGTCCTCGGAGAAGTAGCCTGCATCGGCCAGCATCTGGACCGGTAGCCGGCCCAGGTTGGCCCGGATCAGATCGAGCATGCCGGCCAGGTGCGGGCTGTCAGCAGCCTGGTTCGACAGGTACGAGGCCACGATGATCTGTGATGCTTCGTCCACCACCGCCTGGGCGTTGTAGCACTGGTGAAACGCCCGGTCGGAGGTCTTCATGATCCGCGAGTCCGGATCGGTGAAGTTGCGTTGCGCCTTGGGTTTGGGGACCGCTGCGGCAGCGGCCGCTGCCGCCGAAGCGGCAACGTCAGCGTCCTCGGCCACCGCAGCCTCGGCAGCATCACCCGCAGCCTGGACCTGATCGTGCGACCGGTCGGCCGCGGTGGCCTCACGTTCGGCCTGCCGGCGGGCCTTGCGGCGCGCCTTGGCCCGCTCACGCTCTGCGGCCGCCTCGGCCGCCTCGTCCTCCAACGCCTGCTTGGCCGCCCGCAACGTCGCCAGCCGCGACTCGCGACGGACCAGCTCCGCCGGCAACTCATCCCCCCGGGCATCACCAAACGTGGCGTCCTCGGCAGCGTCGATCGCTTCCGCCTCCGCGATCAGACCGGCCGCTTGCTCACGTAGCTGATCGATCTCGTCCTGAAGCTGACGCTCACGAGGCCCCATCCGCTCATAACTCATCGCCTTGCGCCGTGACGCGTTGGCCCGCACCTTGGAACCGTCCAACGCGACCCGCCCGAGCTTGACCAGCCCCACCCGCTGCGCGATCTGCAGCACCTGCACGAACAGATCCTCAAACGCCGTCAGGTGCCGTCGACGGAACCGCGCGAACGAACGGTGATCGGGGGTCTGATTGGCCGCCAAGAACCGGAACCCGACATCGTGATGGCACGCCCGCTCCAGCTTGCGTGACGAACACACCGACGTGCAATAGCCGTACAGCAACACCTTGAGCATCATCCGCGGGTCATACGGCGGGTAGCCGCGCTCCTCGTCGTACGACGCGAAGATCACCGACAGATCCAACGTGTCCTCGACCAGCGAATCGATCACCCGCGCAAGATGATCGTCAGGCAGCCAATCCAGAAGCGAGGGCGGCATCAGAAACGTCTGATGCTGGTCGTAACCTCGGAACACCTTCGACCCGACCGTCCCAGCCGCCACCCGCCCAACCTCGGGCGCCTCCACCGTCTCAACCTCGACCAGCACCTGCTGCCGTGTCACACCCACCCCACCACCTCGACGACCCCCACAGTCTCGCCGATCCACCACCCGCAGCCCAGGACCTGCAGTTACTGACCCACGCTCCTAGCTGTCCGAGATGGTTGTTACCCCAGCAGTACACCAGGGTGCTGCCTGTAAGCGCACACGTATGGTCCGCGCCAGCCGAGACCTGAATCACTCCCGCCAACCCCGGCACCAATGTCGGCGTCGAGCGGTTCGTCGTGGTCCCGTCCCCTAGCTGGCCCTTCCAGTTGCTTCCCCAGCAGTAGGCCTGGCCAGCGCCGGTGACTGCACACGTGTGGTTGTCGCCGGTTGAGAGCTGGGTAACTCCCGTCAGCCCCGTTACCGATGTCGGCGTTGATCGGTGCGTCGTCGTACCGTCCCCTAACTTCCCCGCTGCGTTGGAGCCCCAACAGTAGACCTGGCTAGTGCCGGTCAGCGCGCAACTGTATTGCTGGCCGGCCGAGACCTGAATCGCCCGGCCGAGGCCCGACACTAACGTCGGCGTCGACCGGTTCGTCGTCGTACCGTCCCCGACTTGTCCGAGGGTGTTATCACCCCAGCAGGAGACGTGCCCACCGGAAGCCACCGCGCACGTGTGGTTGTAGTCGGCGGAGGCCTGGGACCAGTTGCCTACCGGCCCTGCGGCTTCTGCCGAGGTCGGGGTCGTGGCGGTGGACACCGCCAACAGCGAAGCGACTAGGGCCAGGACGGCCAGGGGGGCTGTCAGCAGCCGGGGTCGGCGGCGGTGGGGTGGTCGGGCGGTCCAGGTCTCGATCCGTTGGGGTGGCCGGGGGTCTGGCCCTCGGCGTCGGCGGGTGGCGTTCACGTGGTCTCCTGTCGTGTCGCGGTCGTCATCGGTGCGGCGTCCCAGGGCGATGTCCCGGCTCGTCGGGTCGTGCACGAACCTCGTGGGATGCCCTGTTCCCGGCCGCACGGGAGGTCGCGTTCGACGCTATGGACCGGTCGCGAGCAGGTCCATAGTTCCTGTGGCAGGTTCGTGGCGGGAACTTGCCACCGGTGGCAAGTTGCGCCTGTGGGGCGCCTACTCGTGACTCTGGGGTGACGCAGCGTCATCTGAGCCGGGTTCGATGGCGTGGATGCGGCGCAGCAGCAGGGCGAGGTCGACGTCGACCGGGATCCTGCCCTTTCCGAGGTCGACATCGAGCAGCCCGCCGATGACGCTCAGGTGGTGACGCACGGTTCGTCGAGCCCTGCCCAGCTCCTCAGCCGCGGCTTGGAGGTCGCCTTCGGCGTCGTGCACTGCGTACACCGTGGCCAGGCGGTCCCAGCACGACGAACTTGCGGCCACGAGCGGACCGGTCATCCGGTCGACGA
Organism: Nitriliruptorales bacterium; assembly: GCA_036396595.1. Classification (GTDB taxonomy): domain Bacteria; phylum Actinomycetota; class Nitriliruptoria; order Nitriliruptorales; family Nitriliruptoraceae; genus DASWKO01. Next base: position 1,748 of record DASWKO010000195.1, on the reverse strand, counting down.
TCCAGCGGGCCTCCTCCGGGCACGATGCGCGGACCGCGGCGTAGCGCATCAGCCGGCCCACCGAGACGACACCCGACGGTCCGCCCGCCAACATCGCCAGGTCGAGGTGGCGCCGCACCGGCCGGTAGGCCGCACCCAGCCCGCCGAGGTCCGCCGGGTAGGTGTCGACCAGCGTCACCCCGAGCTGTCGAGCCAGCTCCCGCAACCGCCGGCGCCGCTCCAGCCCGTCACCGTCCGCCCGAACGGGCACGAGTACCGGCACGTGGACAACCGGCTCCTGGCGCTCCACACCCTCCAGCGCGTTGGGGAACGCCGCCAACAGCGCCGTGACCGCCTCGCCCAACCCGTCCCGCGGGGTACGGGCGACCGCCACGAGCAAGATGGCGGGCCCGGCGGTCACCGGCGAGCCGGCCGCCGCTACCTCCAGCCCCTGGGGCCCGACCATGCCGTCGAGCACGCTCGACACCAGCTCTCGCCGCTGGCTGTCGTCGGGCTTCCGGTTGCCGGTCCGGGCCTCGGCGTAGCCCTTCTCGATCGTGGCCCAGACCTTGGTGTAGAGCTTGGCCAGCCGGCGCGCGAGCGCCCCTGCCACGTCCGCGCCGAGCTCGCCGTACTGCTGGGCAACCTGGGTCAGGTGAGCGTTGGCACGCTCGTAGCAGATGTCGAACGCCTCCTGGAGGCTGTCCAACGGCACCCCGCTCCAGGCCCGTGACGCACCCAGCATCCGGTAGAACTCCCCGTCCGGTCCCGACACCTCCTCGCCCTCCCGAACACCATCCGGCTCACCGATGCGCCGCAGGACGATCGCGATCGAGGCTGCGATCATCCGGTGCACCCGCTGAACCTGGGCTTGGCTCAAGTCCCGGTAGCCCTCGAGCTGCGCTGCCTGCGCCAACGTCTCCGAAACGATGAGGTCGGTCCGCTCCTCCATGCCGCGCAGCAACGACCCAAGAACCGACCGTGCAGACGCATCAGCCTCCTGCCCGACCGCCGGGCGGTCGGTCAGGTCCACGACCGCGTCGACCTGGCCTCCCCGCCGGCGCGGACCGAAGGGGTAGTGGTTGGGACCCGTGACCGGTGACCTGACCATGGCGCTACCTCCGTACGTCGGCGTCCGGGGAGCAGCCTCCGCGTGCCACCCCCTCACTAGTAGTACGGATGAGGGGGCCGATCGGTTACGGCAGAAGTGCAGATTTCTCAGAGATAGGGGGTGTAAGCCGCCAGAATTTGAGGGTGAGTCTTCACCTTTAAAACAGAGGCATCCTTCACCCCTTCGGTGGGCCAGATCGCGGCGTCACGCCTCGGCGAGGAGGTGAGGTCGCAACCGGCCCAGCTCACGTCCGCCCGCTCACCTTGGTAGGACGAGCGCTCCGTCGGACTCCTCGGCCAGCCCATCCGCCATCAGGCCGTGCGCGACCCGTTGCGCACGGTCGGGGTCGCCCGGCCAGCCGGCGACGTCGGGGACGCGCTCGAGCGGGACCGGTCCGGTGCGCAGCGCGTCCACGAGCCGGCCCCTGCCCTGCCGGTCCGAGCCCTCGAACCTCGTCTGGGGCCCGCTGGTCCCGGCCGATCCGTCGGCCGGGTCAGGCGCACGGCAACCTCCGAGATGCCACGCGCAGGTGGCGGCGACCGGGCAGGCGTCGCAGGCGGGCGTGTGCTTGCGGCAGACCCGCGCACCGAGCTCGATCGTGCTCTGGTTCCACAGCCAGCCCTGGCCCTCGGGCACGGCGCCGTCGGCGAGCTGCTGG
>DASWKO010000194.1:0-6761 GCA_036396595.1 Nitriliruptorales bacterium | reverse complement strand
CATCGTCGTGCGTCGGGCCGGTCGGCGAGCAGCCGCTGGAGCCCGGTGATGATCGGCCCGAACTCGTGATGTCCCAGCGTCCAGATCAGGATGCACCCGGCGTGGTGTCGGCCCCCCTCGGCCCACAGCCGCAGCAACGGCGCGAAGTCGCGTGCGTTGCGCGTCACCAGGATCCGACGTTCCCGGGTGGCGAGCTCCAGCACCTCCGGATCGTCCAGTGCCTCGAAGCTCCGGTGGCTCGCCAAGCTCAGGACGTCGTGTCCCTGCTCCTCCAGGACGGCGGCGATCCGCCCGGGGGAGAGGTTGGCGTCGAGCAGGAGCCGCAAACGTCAACCGCTCGCGACGTCGATGAACGGGAACAGCACACGCGCGTCCTCGATCGGCCGGCGGTTCTCAGCGATCGCCTCGTCGATCTCGTCCGGGTAGGCCTCCCGGTACGCGACCGCGATGCGGACGTGGGCCGGTGACAGGTGCGTCTGGGCCACCAGCATGTCGACCGAGTCGAAGTCCTCGAGCATCTGGCCGATCTCCCAGACGTCGAGGCCACTGCCGATCACCCACGCGCGCCGGCGGGCGTCGTCGCCGCGGAAGCCGATGCCTGCGAAGCGCCTCGTGCGCGCCGCTTCCTCGGTGAAGGATTCGACGACCGCGCTCTTGGACCGCTTCGTGCGCCGGGCCTCCGCTTCGACGAGGCGTTCGGTCGACTCGTCGAGGCGGACGCTGAACGGCTGTCCCTTGGGCACGCACTCACCTCTACTACAACCACTACAGTGTAGCGGGTAGCTCACGTGGCGTGACGCTACGGCGGGGATGTGGCTCGCGTTGCCGGCTCGTCGACAGCGAGCACGATCGCGAAGGTCGGTCCCGGGGCGTTGGTGCCCAACGAGGGTTCTGGATCGGCGTGTCGATCGACCCGGACACGGGCCGCCTGCACGCCGCCCGCACCCGCGGCACCTGGGGCGTCGTCGAGGGCTACTGACCCGGATCGGAAGTCAGGCGAAGTTGCCGGCGGGGCCGAGGAAGCCGCTGCACGGGTCGTCGGGTGCGCGCTGCTCGAGCACGTCGCCGGGGGGCCAGTTGCCGGCGAAGTGACGTAGCCCGCCTTCGGCGAACCGCCAGCAGCCGGGCTGGGTGGCGTACGGGTTCTCGGCGCCACCGTCCCACCACGCGGCGGCCGCGTCCTTGATGCAGGTGTAATCGCCCGGGTTGAAGAAGCACGTCGGGACGGCGGGGTCGGTGCTCGCGACCGGCGGAATGGCGTGCAGGCCCTGGTCGATGGTCGCCAGCGTCAGGCGTGGCCCGGCGACCTGGATGCCGGTGAACAGCATGCGCAGGTCGTCGTAGTAGGTCCGGATCTGGCACAGGAACTCGATGTCCTGCTCGACCAGGTTCGGGTTGCCTTCGAGGTAGGCACGGAAGCAGTCGGACTCCGCGACGTCACCGGCGAGCGTGTTGGGAGTCACGACCCAGGCGTGCCCGTCGAACGAGGACTGGTCCTGGAACCCGCCCGTCTGGTAGCCCTCGATCTGCTGGTCGCCGGCGATGACCCATTCGGGTCGGTAGCCGATCCTCGCCCCCGCCTTGGTGTGCGTCGTCTCGTAGCCCTGGGGCCAGATCAAGGTCGTGACGCCGCTGGCCTGGAACTGGGCCATGTTGGCCTGCGCGTGGGTCTCGTTGTTCTGGCCGTCGCTCTGGCGCACGCCCGTGGAGCTGTTGGTCACGGGGTAGGTGCCCGTGTGCGCGAAGGTGCCGCCGCACGCCTCGATCCCTTCCTTCACGACCGCGCTGAACTGGCTGATCTCGGGCGCCTGGACGTCGTCGGCTCGCAGCAGGCCGAGCACGCGTTCGCGGCCCTGGTCGGCCTCGTTGCCGCTGAAGCTCACGGGGTAGGCCACCACCTTGGTGCAGGCGTAGTCCACGAAGATGGCGGCCTGCTGCTCGATCGACGGCTGCACGCTCCAGATCAACCCGGGGTAGCGCTGGTAGAAGTCCGTGGGTCGCGAGAGGAACGTGCCGAAGTTCAGCCGCCCGGCGTCTGCGATGGTCGACACGTACTCCTCCTGGAACCCGTCGCGCGTGTACGCCAGCACCGCGAACGGGTCGACGTCCCGGAGGTTCTTCTTGGCGTCAGCGATCCGTGACTCCGGGGACACGCCCACGTCCTCGAAGTACACGACGAACCGGGCCCGCCGCTCGTAGGTCTGGTAGCGGATGTTGAAGTGGTTCTGGAGCGCGCGCAGGCCACGGACGATCAGGTGGTCGTCTTCCCGGGGCGGGTCGGCGACGAGGTCGTAGTAGCGGTCCTTGGGCCGTTCCTCGGCGCCGCGCGAGGTGACGGAGTCGGCGATGCTGCTGTCGGTGTAGATCAGGACGACGATCTCGTCGCCGGTGACGCCGAGGTAGGTGGCTCCGAAGTTGTCGCCCTCGAAGTGGGCCACGCAAGGGGGTGACAGCGGGTCCTCGGTCTGGCGGGGCGGGTCGCCCACGCACCGCTTGGTGACCGGGCGGGTCCCGGCGCCGTCCGGGATCGGCGGGGGCGGCAGCTCCGCGCCGGAGCCACCCGCGGCGTCACCCGCTGGTGCCGTCGAACTCGAACCCAGCCCCAACGACTCGACGTTGCCGCTGTCTGGTGGCGGCGCGTCGTCTTCCGGGGGGACGGGAGCGAACTCCAGGGTCTGGCTCGGGTTGGACTGCGGCACGTTGAGGGCGGAGGGCAGCACGAACACCGCCACCAGCACCGCCAGGACGGCACCCGCCAGCGGCGGGTAGCGGCGGGCCCAGTCGCGCGATCGTGGACCGCGGCTCACGCGTAGCCCGGTGGGACACGGTCGTGCCAGGGCAGCGCCTGCTCGAGCTGTGCCGCCAGTCGGAACAGCGTGGCCTCGTCGGCCGGTCGACCGACGAGCTGCATGCCGATCGGCAAGCCGTCGGGGTCGGTGTGCAGCGGCAGCGAGACGGCGGGCTGGCCGGTCTGGTTCCACATGGTCGTGAACGGTACGGCTTCGTACCAGGTGCGCCACAGCTCGAGCGGGTCGAGCTGCTCGTGGAGCCCGACCGGGAGCGGACGCCTCGCCACCGTGGGGGTCAGCAGGACGTCGTGGTCGGCGAACAGCGCCAGGCCCTGTGCCGCCCACCGCGCGATATCCGCCTTCATCGCCTGCTGCTCGAGGAGGTAGTCGATGGCCAACAGGCCGTCGGCGTGACCGAGCAGGCCGGTGCTGCACGGGTGCAGGAAGCGCATCCGGGTGTCGGCGCGGGTCATGGCCTCGAGGTCAGCCGACTGGCGACGCACGCCTGCCTCCGTGAACACGCGCTCGAAGAACGCGCTTGGCCACCTCGGCCCCGGATCTGCCTCGACGACCGTGTGCCCGAGTTCCTCGAGCAGCTCGGCGGTTCGCGCCAGCGCCCCGCCGTAGCCCGGCGACAGGGGCTGGTCCCCGTCGCTGAACGCGATCCGTAGGCGACCGGGTGCCTCGTGGGTACGCGCGAGGAAGCTCCTCTCGGGTGCAAGCCCCCACAGGTCCGGGCCGAGGGCTGGCCCCGTCAGCGCATCGAGCAGCGCGGCCGCGTCCGAGACCGTGCGGGCCATGGGTCCGACCGTCGCGTGCAGGCTGATCGCAGTGGGCGAGGCCAGGATCCGCCCGCGGCTTGGCTTGACGCCGACCACGCCGCACCACGCCGACGGGACCCGGATCGAGCCACCACCGTCGCTGCCGTGCGCGATCGGGCACAGCCCGGCCGCCAGCGCAGCGCCGGCTCCGCCGCTCGAGCCACCGGGAGTGAGCGCGGTTTCCCACGGGTTGCGGGCGGGTCCGTACGCGGGCGGCTCGGTCACACACCCGGTGCCCTTCTCCGGTGTGTTGGTCTTGCCGAGGATCGTGAACCCAGCGGCGCGGACCCGCCCGACGCTGTGCTCGTCCTGGGTCGGGACGTGGTCGCGGAACGACTCGATGCCGTAGGTCGTCCGGATGCCGGCCGTGGCCATCAGGTCCTTGATCGAGATCGGTACCCCGTGAAACGCCGGGAGGCCGGGGTCGTCGAGGCGGCGTTCGGCTGCCCGGGCGGTGTCCAGCGCCCGCTCGTCGGCGACGGTGAGGTAGCTGTTCAGGGGCCCGTCGAACCGATCGATGCGGTCGAGGAAGAGCTGGGTCAGCTCGACCGGCGACACCTCGCGGCCGCGGATCAGCCGGGCCTGCTCGAGCGCAGGCGCGAACGCGAGATCGGTGGTCGTCGGCCTCGTCGTGCTCACGGTGTGCTCGCCTCCAGGACGTTGCGCGGTTCCTCATCGACCAGCGCGCGCTGGACGTTGTCGATCGCGAGGCCGACCACGGCGCTGATGGCGTCGTCGGTCCCCCCGGCCACGTGCGGGGTCAACGTGACGTTGCGGAGTCCCCGGTACCGGTGGTCGGCCGGCAAGGGCTCGGTGTCGAACACGTCGAGCGCGGCACCCAGGATCGCCCCGCCCCGCAGCGCATCGATCAGCGCGTCCTCATCGACCACCGGGCCGCGTGCAGCGTTCACGAGCACGGCGTCGTGCTTCATCTCCTCGATGCGTGCCCTCGAGATCAGGTGGTGGGTCTCGTCGGCGAGCGCGATCACGACCACGACGACGTCGCTCGTGGCGACGAGCTCGTCCAGGTCCAACCAGCGCAGCCCGAGCCGGCGTTCCTCGTCGGGCGAGCGTCGACGCCGCGACCAGTACGTCAGCTCGGCTCCGAACGCCGCGAACAGCGGGGCGCACGCCGCCCCGATGGCGCCGAGACCCACCAGCCCGACTCGCCGCCCGCGCAGGCCGTGGCGCGGGCGTTGCTGCTGCCGCCAGGTCCCCTCGGCCAGCGAGCGGTCCTCCGCCGTCAGCCCGCGCAGCGCCGCGATGGCACCCCAGACGCACCACTCGGCCACCGCCTCGGCGTTGAGGCCACGACCCGTCGCGACCGGGATGCCTGCCTCGGCGCACGCCGCGACATCGACGGCGTCGAACCCGGCGCCGATCGTCTGCACGAGGCGGCAGGTCGGGGCGAGCGCGGCGACCATCTCAGCCGTGACCCGGTGGTGCCCGGTCCAGTCGCTGATGACCGCGTGGGCGCCCCGACAGGCCGCGACGGCGTCCTCGTCCCGCCCGACGCTGACCACGTCGTGCCCGGTGAACCAGGTCGACGTCGTCTGCGGGTCGATCGGGGACAGCACGACGACCCGCCCTGGCTTCAGGGGTGTGGTCACCCGACCTCCCGGCTGGCAAAGGTCCAGCCGATGGCCGGGAACAGGTGTGCGAGCAGGCGGGCGTCCAGACGGGCGTCGTCGCCGTCGTGGTTGGCACCGGTGTGAACCACGACGGTCCGGTCACCGGGGCGCACGTACAGCCGCTGGCCGCCCCAGCCCAGTCCGGCCACCAGCGCGACCTGCGCAGCATCGTCCGGGCTGGGTGACAGCCACCACTGGTACCCGTACGACGCCTCGTCGTTGCGTGAGTGCAGGGCGGTCGACTCGTGCACCCAGTCCTCGGAGATCAGCCGCTGGCCGGCCCACGTGCCACCGTCGGCCACGACCTGGCCGAGCTTGGCCAGGTCGCGAGGCCGCAGCGCCAGCCCGCCACCGGTGTGCGTGTGCCCAGCCGCATCGGTGACCCACGTGAACCGGTCGATCCCGAGCGGACCGAACAGGTGCTGGCGCGCGAACGACACCACGTCCGTGCCGACGGCCCGGGCGAGCACCTCACCGAGGACGACGGCCAGCCCGCTGGTGTACGCGAACACCTCACCGGGCGTGCGGACGACCCGCTTGTTCAGGGTGTAGGCGACCATGTCCTGATCGCTCTCCATCAGGCTGGCGTCGTTGCGCTGATCCAGGTAACCCACGCCCGACTCGACCCAGTCCAGGCCCGCGGTCATCGTCAGGACCTGACGCAGGGTGATCGCGACGCGGTCGTCGACCCAATGCGTGCCCGTGTAGTCGGGGAGCAGGTCGTGGACCCGGGTCTCGAGGTCCGGGAACGTGCCGCGGTCCCGGGCGATGCCACACAGCAGGGACGTCACGGACTTGGTGATCGAGGCCATGGGGTGCGGGGCAGCGGCGTCGATGCCCCAGAAGTACTCGTCGAGGACGAGCTTCCCGTCGATCGCGACGACGATGCCGTCGGTGTGGCGGACGGGGTCGGCCAGGACGTCCTCGACGTACGCGCGCAGGCCGGCCGCGTCGGCGCCCACGTCCGCGGCGTGCGTCGCCGCCCACCCGTCGCCGTCGGCGGGAGGTACGTAGGTGTAGTCCTGCTCCCGCCCGGCATCCGGCGTCGCCCGCGGCAGCTCGTAGCGCGCGAACGCCGGGTCGTCGCGGATCAGGCGGATCGGCAGGGTGCGCGTCCCCGTCATCAGGTGGCCGGTCAGCACGTCGCCGTCGACGTGCGCCTCGAGCCGGGCGTCGCCTCCGTCGAGGGCGGCCGTGATGGTCGTGCCCTCGAGCAGCGCGGGCGTTGGCGGCAGGGTCGCGTGCGTGCCACCCGCTTGGCGCACGGAGAGCGTCAGGCCGCCGTCCCCGTCCACGATCGAGAGCACGGCCGGCAGCCGCAGTTCCTCCAGCTCGATCGTCCCTTTCCAGTCCCCGATGACCGTGGTCGCCTCGCTCACGGTCGCGCCTCTGTGGGCGTCGCTGCTCCCCGGTGGTCGTCGGCCAGGTGCTGGTCGATGAACGAGACGACGGCGTCGTAGGCCTTCACGCGGTTCTCGGGGCGGGTGAAGCCGTGGCCCTCGCCCTCGATCAGCAGGTAC
>DASWKO010000193.1:0-4419 GCA_036396595.1 Nitriliruptorales bacterium | reverse complement strand
GGCGGTCACCAAGCAGGATCTGGCGGGCCCCGACCGCACCGCGCAGGTCGTGGAGCAGGTCACCTCGCGGCTGGCCGGTACGTCGCTGGACGGCGTGCCCGTGGTGGCGGTCGACGGGGTCAGCGGCCGCGGGGTGGACGTGCTGCGCGACGTGCTCGTCCAGCGGCTGCGCCAGGTGGACCCGGCCCCCGACCGGCGCCGGGCACGACTGTGGATCGACCGGTCGTTCACGATCGGCGGGGCCGGGACGGTCGTGACCGGGACGCTGGCGGGCGGGCGGCTGCGGGTGGGCGACGAGGTCGGGCTGCTGCCGTCCCGCAAGCGCGCCCGGATCCGCGGCCTGCATGCGCTGGGCGTGCGCGTCGAGGTGGCCCCGCCGGGGTCGCGCGTCGCGGTGAACCTCGCCGGGATCGACCACGACGAGGTCGGTCGGGGGGACGCGCTGGTCGTGGTCGACGCCGGCGATCCGACCGAGGCCTGGCTGACCTCCGACACGCTCGACACGGTCGTGCGGGTCCTGCCGGGCCACGACGTCGACCGCCCGGGCGCGTGGCACCTCCACGTCGGCTCGGCCGAGACGACCTGCACGGTGCACCCGCTGCTCGGCGAACCGCTGACCGCCGGCACCGAGGGCTACGTCCGGCTGGTGCTGGGGCGTGCGCTGCCGCTGCGGTCCGGGGACCGCTTCGTGCTCCGGGAGGCGGGACGGCGCGCGACGGTCGCGGGGGGGCAGGTGCTGGATCCGCTGCCTCCGGGCCGGGTCCGGGGGCCGGACGCGCGGCTGGCGCGGGCGGTCGAGCTGGACGCGATCCGCGCTGCGCCGGTCGGGGTCGATCGCGTGGGAGCCCTGGTCGCAGCGTGGTCGGGGGCCCGACCGCGGGCACAGGCGCTGGCGGCGGCGGATGTGCCGCTGGACACGCCGCTGCCCCAGGGGCTGGCGCGTGTGGGCGACTGGCTGGTGACCGACGCGGCGCTGGGGCACTGGCGCGAGGTGGTGCTGGCAGCGGCGGGTGCGCACCACCTCGACGAGCCGGCCTCGCCCGGACCGGACCGGGTCCGCCTGGCTGCGGCGGCGCTGGAGGCGCAGGCGCCCCGGACCCTGGCAGCCGAGCTCCCCGATCACCTCGTCGCCGAGGGGGTGCTGCGCCGCCACGGGTCGTCGTACGCCCTGCCCGACCACGCCCCGGCCCAGGAGGAGGCACGCGCCGCCGGCGTCGAGGAGCTGCTCGCCCGGCTCGCTGCCGAGCCCTTCAGCCCCCCGGACCTCCGGGCCACGGCCAGGCAGCTCGGGGTCACGTTCCCCGAGCTGCAGCAGTTGCAACAGTCCGGCCGCGTGGTCCGCGCGGGCGACATCGGCTTCGCCCGCTCGGCCGTGGACCGCGCGGTCGACCGGCTGCGCGCGCTGCAGGACCAGGTCGGCCCGTTCACCGCCAGCCAGGCCCGTGCATGTCTGGGTACCAGCCGCAAGTACGCCATCCCGCTGCTGGAGTACCTCGACGGCGCCGGCATCACCACGTTCGACGGCCAGCACCGCACGATGACCTGACCGCACCCGCCGCGGTAGCGTCGGGGCATGGACGAGCTACCGAGCCCTCTGGAGCTGGCGACGGGCCGGCCGGGCGCGCGCGGGCGCGCGCGGCACCTGGCCATCGGCCTGGAGCAGCCTGACCGCGAGCGCGAGGACTGGCTGGCAACCGAGGAGCCGCTGGAGCTGCGGATCCATGCGCCCGACGGCAGCCGGGTGACCGCGGCGGTCACCATGCGCACGCCCGGCAACGACTTCGAGCTCGCGGTCGGGTTCCTGCTCGGCGAAGGTCTCATCGCCAGCGCCGCCGACGTGCGGGGCGTGCGCTACTGCGTCGATCGCGGACTGTCGGAGCAGCAGCGCTTCAACGTCGTCAACGTCGACCTGGCGCGCGGCGACGCCGAGGGGCTGCGCCGCCTGGAGCGCTCGTTCACCGTGACCTCCGCGTGCGGCGTGTGCGGCACCCAGAGCATCGAGGCGCTGGCGTCGCGGGGCGTGCCGCGCGTGGCGCAGGCTGCGACCATCGACCGCGACGTCCTGTGGTCGCTGCCGGCGTCGCTGCGCGAGGGCCAGGCGGTGTTCGATCGGACCGGTGGGCTGCACGCCGCAGGGCTGTTCACGCTCGACGGCTCGATGGTCCAGATCCGCGAGGACGTCGGCCGCCACAACGCGCTGGACAAGCTGCTCGGGTGGGCGCTGCTCGGCGGCCGGCTGCCGCTGGCCGGGCACGTGCTGGTGCTCAGCGGCCGTGCGTCCTACGAGCTGCTCCAGAAGGCCGCCACCGCCGGCGTGCCGATCGTGTGCGCGATCTCGGCCCCGTCCAGCCTCGCCGTGGCCGTGGCCGACCGCTTCGGGATCACGCTGGTCGGCTTCCTCAGGGACCAGCAGGCCAACGTCTACACCCACCCCGACCGCGTCGCCAGCTCGACCGCACCACGTCCGTGAGCAGGAACCGCTCGGATGCGGGCTGAACCTGCTCACGGACGCCGGCGAGGTCTATGGTGGCGCCCCGGACGCGGAGGAGGCGGGCGCGTGGGGTTGCTCGGGCGCTGGCCGGTCGTGCGCCAGCTCAGGCATCGCGACCTGACCGGGTTGCTGATCGGCACCGCCGGCAGCGCGGCCAGCACGAGCCCGGCGCCCCGCACGCGCGACGCGGACGGGGTGGCGCGCTCGGTGTGCCCGTACTGCGCCGTGGGGTGCGGGCAACTGCTCTACACCAGGGACGGCGAGCTGATCGACGTCGAAGGCGACCCGGAATCGCCGGTCAGCCGCGGCAAGCTGTGCCCGAAGGGTGCGGCGACGTTCCAGCTCGTGACGGGGACGCACCGGCCCCGGACGGTCCTGTACCGGCGCCCCGGCGGCGACGACTGGGAGCCGGTCGACCTCGACTGGGCCATGGACCGCGTCGCGGAACTGGTCAAGCAGACCCGCGAAGCCACGTTCGAGGTCGGGCGGCCCGACGGCGTCCGCGTCAACCGCACATTGGGCTTCGCCCACCTCGGGGGCGCCACCCTCGACAACGAGGAGAACTACCTCATCAAGAAGCTGTTCACCGCGCTGGGCGCGATCCAGATCGAGAACCAGGCGCGGATATGACACAGCTCCACGGTGCCCGGTCTGGGCACCTCCTTCGGTCGCGGCGGCGCGACCAGCTTCCAGCAGGACCTGGCCAACAGCGACTGCATCGTGATCCAGGGCTCCAACATGGCCGAGTGCCACCCGGTCGGGTTCCAGTGGGTCATGGAGGCCCAGCGCCGCGGCGCGACCGTCATCCACGTCGACCCTCGCTTCACCCGCACCTCGGCGGTCGCCGACATCCACGTCCCGCTGCGGGCCGGGTCCGACATCGCGTTCCTGGGCGGGCTGATCCGCCACGTGATCGAGTCCGACGCGTGCCTGCGCGAGTACGTCGTGCACTACACCAACGCAGCCGACCTGGTGTCCGAGCAGTTCACCGACACCGAGGACCTGGACGGGCTGTTCAGCGGTTGGGACCCGGAGTCGGCCAGCTACGACGTCGCGACGTGGGCGACGACCGGCGAGCGCGACGAGACGCTCGAGCACCCGCGCTGCGTGTTCCAGGTGCTGCGCCGCCACTTCTCCCGCTACACCCCGGAGGTGGTCTCGGAGGTGTGCGGGATCGACGAGCAGGCCTTCCTCCGGGTCGCCGGCGCGCTGACGGCCAACAGCGGCCGGGAGCGGACCAGCGCCTTCTGCTACGCGGTCGGCTGGACCCAGCACTCGGTGGGGGTGCAGTACATCCGCACGGCCGCGATCCTGCAGTTGCTGCTCGGCAACATCGGCCGGCCCGGTGGTGGGATCATGGCCCTGCGCGGGCACGCGTCGATCCAGGGGTCCACCGACATCCCCACGCTGTTCAACCTCCTGCCCGGCTACCTCGACATGCCGGTGGCGGGCGAGGACTCGCTCGAGGCGTGGGTCGGGCGCATCGGCGAGCAGGACGGCGGGTGGGCCAACACCCGGTCGTACGCCGTGAGCCTGCTGAAGGCCTGGTGGGGCCAGGCGGCCACGCCGGCCAACGGGTTCCGCTTCGACCACCTGCCCCGGCTGACCGGCGACCACTCACACATGACCACCGTGACCGAGATGGCCGACGGCAAGGTCGAGGGCTACCTCATCATGGGCGAGAACCCGGTGGTCGGCTCGATGCACGGGGCGCTGCACCGGGCCGCCGCGCGCAACCTGAAGTGGTGCGTCGTGCGCGATTTCGCCCCCACCGAGTCGGCCGAGTTCTGGCGCACCGGCCCCGAGTTCGACCGCGGCGAGGTCCGCCCGGCCGACTGTGACACCGAGGTGTTCTTCTTCCCGGCCGCCAACCACACCGAGAAGGCCGGCACCTTCACCAACACCCAGCGGATGCTGCAGTGGCGCGA
>DASWKO010000192.1:0-6948 GCA_036396595.1 Nitriliruptorales bacterium | reverse complement strand
CGCCGCCCCCGCCGCCCCCGCCGCCCCCGGCGACCCACTCCTCCACGTTGCGAGCCACCACCGCCAGCGGCAGCGAGCCGGGACCGAGTACGACCTCGTGGAAGTCGCGGTCGTGGTACGCCCCGCCGAGCCGCTGTCGCGCGTCCTCGCGTAGCCGGGTGAACTCGAGGAAGCCGAGCCCGTAGCCGAGCGCCTGGGCGGGTCGGTCGGTGCTGTAGCGCAGCGTCTCGGTGGCGACCTGCGCGGGCGACTCCATCGTCATCCGCGACATGTAGTCCCGCGCCCGCTCCAGCGACCAGCCCAGGGCGTTCATCCCGGTGTCCACGACCAGCCGCTGGGCGATGAAGCGCTGGTGGACCAGCGCCCCGTAGCGGTCCCACGGATCGTCGTAGCTGCCCATCTCGAACCCGAGGTTGGCGGCGTGCTCGGCCCATCCCTCGGTGAACGCCCCGAGGTGCAGCGGGGCGACCTCGGCGCGCAGGCGCGGCAGCGCCTCGTCCTCGGCCTGACGCGCGAGGTGGAAGTGGTGGCCCGGGACCAGCTCGTGGAGGATGATCGCGGCGGCATTGATCTGCGAGCGCGTGTCCAGCGCGGACCCGTTGAAGCGGTAGCGGCCGACCGGGATGCCGGGCGTGGGCACCTCGTAGTAGCCGAACGTCATCCCGGCTTCCAGCGACGGATCGAGGCGTTGGACGCCGTACGGGGCCTCCGGGCGGACCGCGAAGAAGCGGTCGACGACCTGCTCGACGCCGGCGATGTGCCGCTCGTAGGTGGCGGCGACGTCCTCGGGGGTGGCGGCGTGGAAGCGGGGATCGGCACGCAGGACCTCGGCGTAGGCGTCCTCGTCCCCGCCGAACCCGATCTCCGCACGGACCTTGGCCATGCGGTCGGTCAGCTCGGCGACGCGCTCCAGCCCGGTGCGGTGGACCTCCTCGGGGCTGATGTCGAAGGTGGCGTAGTGGCTCACGAGCTTGCGGTAGGCATCCTCGCCGCCCGGGTAGCCGGCCATCCCCACGCCGTCGACGGCGGTCCGCCGCCCGGGACCTTCCAGTTCATCGAGGATCGCGTCGAACGCCGGGAGCAGCTCGCCCGTGACGAACCGAGGCACGCCGTCGGCCACCTGCCGTCGGTCCTGATCGCTCAACCGCTCCAGCCGGTCCGGGCCGACCACGAGCTGGGGAGGCAGACCGGCCCGGTGGCCACGCACGGTCGCGATGAACCCGTCGACCGCCGGCCCGGGCAGCGTCCAGCCGCGCTCGCGCTGCGCCTCCAGCTTGCCGGGCATGGCGAGCAGCAGATCGCGCACGTCCGTGATCAGCGACAGGTAGCGCTCGACGTCGTCGCCACCCTCGAACACCGACGCCCCGAACAGTTGCGGGCCGAGCAGCGACAGCGCCGTCGTCTGGTACGGGGCGACCGGGAACGCCCACCACCACCGCTCGGCCGCGCCGGCCTGGTCGGCCAGCGTGTGCCGGAGGTAGCCGAGCGTGTCACGGTCGAGTGGCGACAGCGCACCGTCGTCGATGCCGTCCAGCCGGGCCAGCACGCCGCGGGCGAACGACGCCTCCTCCTCCGCTTCGGCGAGCGCCCCCGTGGGGATGGACTGCACCTGCCGCCCGGCGCGCAGCGCGAAGTACGGCTGGCGGGCCAGGGTGTGCTCGTAGACCTCGGTCGCGATCTGCTCCAGTGTGTCCACGCGGTCTCCTGACGACGGCTGCTCCGCAGCCTCGCAGAGGCGGGGCCGGGATCGCGCCCGACAGTTGGTGGAACCAGGCGCCTGAACGTGCGACATCCGCAGGTGGCCCCGTGCCGGCGGGTGTCGTACACCTCAGGCAACGAGGAGGACCCGTGTCACGAGCCGCTGAGCTGCTGGAACACGCCCGCCGGGCCTTGCCCCCCTTGGACGGCAAGCTGACGGCCCGTGGGCTCGAGCAGCCGGTCGAGGTCATCCGCGACCGGTGGGGCGTCCCGCACGTCTACGCGCAGAGCATCGCCGATGCCTACTTCGCCCAGGGCTTCGTGGTGGCCCAGGACCGGCTGTTCCAGGTGGAGCTGTCCGCCAAGCTCGGCGCCGGCGGGCTGTCCTCGTGGTTCGGCGAGGCCGCCCTGCCCGCCGACCGCTGGATGATCGAGTCGGGCGCGCTCGCGGCGGCGCAGCGCGCGACCGCGAACCCCGGCGAGCGCAGCCGCGAGATCGCGCACGCGTTCGCGGCGGGGATCGCGGCCTGGGTCGACGTGATGCCGGCCCGGCCGGTCGAGTACGAGCTGCTGGACCTCGATCCCGACCCGCTCACGCCCGAGGACGCGGAGACCGGGCTGGCGCGCGCCTGGTTCGCGGCATCCCTGACGCCCCACAACTGGAGCTTCGAGCTGGTCCGGCTGGCGGCCGCGGAACGGGTCGGCTGGGAGGGCGTCCAGGCGCTGTTCCCGCACGCCGCCCAGGTACCCGCGCTCGTCGCACCCGGGAAGCGCTGGGGGCCGACCGCGTCGCCGCTGGACCTTCTGCGCGAGGATCCGGCGACGGGCCAGGGCATCGGGTCCAACAACTGGGTGGTGGCCGGGACGCGCACCGGGAGCGGCAAGCCGCTGCTGGCCAACGACCCGCACCAGCCGTTCTCGACCCCGTCGCTGTTCTACGAGGTGCACCTGTCCGCCCCGGGCCTGGAGGTCCGTGGCGTCAACGTGGCGTTCCTGCCCGGCGTGATCATCGGCCACACGCCCCGCACCGCCTGGGCCATCACCGCGGCGCTCGGGGACAACCAGGACCTGTACGTCGAGCGGCTGAACTCCGACGGGACGGCGGCGCTCCACGAAGGCGCGTGGGAGCCGATCACCACCACGACCTTCGAGGTCGAGGTCGCCGGCCGCGCGGACCCCGAGGTCGTGGAGCTGCGCGAGACCCGCCACGGCCCGCTGCTGCCGGCCGGGCACGAGGCCACCGCGCTGCTCGCGGCGACCGAGCGCCGTCACGACGAGGCCATCGCGGTGCGCCGGACGGCCGCCGACGCGACCTTCGACCTCGGGTTCCTCCACGAGATGGCGGTGGCCGGCGACTTCGCGGCCTTCCGTGAGGCGCTGCGCGGCTGGACCGTCAACGAGACCAACGTCGTGTTCGCCGACGTCGCGGGCAACATCGGCTACCAGTTCACCGGCCGCTACCCGGTGCGGCGGCGCGGCGACGGGAGCCTGCCCGTCCCCGGCTGGACCGCGGACCACGAGTGGGACGGCGTGGTCCCGTTCGAGGAGCTGCCGTGGGCGCACAACCCCGACGAGGGGTTCCTGGTGACGGCCAACTCGCGCTCGCACCCCGAGACCTACCCCCACCACCTCAGCACGGACTTCCACGCCCCGTGGCGCGCGCTGCGCGTCACCGAGCTGCTCACCGACCGAGACACCCACACGGTCGCGTCGTTCCAGGCGATCCAGCACGACACCGTCTCGGTGCTGGCGCGGCGCCTGGTGCCGATGCTGACCTCGGTCGAGCCCGTCACCGAGCGGCAGGCCCAGGCGCTCGAGCGACTGCGTGCCTGGGGCGCCGACGTCACGCTGGGCGACCCGGCGGTCGCGATCTACGAGGTGTGGGTGGTCCACGTCACCCGGCGTCTCGTGGCCAACGCGCTGGGGGACCAGCTCGGCTCACCGCTGGCCCAGATGGTCGTCAACCGGCTGCCGGAACTGCTGAGCAACCCGACCGCCCTGTGCTTCGGGCGCAACGGCCGTGCCGCTCGGGACGAGCTGCTGCTGGAGGCGCTCGACCAGGCGCTTGACGAGCTGGAGGTGGCGCTGGGCCCGGAGCCCGACGACTGGGACTGGGGCGACCTGCACGAGGTCCGGTTCACGTGGACGCCGCCTGCTGGTACCAGGGAGGCCGAGGGCGGTGACGTGGATGAGATGTTCACGGCCGGGGCGTTCGCGCTCGCTGGGGATTCGACCACGGTCAGCCCGGGCCACTTCGTGTGGACCGAGGGGTACGCGGCCGGCTGGGGCGCGACCTGGCGGCAGGTGATCGACCTCGCCGACATCGACGCCTCGGTGGGCGTGAGCACCCACGGGCAGTCGTCCAACCCCGCGTCGCCGCACTGGAACGACCAGCTCGAGCTGCGCCGGGCCGACGAGTACCACCCGTTGCCGATCAGCCGCGGGGCGGTCGACGCGGTCGCCGAGCACACGCTGTGGTGCCTGCCCGAGGAGTGAGACGCTGAGCGAAGCGCGACGGACCCGGCAGCCCCGGTGGCGGAGCTACCCGCCCCTGACCGGGGCGTTGATGGCGGTGCTGCTGGCGGTGTTCGTGCTGCCGTCAGCGCTGAACGTCCCGCAGTCCAACCCGACCCAGACGCTGGAGTTCGCTCCGGTCCCGCCGGTGGACGAGGACGCGCCACCCCCGGCGACCGGCAACACCGCGTCGCTCGGCCTCGGGTCGTCGTCCACCGCCCCGTCAGGGGACACGCTCGGTGGCGACGGGATCGGGCTGCCGCCACCCCCGCCGGTCCCCGAGGGCGAGGGGACCGTGCCGGTCGCGAAACGGTGCGTCAAGACGCCACAGGGGGCGCGCCAGACCGAGGACCCACTGTCACCGCCGTGCGTTGGGTACTTCGAGGGCGACAACGGCGGGGCCACCTACCAGGGCGTCAGCGGTGACGAACTCCGCATCGCGATCTACACGGACAACTTCTGACGCTGGCGAGTCGCGGGTGACGCCGGTCGACCGGGACGCTTCCCGCACGGGCCCCGCAGCGGGGGCAAGCCGCTGGCCGGGACCCGGTCGGGCGTGCCGATCCTGTTCGACGGCTACCTCTCGACCGGCGTCGCGGACGTGTTCGCGGGGTTCCAGGAGGAGCTCGCGGGCCTGGGCGCCGAGCTGGTGCCCTACCACCGCCCCGACAACCCGCTGAACGAGGACCTGGGCACGGGTCCCGGCTGGCGCACCATCCTGGTGGCGGAGGCACGCGCCATCCACGCCCAGTTCGCCGACCGCGCCGACCGCTACCGCGACGAGTTCACCTCCCAGTTCGCGATGTTCGAGCAGGGCGTGGGCGACGCCACCGACTACGTGCTGGCGCAGATGAAGCGGGGCGACCTCGTGCGGGCGTGGGAGGGCGTGTTCGATCAGCACCGCCTCGATGCGGTGCTCGAGCCCAACTCGCCGGTCGAGCTGGCTCGCTGGGACGAGCTGATCCCGGCTGACGCCGACGAGGAGACCATCCGTCAGGCCGTCGCGGAGTTCCTCAGCAAGGACTTCATGGGCGTGTGGAACGACGCGCAGTTCCCGGCAGTGATGGTGCCGGGCGGCCCGGTGGCGCCGGAGGTGGGGCCGTGTGGCATCCAGCTCGTCGGGCTGCCGCACTCCGATGCGTCGCTGCTCCAGATCGCGATCGACTACCAGGCTGCCACCGACCACCACCTCGCTGAGCCCCCCGACCTCGACGCCCCGCCGGATGCCACCGCCCGCTGGGTCGCCCCGCCCCGCCGCGAGACCGGCCAACCTCAGCCCGCCTACGTCCACCGCCCGCCCCTGACCTACATCCGTGAGCAGTTGTGACCGGGATACCGGACTCGACTGCTCACGGATGTGGCGGATCAGCCGACGGCTGACCTGACCGGTTCCCGCTCCGCTGCGTGCTGGGCGCTGGGGTGACACACCACGTACGTGGGCAGGTTGTCGACGACGGGTCCGAAGTCCACGGCGTCCGGGCACTTGAGGCACCGCGACAGGTGGGTCGACCGACCGCCCATCAGCGGGCACGGAAGGAACCCGGCACCGAACGTCATGATCCGTGCGGATGTGCGGGAGGTGTCGTTCATCGCATTCCCCTCTCGAGGTAGGACCAGCCTCCGCGGAGGAGCAGGGTCCTGACCAGGGCCTGAAGGCCCGTCGCCGTGGGGCCGGGAGACCCCCGCGGTCCGATGGTCGATCGCCTGTAGCCCAGCTCGTGACGGTTGTCAGGCGCGACCAACTCGCTATCGCCGTGTTGGAGGACGTGCGAAGCGGCGTGCGGGCGTCAGACGGCGTGACTCATCCAGGTGGCGAACATCCCGGCGTAGCGGCCGCCGGCGTCCACCAGGTCGGCATGGTTGCCGACCTCCTCGATCCGACCGTCCGCCACGACCACCACTCGATCCGCTCGCAGCGCCGTGCTGAGGCGGTGGGCGATGATGACCGCCGTGCGACCTTCGAGCAGGACGTCCAGCGCGTGCTCCACCGCCGCTTCGGACTGCAGGTCCAGGTTCGAGGTCGCCTCGTCGAGGATCACGACCCGCGGCCGCGGCAGCATCGCGCGCGCCAGCGCGACGAGCTGTCGCTCGCCCGACGACAGGGTGACGCCGCGCTCGGATGCCTCGGTGTCCAGGCCGGCGGGGAGCTGCTCGAGCAGGTAGCTCAACCCGATGAGGCGGCAGGTGTCGAGCAGCTCCTCGTCCGTGGCATCGGGGCGTCCCACGAGCAGGTTGTCGCGGATGGTGCCGCTGAACAGGAACGGTTCCTGCGGGACGACGCCGATCTGCTGCCGCAGCGAATCGATGGTGACGTCACGGACGTCGTGGCCGTCGATGCGCACACGGCCCCGTTGCGGGTCGTAGGCGCGGGTGATCAGCTTGGCCAGCGTGGACTTGCCCGCCCCCGTCGGCCCGACCAACGCGACGGTCTCGCCGGCCATGATGCGCAGGTCGACGTCGGCCAGCACCGGCCGGTCGGGGTGGTAGCCGAACGTGACGCCGTCGAGCGTGATCGCCCCGCCGACCGCCGGCAACCGGTAGGCGTCGGCGGACTCGGCCACGCTCGGCTGCGTCGCCAGCAGATCGGCCAGCTTGGCGACCGCGGCGCGCCCCGACTGGTAGGTGTTGTACAGGTTGATGAGCTGCTGGATCGGGGCGAAGAAGGCGGACAGGTACAGCACGAACGCCGTCAGCTCGCCCAGCGTCAGCTCGCCGCCGAGCACCATCCGGCCGCCG
>DASWKO010000191.1:0-3867 GCA_036396595.1 Nitriliruptorales bacterium | reverse complement strand
GCCTCCTGATCAGGTCACAGCCAGGCATCGGGCACGTCGAAGCCGTGGTCGGTCACCAGCACGACCAGGAGCGAGGTCGCGTCACGCAGGCGGCCCGTTGACACCGCGCCCCACGCGCACGACCCGGTGAAGGCCACGCTGCGAGCGCTCGGCAGCGTGCGCGTCCGGTACACGATCGGGGGCGGCGTTCCGTCCCACCAGTCGTGGACGGCGTCGGCCAGGTGCTGGCCGACGGTAAGGAGCGGGTCGGCTCCTGCGCGAAGTGGCCGGTCCAGCCGGGCCGTGTTGATGCGGTCATCGAGTCCGAGGGCGTCGAGGTTGACCTGGTGGGTCAGGTGCAACGCGTTTCCGGGCGCCTCCAGGCGCACCAGTTGGAGCCTGCCTGCCGAGACCGGGATGCGGCGGGCCGGAAAACGCTCGCGCGCGGCGGCAACCGGGTCGTTGGCCGCGTACCGGACCCGGAACCGGCCCGACGGCGGATCGAAGCGGTGGCGTGGCTGAGCGAACCCGTCCCATGCCCAGTCGTGAGGATGGTCGGGGTCGATGCGCCACCACACGAGGCTGGTGGGGGCCGTCCGCAGGCCCGGCGGACGGCGATCCGGGAACCGGGTCAGGACTGGTCGCCCGCGAGGTGCGCCAGCGCGACCGCACCGGCGACGTCGCCCTCGGCCAGCAGGTCGGCGACGCTCGACCCGCCGGCGTCCGCACGAGGAGTGACGGCGATCGCGTCGGCGTCGAGGTCGTCGGCAGCAACCTGCCGGAGGGCCTCCAGCAGTTCGTCCAAGCCCTGGTAGGTCTCGCGCCGCCGCCGGTCGAACTGCCACCGCGGGTGCAGCATGCGGTTGCCGTGCAGGATCCCGAGCAGCGTTGCCCGGTGGCGGCGCCGGTCCACCCCCTTGCGGTCCGAGACCGAAGCGAGGAGATCCACGACCTGCATGGTCGTGAGGCTGCGGGCGGCCAGCTCCTCGAACCGGGCGTCCTGTCGCTGCCGGTTGACCTGCCTGGCGACGTGGCGAACGTCCGCCGGAGGCTCACCGAACGGGTCGTGAACATCGGCCGCGTCAGCCAGGTGCTGCAGCGTGTCCGCGAACGCCGGCTCCGACTCCGCGCGCTCCCGCAGGCGGTCCAGCACGCCAGCCAGCGTCATCGCAGCTCCAAGCGTGGATCAGCGCGATCGGCGCGATCGGTACGGTCGGTGGTACGTCTACATCGTCTACGGTACCTCGTTCACGTAGTCCACGCCACCAGCCTTGCTCAGGTCAGGTCAGGTCAGGTCGAGATCGGCGAACAGGCCTTCGACGAACGCTTCGGGGTCGAACACCGCCAGGTCGTCGATGTCCTCGCCCAGCCCGACGAGCTTGACCGGGATGCCGAGTTCGCGCTGCACCGCGACCACGACGCCGCCCTTGGACGTCCCGTCGAGCTTGGTCAGCACCAGGCCCGTGACCTCGACCGCCTCGAGGAAGGCGCGGGCCTGGCTGATGCCGTTCTGGCCGGTGGTGCCGTCGAGCACCAGCAGCGTCTCGTCGATGTGTCCGGCCTGCTTGTCGAGCACGCGCTTGACCTTGCCGAGCTCGTCCATCAGCTCGGTCTTGTTGTGCAGGCGGCCGGCCGTGTCGACGATCACCAGGTCGGCGGCGGTCGCCTTGCCCGCGTTGTACGCGTCGTAGGCGACCGACGCAGGATCGGCACCGGGATCCTTGGCCACCAGCCGCGCGTCGGTGCGCTGCGCCCACAGCCCGAGCTGCTCGGAGGCAGCCGCGCGGAACGTGTCGGCGGCGCCGAGCACCACGCGGTTGCCGGCGCGACCTTCACGGGCCGAGAGCTTGCCGATGGTCGTGGTCTTGCCGGTGCCGTTGACCCCGGTCACCAGCCACAGGGTCGGGTCGCCCCCGGCACGTCGCCGCAGCGACCGGTCGGCCGTCCCCAGCGTTGCACGCAGCTCCTGCTTGAGGAGCTCGACCACGCCCGCGGCGTCGGTCACGCCCTGCCCACGGGCCTTGGTCCGCAGCTCCTCGACGATCGCCAGCGTCGCCTCGACGCCGACGTCCGCGCTGATCAGCGCCTCCTCCAACCCCTCCCAGGCCGCGTCCGAGACGCCGGCCCCGAACAGGTCGGCGACCGTGGCCCCGAGGACGTTGCGGGTCCGGGTCAGCCGTTGCCTGAAGCGCTCGCCGAGCGAGATCTCCTCGACCGGCGGCTCCTCGACCGGCGGCTCCTCGACCCGCGGCGCCTCCGGTGCCTCCGGTGCCTCTGGTGGGGCCGGTGGCGTGCTAGGCGCCTGGGGCTCCGCGGCGGGCGCCTCCTCGCGGGGGGGCGCCTCCTCGCGGGGGGGTGATTCTTCCTCGGGAGGCGCCTCCAGCACATCGGTGGTGCTGCGTGCGGGCGGCCCCACCTCCGGCGGTCGCGGACGGCGCCGGGCGGCGACCAGCGCGACGGTCAGCGCGACCAGCGCGACGGCGACGAGGACGGCGACGAGGACAGGTTCCATGGCTCCGCACGGGTGGGGTGGCTAGGTCAGGACACGAACTCAGCGACGTCGTCGAAGCGCTCGGCGACGACCTTGGTGACCGCATCGGGGCCCATGGTCACGCCGTACAGGACGTCGGCGATCTCCATGGTGCGGCGCTGGTGGGTGACGATGATGAGCTGCGCCGCCGCCTTGAACTCGTCGACGACCGCCACCAGGCGCTGCAGGTTCGCGTCGTCCAGGGCCGCATCGACCTCGTCCAGGACGTAGAACGGCGAGGGGCGTGCCCGGAAGATCGCGAACACGAACGCCAGCACGGTCAGCGAGCGCTCGCCACCCGACAGCAGCGACAGGCGCTTGACCTTCTTGCCGGGTGGGCGCGCCTCGACCTCGATGCCTGCCGTCAACAGGTCGTCCTCACCGGTCAGCGTGAGCCTGCCGGTGCCACCGGGGAACATCAGGTCGAAGATGCGCTCGAACTGCGTCGACACGTCCTCGAACGCTGCCTGGAACACCTCGCGGATCCGGTTGTCCACGGCAACGATGACCTGTTCCAGGTCGCGCTTCGAGGAACGCAGGTCCTCGAGCTGCTCGGACAGGAACCGGTGCCGCTCCTCGAGCGCCTTGAACTCCTCCAGCGCGAGCGGGTTGACCCGCCCGAGCATCCCGAGCTTGCGGACGAGCACGTCCTCGCGCTCTTCGAGTTCGGCGGCCGAGTACCCCTCGGCGTCCTCGTGCTCGGCCAGGAGGTCCGCCGGACCGATCGCGAAGTCCTCGGTGATCCTGGCCTCGAGCTGCTCGATGCGACCGTTCAGCTCGGAGCGGCGCAGCTCGGAGGCGTGCCGCTCCTCGCGGACCTCCTCGAGCTGTTGGGCGACCTCGGCCGCCCGCTCCCGGACCTCCGTGAGCTCACCGCGACGCTGGCTGATCGCGTCGTGCAACTCGTCACGCTGGGCCGCCGCGTCGCGGATGGACCGCTCGAGCGCCTCGATGGTCTGCTGGCAGAACGCCGCCAGCTCCCGGCAGCGCACGATGCCGCGCTGGCGCGCCTCGCGGCGGCGGGCCGCCTCCCCGAGCGCCCGCTCGACCTCTGCGGCCTCGCGGCGCAGGTCCTCGGCGCCGACCTCGAGGTGGCGCACCTGCTCGACGATGCGCTCGAGCTCGACCCGGGCATCGAGCTCCTGCTCGCGCGCGCCCTCGACCGCCTGGTCCAGCTCCTCGCCCCGACCGCCGTCGTCGACCGGGTCGGACACCTGCTCGACGTCGGGGCCGCGCGACTGCATGGCCGCCACGCTGGCCCGATCACGCTGGAGGACCTCCCCGAGCTCCGCATGCTGAGCCGCGACGACCTCGCGCTGGTTGCTGAGCGCGGCCAGCTCCTTGTGCACCCGCGCGAG
>DASWKO010000190.1:0-11500 GCA_036396595.1 Nitriliruptorales bacterium | reverse complement strand
AGCGTGGCTGGACGCCACGCACCTCGGCACGCACCGGCTGGAGGAGGAGTTCCCCACGGTCCTCCGCGGCGCCCGGACGTACGGGTTCGACCTCGCGACCCAACGCGTCCCGGTCACCCCCGCGGCGCACTACATGGTCGGCGGCGTCCGGACCGACCTGCACGGACGGACCAGCCTCACGGGCCTCTACGCCGCGGGCGAGGTGGCGTCCACAGGAGCGCACGGCGCCAACCGCATGGCGGGCAACTCGCTCAGCGAGGCGCTGGTGTTCGGTCGGCGAGCGGCGCACGCCATGACCCGCGAGCTCCCCGAGCCCGACGGGGAGGTCGGCCCGCAGCCCACGCTCGCCCGCGAGGTGCCGCCCGCCGACCAGCTCGAGCTGCTGCGGGCCGAGTTGCGCCAGACCATGTGGGCCGGCATCGGCCCGGTCCGCGACGCGCCCGGCATCACGGGAGCGTTGGAACGGCTGGCTGGCCTCACCGAGCAGCTCGGTCCCGCCACGACCGATCGCATCCAGGCCGAGCTCCGGCTCGCGGCCGTCAGCGCCCGGCTCATCGGCGAGTCGGCGCTGCTTCGCACCGAGACGCGCGGCGGCCACGTCCGCGAGGACCACCCCGATGCCGACCCCGCCTGGGCCGACGTCCACCTGGAGCGGATCGCACCCTGACCTACTCCGGGTCCTGGATGCCCAGCGCGTGCATGCGACGGCGGTGGCCATCGAGGACGGTGATCGCCATGTTGCGCACGCGGCCGGCGTCCGCGTCGTCGTCGCCGGTGCGCAACAGCACCTCGAGCGCGTCGGTGTCGGCGATCGCGCCCTGGAACTGCGTCAACGCCCGCCCCGTCAGGTCGGCGACGAGATGCCGGACCTCATCGGTCACCTCGGGGTCGTCGATCATCATCCCGGCCAGCTCCTCGGTCGCGTACTCGTGGAACGCCGAGCGGTCGGCGAGGACGCTCACCACGACCTGCGCCGTGGCGTCGTCGAGCACCGGCGCCAGCCCGTCGACGAAGTCGCTGACCAGCGGCAGCCCGGTGGCGAAGAAGGCGCACGCGCCCACCCAGCTCTCGCCGGTCGGCACGCGGTCGAAGTAGTCGTCCACCCGCGCCTTCTGACGGTCGATGACCGGGACGCCCAGATCGGTCAGCGAGACCAGGTGGTCACGCAGCGTCACGTACGCGGCGTGCTCACGGCTGGCGAACTCGGCGACACGGTCGGCCGCGCGTGCGTCCGGAGCCACCCGCACGGCCCGCGCGGTCACCTCGAACGCCCGGAGCTGGGCGTACGTGAGTGCTCCGAGCAGCTCTACCGTGGCGAGCTCCCGCTCGTCCTTCACGCCGCGTGCCTCCGTGGCCGTCGATCGACCGTCGCAGCCTACTGAGGCCGGGCGTCACTCCTGCCAACTCGCCCAGTAGTCGACCGCCTCGACCTGCTGCGCCGCGCCGGTCAGACGCAGCGGTCGTCGGGCGTCGAGCATCACGGCGATCTCGTCGGTGCGCTGCTTGTCCTCGACCGCCTTGACCGCCTTCGGATGGGGTCCGTGATGGATGCCCTGCGGGTGCCACGTGAGCATCCCCGCATGGATCCCCGACCGGCTGAAGAAGTCGCCCTCGTGGTAGAAGATGGTCTCGTCGTAGTCGATGTTGCGGTGGTAGAAGGGCACCTTCACCGCCTCGGGATCGCTCTCGAGCGGTCGCGGCAGGAACGTGCACACCACCGCACCGTCGGCCTGGAAGGTGGTGTGGGCGCTGGGCGGCAGGTGGTACCCGGGACTCATCACGGGCCGGATGTCACGCACGCTCAGCGCGAACGGAGTGAGGTCGCCCTTCCAACCCACGACGTCCAGCGGGTGGAACGGGTAGCGCACCGAGGTCAGCTCGCCCTCACGCTTGATCACGACCTCGAAGTCGCCGGACTCGTCGTGCGGGTCGACATCGGGGATCCGCAGCACCGACTCGTCCCACAGCGCGTTGGGCCCCAGCAGCCCCCGGTCGGGCGGGTGGACCTCGCCGGTCGTCTGGATGGTGTAGAGGTAGGTTGGCGCCGACACCGTCGGGCGGTAGGTGGTGCCGCGCGGCACCACGAGGTAGTCGCCGGCCCCGAAGTCCAGCGGACCGTAATCGGTCTCGAGCACGCCTTGGCCCCGGTGGACGAACAGCAGGTCGTCGCCGTCGGCGTTGCGGTAGAAGAACGGCAGATCTTCGTCGAGCTGCCACGCACCGATGCGCACGTCGTCGTTGACCAACAGCTCGGTGCGCAAGGCCCGGGCATCACCGGGAGCCAGGTCGTTGCAGTCCAGCGCGCGCGGGCGCAGGGTTCCGTCGATGGAGGTCCAGCCGGTCGGGGGGTTGGCGCGGTACAGGTGCGAGACGCGGCCATAGAAGCCCTCGCGACCGTGCTCCTCCTCGACCGTTCCAGCCGGTAGCGCCACGTGTGCCTGGCGCGAGGTCGCACCTCGTCGGTACTGCGGCATCGGCTGCCCCTTCCGGGTGCGAGCCTCTAGCCTGCGGTACGCCGCGGTCGCCAGCCAAGCTTCTCGCTGATCTCGCGCGCTGAGCGCAACACGCGCAAGGCCACGGCCTCGGGCTCGGGCAGCCGCGCCGTGGGCGCCACGATCCCGACCGCTGCGACCGCCTTGCCGGTGTGGTCGAACACCGGCGCGGCCACGCCGCTGGCGCCTTGTTCCAGCTCGTCGCGCGTGTAGGCCACGCCGCGCTGCCGGACGGGCTGCAGCGACTGGTCGCGTCCGCCCTCGGGCAGGAACGCCAGCAACGCCTTGCCGTGCGCGGACGTGCCAAGCGGGTGCCGGAAACCGACGCGGTAGTTCACCTGCACGAAGCGATCGGGCGGCTCGACCACCTCGACGACGACCAGGTCGTCGCGATCCCGGACCGCCAGGCACGCGGTCTCGCCGGTGTCCTCGCACAGTGCCCGCAAGGGCGGTCCGGCCAGCCGTCGGACCTCCAGTCCCTGGGCGGCGCGCACGCCGAGCTCGAGCATCGCCAGACCGAGCCGGTAGCGACGGCTGTCCCCGTCACGCGTGACGAACCCCTCGGCGGTGAGCGTGTCGAGCAGGCGGTACAGCACCGCCCGGTCCAGATCGGTGGCATCGGCCAGCGCCGAAACGGTCGCACCCTCCTGGACCTCGCCCAGCGCTGTGAGCAGCGCGAGCCCACGGGCCAGCGTGCGCGACCCGCTGCTGCGGCGGCTCGTGCTGGTGGCCCCGGAGCCCTGCCCCCTTCCGCTGTCGCCGTTGTCGTCCTTGTCGTCCTCGTCGGCCACGTGGCCCTCCTCTTACGACCCGCTGCGCCTGGGCGCGCGGGTCCGCCGCCCCGGTCGGTTGGTTGCGCCCCACCCCGTCCGTCACGGGTAGCGCGGTGTGCGCCCGCCAGTGTGCACGCGCGGTCATCGCACGGTCAAGGGGTGAGAACGAAGTCGCACGGCGCCGGCGGGCCGGCAGGAGATGGGCGTGCGCACGGCGAACTTGCTGCTAGCGTCGGGCGCCGAGGCCGTGGGAGCAAGCCCCGCCGGCGCACGGAGCCAGGCGAGCAACCGACGGCGGGAGGCCGTCGGCAGGAGGGTCAACGCAACGTGCCGAGCGTGAGGGACGGCGTCGCACAGCTCGGTGGCGTCGTGTCCATGGGCGTCGACGGGCTGCTGGCCGTACGCAAGCGCCCCGTGCCGTTGCAGGAGTTCATCAACCAGTGCTGGTTCATCGCCAAGGTGACGATGATCCCGGTCGTGCTGGTGTCGATCCCGTTCGGCGTGATCATCGCGCTGCACGTCGGCAACCTGGCCAAGCAGATCGGCGCCGAGTCCCACATCGGCGCGGCCATGGTGCTGGCGGTCGTCCGCGAGGCCGCGCCGGTGGCCACGGCCCTGCTGATCGCCGGTGCCGGTGGCTCGGCCATGACCGCCGACCTCGGCTCACGCCGGATCCGCAACGAGCTTGACGCCATGGAGGTCATGGGTGTCGACCCGGTGCACCGGCTGGTGTTGCCGCGCCTGTTCGCGGCCATGCTGGTGGCCGTGCTGCTCGACGGCATCGTCTCGGCGGCCGGCATCCTGGGCGGCTGGGTCATGGCCGTCCCGGTCCAGAACGGCACCAGCGGGGCGTACTTCGCCTCGTTCACCGAGCTCGCGCAGCTTCCCGACTTCATCGGCGCGGTCATCAAGGCGGCCATCTTCGGCTACCTGGCCGCAGCGATCGCCTGCCACTACGGCTACAACGCCCGCGGCGGGCCCAAGGCGGTCGGCGACGCCGTGAACCGAGCGGTCGTCCTGACCTTCATCGTCCTGTTCTTCGTCAACTTCATCCTCACGGCCCTGTACTTCAACATCGTCCCTCCGAAGGCGTGAGCTGACGATGGCCACCACCCAGCCCACCCCCCGCCCGGACCGCGAGCTCCGGGTGCTGCGCCGGGCCACGCGGCCGCTGTCGGCGCTCGAGGGGTTCGCCGACCAGATGCAGTTCTGGGGCCAGAGCCTGCGCGGCATGCCACGCGCCCTGAAGTGGTGGCGGTCGGTGATCCTGCCCGAGATCAGCGATCTGGTGGTCGGCGCGGGTGGGATCATCGTGGGTGGCGGGTTGCTGTTCGTGATCGGCGCGCTGGCGTTCTTCACCGGCACCCAGGTGGGCCTCGAGGGCGTCGCGGGCCTCGAGCAGATCGGCGCGCAGGCCTACGTGGGGTTGATCTCGTCGTGGGCGAACGTGCGCGAGATCACGCCGCTGATCGCGGGCGTGGCGCTGGCCGCCAAGGTCGGTGCGGGGTTCACCGCCCAACTGGGGGCGATGCGCATCTCCGAGGAGATCGACGCGGCCGAGGTCATCGGCATCGCCCCCATCCCCTATCTGGTGTCGACCCGGATGTGGGCGGCGCTGATCCCGATCATCCCCCTGTACCTGCTGTCGCTGTTCTCGGCCTTCCTGGCCACGCGGCTGATCGTCACGGGCTTCTTCACGGTGTCGGCGGGTGCCTACGACACCCGGTTGGCGCTGTTCCTGCCCGCCATCGACGTGCTGTACAGCGTCATCAAGGCCGTGGTGTTCACGTTCGTGGTGATCCTGATCCACACCTACTACGGGTTCTACGCCACCGGCGGACCCGCCGGGGTCGGCGTGGCGGTGGGTCGGGCGATCCGGGCCAGCATCACGGCCGTGGTCGTGCTGAACATGATCATGTCCCTGCTGTTCTGGGGCCTGGGCGGCGAGACCATCAAGATCGCGGGGTGAGCGTGGACGCCAACGTTCTCCGACGGCTGATGGGCAGCGCCGGCCTCGTGCTCATCATCGCGCTGGGCACGGTGGGCTGGCGCGCGGCGTCGGCTCCTGCGGCGTCCAGCTACACCGTGACCGCCATCCTGGGCCGGGCCGGGTCCGGCCTCAACGTCGGAACGGACGTCAAGGTGCGCGGCGCACGGATCGGCCAGGTCGAGTCGATCGACTACGTCGCAGGCGAGGCACGAGCCGTGCTGCGCCTGCGGGGCCAGCCGCCGCTGCCACCTCCCGACCTCCTGACGCTGGTGGTGACCGCCAAGACGCTGCTGGGCGAGAAGCAGGTCGAGCTGTCGTTCCCTGACGACGCGTTCGGGACCGAGGCCAGCCTGGCACCGGGCGACACGATCGTCGCCGCCCGCCAGCCCACCGAGGTCAGCGAGGTACTGGACGTCCTCGAGCCGTTCTTCGACGCGATCGACCCCGACGACCTCGCCGCGTTGGTCGAGGCACTCGGAGCCCAGCGCGGCGAGGGCGAGGCGATCGCCGAGAACATCGACCTGGGCCAGCAGCTCGCAGCCTTCGGAGCGCGCGCGGCGGACCAGCAGCTCGCCCAGCTCGGGCAGTTCGCCGACGTCGCCGGAGCGCTCGCGGACCGCGCCGACGACCTCACGCGGCTCTCACGTGCCCTGCCCGAGGCCACGCGCCTGTTGACCGACCGGCAGGCGGCGATCCGCGCCAACCTCGACGCCCTGTCGCGCTTCGCGGTCGGCTTCGCCGAGTTCCTCGAGGTCGAGGAGTCCCAGATCAGCCAGCTCCTGCGCTCGGGTGACCTCGTCGGGGCGGTGTTCGAGCGCCAGATGGCCGAGGTCGGCGAGACGCTCTACGGGCTGTACCGCTACGCGTACAAGCTCGGCCACCACGCCGGCGACCTCAGCGACGGCACCGAGTTCGCCTTCTTCCGCATCTACATCGACATGGCCGACTCGTTCGCCGCCTTCTGCGCCGACGCCGGCCCGCTGGCGGACTTCATCCCCGTCTGCGGCGGAGGTGGGCAGTGACAGACCGCTACCCGCTGCTCAAGTTCGCCACGTTCGCCATCATCTGCCTCGGCTTCGCAGCATGGATCGTCGCGCTCATCGGCAACATCTCGTTCGATGCTCGCACCGGCTACTCGGCCGACTTCAGCGATGCCCAGGGCCTGCTCGTCAACGACGCCGTGAAGATCTCGGGCGTGACCGTGGGCAAGGTGACCGGCATCAGCGTCGTCGACGGCACGACCGCACGGGTCGACTTCGAGGTGGCGGACGACATCGACCTCGGCACCGAGACCGTGGCCCAGATCCGCTGGCGCGACGTGATCGGGCTGCGGTTCCTGTACCTGCACCCGGCAGGTCCGGGCGCGCTCGAGCCCGGCGCGACCATCGCCGACGAGCGCACGATCGAGCCCGCCGACGTCGGCCTGCTGCTCGAGCGGCTGACCCCGATGATGCGCGCCCTGGATCCCGAGAAGGGCAACCAGGTGGTCGAGGCGCTGGCCGAGGCGCTGGTCGGGCGTGAGGAGCAGGTCCGCCAGCTCATCGTCGAAGGCGCATCCCTGACCAGCACGCTGGCCGACAAGGAGCAGACCATCACGTCGCTGCTCAGCAACGCAGCGGTGCTGCTCGAGGCCTACGCGGAGCGCGAGGACCAGGTACGCGGCCTGCTGGACAGCTTCGCCGGCGTGGCACGGACCGTCGCGCAGCGCAACGACACCCTCGAGGGCGCGGTGGTGGCGCTCGCCGACTCCCAGCAGGAGCTGGCGCGGCTGCTGGAGACCAACGACGAGGAGTTGTACGACGCACTCGATGCACTCGACGGCATCACGACGATCCTGGGCGTCAACCACGCCAACCTCGAGCGGGTTCTCACCTACACCGGCAAGGGCCTGGTGAGCTACCACCGCATCTCCAGCCTCGGGCAGTGGTTCAACATCCGTGCGGTCGGAGCCAGCACCAACGAGCAGACGCTCAACAGCGAGCGTGACGGCGCACCGCCGTCGGCTTGCTGCGACCGCCAGGAGGACGTCGACTTCATCGACAGCAACGGCCCCAGCGGCGGTGCCCAGGGCAGCGCGCTGGCGCGGTTCTTCACCCTCCGGCCGGCCGGGAACGGGGGGCGCTGATGCTGATCGAGCGCAACCAGTTCCTGATCGGCCTGATCGCCGCAGCCGTCGTCGCAGCGGGGACGGTCTTCGCCGTGATCGGCACCGCAGGCGGGTTCGTGGGCGGGATCACCCTGTCTGCCACCTTCACCGACGCGGCCGCGCTGGAGTCGGGAAACTTCGTCTTCGTCGCGGGCGTGCGTGCGGGCCGGGTCAAGGCCGTCGAGATCGAGGGCGACCACGTCGTGGTCGACTTCGCGCTCCAGGCCGAAGGCGTGCCGAACGACTCGACGGTGGCCATCATCCTGCAGAACACGCTGGGCAAGCGAGCGATCAAGGTCTACCCCGGCGAGTCGCCCGAGCCGTTCCGGGACGGCGACACCATCCCGATCCAGCGCACCAGCACCCCGGTCGACTTCCCCGAGCTCGGCGACGAGACCGTCGAACTGCTGGCCGAGAGCAACGTCGACGCGCTCGACGCGCTGACGACCGCACTGGCCGACATCACCGAAGGACAGCGCGACGAGGTCGGCGAGCTCCTGGACGGCGTCGAGCGACTGACCAAGGTGATCGCGGACCGCAAGGACGATCTGGCACGGGTGATCAGGCGGTCCGAGGTGTTCGTCGACGCGCTCGCCGACAAGGACCAGGAGCTGGTCGGCATCATCGACGACTTCGGCTCCACGCTGAGCCGGCTGGCAGCGCGGCGGGCCGACATCCTCCGGCTGCTCGGCGGCACGGCACGCTCCACGGGCCTGGCCGCCGACCTGCTCGAGTCACGACGCGCGCAGCTCGACCGGATCCTGTTCGAGCTGCACGAGGACCTGCAGATCGTCGACCGGCACCAGGTCGACATCGCGCACGTGTTCGCGTACGCCGGGGTCGCGGTCGAGGGCTTCGCCGGCATCGGCTACATGCACGGCGACGCGTACGACGACACGCCCGCCTGGGGCAACGTGTTCACCACGGGTGTCGGGCAGCTCGGGATCGATGCGGCCCTCGGGTGCGGCGGCACGTTCGACCAGATCCTCACCGAGCTGATCGGCCCCGACCCGGACTGTGACGGTCCCGAGGAGACCGTGCCCACGCCGGCGGCCGCAGCGGCCACCACCCCGTCGCGGGCTGCCGGCATCGCGGCGTTCTTCACGCTGGGCCACCACCACGCGGAGGGGCACCGATGACCCGCCGCCTCGTCCCGCTGCTCGTGGTCCTCGCACTGGTGGCCGCCGGCTGCAGCGCGCTCGGCTCGGTCGGCAGCTACACCGTCCACGCCGAGTTCGCCAAGACCTACAACCTGTTCCCCGGCTCCCCGGTCCGGCTCCTGGGCGTCGAGGTCGGCAAGGTCGCCGACCTGCACGTCTCGTCGCAGCGCGAAACCGTCCTGGTCGACCTGGTGATCGAGGACCACGTGACGCTGCCAGCCGACGTCGGTGCGGTCATCATCCCGCAATCGCTGCTCGGCGAGCGCTACGTGCAGCTCGGCCCACCGCACACCGAGGGCCCATCCCTGGACGAGGGCGGGACCATCCCGGTCGAGCGGACCCAGATCCCGGCCGAGTTCGACGAGATCCTCGAGTCGCTGAACCGCTTCGTGGGTGGGCTGGACAAGGACGAGTTCGCCCGTTTCATCTCGAACCTGGCCGACGTCGTGGACGGGCGTGGTCAGAGCATCGGTCGGACCATCGACCAGACGCACCAGGCGATCAAGGCGCTGCGCGACACCGACGACGAGCTGGTCTCGCTCGTGTCCCGCCTGGCTGACCTCAACGGCACGCTCTCGACCCGCGACCAGGCCATCGCCCAGCTCCTGCGCGACTGGAACACGGTCGCGTCCACCATCGTCGACGAGCAGGACGACCTCGACCGCGCCTTGTCCGGGCTGCTCCGACTGACCACCCAGGTGGCCGGGCTGCTCGAGACCCACCGCACGGACCTCCAGGCGGACGTGGCGACGCTGGCCCGGGTGACGCGCACGGTCGACCGCAACATCGACGAGATCGCCCGGATGATCCTGTGGGGCGCCGAACTGTTCCGGCACGCCCAGCGGGTGGTCAAGCGCAGCAGCGGCGGCTGGCTGCCGCTGGTCAACCACGGCAACGAGGAGCTCGGCACCCAGATCGAGGCCAACCTGGCCGACCGGCTGCAGCACCTGTGTGCCGGGCTCGGCCTCCCCGGCCTGCCGTGCGACCAGCTCACGCCGGCCAACCTCAACGGCGGTGCCTCGTTCTGCATGGAGCCGTTGGTGCCCTGCTCGCCCGACGAGGGGGCGGCCACGCTGGCCGACGTCCTGCGCAACGCCATCGCCATCGTGCCGGAGCTCGAGGACGCGCTCGGCTCCGGTGGGCTGCCCGGCGTGCCGGATGGAGGCTCGGCGTCGAGCGGGGAGGGCGTGCGATGACGTCCCGTCGACTGCTCGTGCCGCTGCTGGTCGTCTCGGTGCTGTCCAGCGCGTGCGGCGTCTTCGGCGACGACGACCAGCTCACGGTGAGCGCCACCTTCGATGACGTCGCGGACCTGGTCACGCAGGCGCACGTGCGCGCGGGCGACGTCCCGATCGGGACCGTCACCGGCATCGAGCTGGCCGACGACCGGCGGGCACGCGTGACCATGCAGGTCCGCGGCGGCACCGGCCTGCCGAGCCAGCCGATCGCGCTGCTGCAGAAGACCAGCCTGCTGGGCGAGCGCTTCATCGAGCTGCGTCCGCCCCCGGACGGTGGCTCGGGCACGCTGAGCGACGGCGCCAGCATCGACCGCACCGAGGTCGTGGGCGACCTCGAGGATCTCGTCGGCACAGGCAACGAGCTGCTGGCCCTGGTCGCCGCCGATGCGCTGACCACCGCCGTCGAGACCGGCGCGACCGCATTCGGCGGGCGTGGCGGGCTGCTCGGTCAGTTCATCGGCGATGTCGAGGTGTTCGTCGGCCGCTACGACGAAGGCAGCGGCGACCTGGTCCGGCTGCTGGACAACCTCGACGCGCTGGTCACGGAGCTGGCTCCCGACGCCGACCTGAACGCCGAGGGGATCGCCGTCCTCGAACGCGCCAGCCGCGTCCTGGAGGAGGAGGACGAGCGCCTGCTTGACGCGCTGGACGACGTGCGCCGCCTGGCCGTGGTCGGGACCCGGATCATGCAGCAGCACCGGACCGAGATCGACAACGTCGTGCGCCGCCTGCGGATGCTGCTCGAGCAGGTGCTGCGTATCGACGGGGCGCTCGCCGGCGTCCTGGCCTGGCTGCCACGGCACAACACCCACGTGCCCAACGGCGCGATCAACGAGCACGCGCAGGTATGGCTGGACTTCCTGATCTGCGGGTTCCAGGAGGTCGAGGACGATCCCTCGGCCCGGTGCGAGAAGACGCAGGAACAGCTCGGCAGCGCCCACCCGCCGCCACCTGTGACGCCCGTCCCGCCCGGCTGTGACGACGACCACGCCCACTGCCCGGGGGACCAGCGGTGGGCACCCGGGCAGCCCGGCGACACCGAGCAGGCAGGTGGCCCGTGAGCCGCCTCGGCCTGCGCCTCGGCGTCAACCTGGTGTGGCTGGTGGCGTTCAGCGTCATCGTCGTCATCGGCGCCTTCCTCAGCTTCGTCAGTGGCGTGCTGTTCACCGACCAGTACCCGCTGTCGGTGTCGATGCCCCAGGCCGGTGGCGTGCTGCCCGGCCAGGAGGTCACGCTCCTCGGCCGCTCCGTCGGCACGGTCAAGGATGTGGTCGTGGTCCGCGAGGGCGTACGCGTCGACCTGGGCATCGACAGCCGCCACGAGGTTCCCCGCGACGCGGTCGTGCAGGTTCTGCGCCGCTCCCCCATCGGCGAGCAGGCGGTCGACTTCCAGCCGGCCCACACCCCCTGGGAGCCCGCCGAGCCAGGCTCGACGATCCACCCGGTCCGGGCCGTCGTCCCCTCCGAGGTGCCGTTCCTGCTCGAGAAGACCCGCGACCTGTTCGCGGCGATCGAGGTCGCGGACGTGGGCATCCTCGTGCGCGAGCTGGCCGCCGCCCTGGGCGGGCGGGGCGAGACGCTGCGACAGCTCAACCGCGACGCGCTGGATCTCAACCGCACGCTCGTGGCGGGCATCCCGGAGTTCCAGCGCCTGCTCGACTCCTCCCAGGTGATCCTGGCCACGTTGCAGGCGCAGCGGTT
>DASWKO010000189.1:0-4351 GCA_036396595.1 Nitriliruptorales bacterium | reverse complement strand
CTGTGGCGACGGCATCGTGAGCCAGGCGACCGGTGGAGTCGCGGTCAGTTGTGGGCGCTGCGCCCCCATGCCCCGGCCTTGCGGTCCCCGGTGGGCTCGGCCAGCTTGCGGCCGGCGACGTCACTGAAGCGCAGCACCGAGTCGCGCAGCTCCATCAGGTCGTCCTTGACCAGCGCCTGGGGGCCGTCGCACAGCGCGGCCTCCGGGTGCGGGTGCACGTCGATGATCACGCCGTCGGCGCCGACCGCGATGGCTGCACGGGTCAGGGGCAGCACGAGGTCGCGCTTGCCCCCCGAGTGTGAGGGGTCGATGATGGTGGGCAGGTGTGTCAGCGACTGCGCCATCGGGATCGCCGAGACGTCGAGGGTGTTGCGGGTGGACGGCTCGTAGGTCCGGATGCCGCGCTCGCACAGCACGATCTGGAGGTTGCCGGTGTGCGCGATGTACTCGGCGGCCATGATCCACTCGTCGATGGTCGCGGTCAGGCCGCGCTTGAGCAGCACCGGCTTGCCCGCCATGCCGCACTCCTTCAGGAGCTGGAAGTTCTGCATGTTGCGGGTACCGATCTGCAGCATGTCGGCCTTGTCGGCCACGATCTGGACGTCGGCGGGCGTGACGACCTCGGTGACGAACGGCGTGTCGAACTCCTTGGCGATGCCGGCCAGGATGTCCAGGCCCTTCTCGCCGAGGCCCTGGAACGCGTACGGCGAGGTGCGGGGCTTGTAGGCCCCACCGCGCAGGATCGTCGCGCCGGCGTCCATCGCCATCTTGCAGGCCGCGCGGGTCTGCTCCTCGGTCTCGACCGCGCACGGTCCGGCGATCAGCGTGAAGGTGTCGCGCCCGATGGGGACGTCCTCGACGAACACGGTCGACGGACGCGGATGGGTCTCGTTGCTGACGAGCTTGTACGGCTTGGAGACCCGGATCACGTCCTCGACACCGGGGAAGGCGTGGAGGGGGAGTTCGCTGAACTGGGTCAGGTCGCCGACCAGTCCGACGATGGTCTGGTGCTTGCCGCGGCTGACGAAGGCGTCACCTCCCACCTCGCTGACAGCGTTGATGACCTTGTCGACGTCCTCGTCGGACGCGTTGTGCCGCATGACGACGACCATGCTGGTGTCCTTCCCGGTCATGACTCTGGGCTCCCGGTCCCGACCCTGTCTACGGGCCCCGGAACGACAAGAGCCCCGGGTCTGGGTCCCGGGGCTGCCGTTCTCGTGGTTGTCAGTGCACGCTCACATGGGCCCCGGATGACCGAAGGCGTAGAACCAGTACTGCGTGAACGTCTGCACGGCGCCGACGGTACACGGGCGCCGCCTCGCGCACCAACTCTCGGGCACCAGATGCCGGCGTCACCTCGTACCATCACCGCGTGGGGCGACCGGTGGAGGCCGTAGCCGTGGTGTGTCCGGAGTGTGGAGCGGGGGCGCGCGATGGTGCCCGGTTCTGCCTCAACTGTGGAACTGCGCTGGACGGAGCACCCACCGAGCCGGTCACGCCTGACCTGAGCGACTGCCCGACCTGCGGCGCGCCCAACAGTGCTCGCCGGCAGCGCTGCGGCCGCTGCGGCGCCGACCTCGAGACCGGTCAACTGCCTCGTCGCCAGCCCGCCGCGCCCGGACCCCGGGCGCGAACGGTCGTGGATCCCGGTGCGTTGCCGTCGCAGCATGCGCGCGGCCGCGCCCTGCGGTGGGTCGTGGGTCTCGGCGTGGTCGTCGGCGGGCTCATCGGCGGGTTGGCGGTCGCGGAGTTGGGACCGTTCGCCGAACAGCCGGCTGCACCCGAACCGACCTTCGACCCGGCCGTGTACGCGGACCAGCCACAGCCGCTGGACCTCGCCATGGTTCTGGCGTCGTCCACGCGCGAACCGCGCGGCGAGATCCGCTACGACGCGGCCCTCATGACCGACGAGGACCTGAGCACGGCCTGGAACAGCGTGGGTGGGCCGCGCCCGGACGGAGTCGGGGAGTCGCTGAGCTTCACGCTGGCGCAGCCGGCGTGGGTCTCGGGCCTGGTGATCGGCAACGGCTACCAGAAGGACGATCGCAGCTTCGTGGCCAACGCCCGCCTGCGACGGGTACGCGTGTCGCTGGGTGGCGACGCCGTGTACGACGTCTCGATCCTGGACCAGCCGGGCCGCCAGGTGGTCGACTTCGGTGAACCCGTCCTGGCAGATCACGTGAACGTGGAGGTGCTCGAGAGCTACCCGGGCGACACCTACCAGGATCTGGCCGTCTCGGAGCTCGTGATCCGCGGCTGGGCGACGGTGGGGTCCGACCGGGACCGGTTCTCGCCCGAGGCGCTGCCATCCGAGGCCGGCTGAGCGGTCGCGGTCCGATCGACCAGAGCGCCGGTTTCGGGGGCCGCCAGCGCGTCGGGGGGCTCACCGGTGCGCAGCTCGGACCAGAGCATCGCCCCGAGGATCAGGCCGGCCCCGAGTGCCTCCCGCGGGCCGAGGACCGTCGCCACCAGGCCGGTGATCCCCAGCCAGGTCAGCAACGGCACCCCCACGACCTCGGTGAGTGCCGCGAAGACCGGCTCCATGGTCAGGATCACCGCTGTGCGCGTGGGTTCGAGGATCGACTGTGCCCAGGTCTGCATGGTGAAGGCGAAGGCACTGGCGAAGACGGCTGTGAACCCCAGTGCACCCCAGACGTAGAGATCACCGGGCCACCAGTCGTAGACGCCCGGCGTGAGCGCTGCCTCGACCACGCCGCCGGCTGCGTGCAGCACCGCCGAGGTGGCGAGCTGCACCGTGGCCAGCGCGGCCGCCGAGCGCCCCCTCGACCACGCCCCGAGCCCGACGATGTGCAGTGCGAACGCGAGCGCGCAACCCAGCATGAGCAGGTCGCCGGTGGCCGGCAGCAGTGAGCCCTGCAGTGTCAGCAACGCCAGCCCCGCGAGCGCGACGAGCGCGCTGCCCCACGCAGCGCCAGAGGGGGCGCGACGGACCACGACCGCCTGGAGGAACGGCGTGATCACCACGAACATCCCCGTGACGAAGGCTGCCTTGGACGCGGTCGTGCGCGTCAGGCCGAAGGTCTGGAGCGCGTACCCGGCCCACAGCGCGGTGCCGAGCAGCACACCGTCGCGCACACCCCGACCACCGAGCTGTCGCAGCCGGGGACCCGCGATGAGCCCCAACGCCGCGGCTGCGATCGTGAAGCGCCATGCGTTGAACGCCCACACGGGCAGCCGTGCCACCCCCTCCTGGACCACGACGAAGCTGGCCCCCCAGACGAACGTGACCGCGACGAGGCCGGCGGTCGCCCAGCCGACGCGGCCGGGGGTCACGTCAGTCCCACACGAAGATGGTCACCGTCTGGCCCCGTCGGACCGGCTCGTCGGCATCCGGGTCCGTGCGTGCGACCTGGCCCCGGGGACGCAGGAACGAGCCGACCCGTTCGACCTCGACCACCAGCCCCACGTCCTCGAGCGTGCGCTTGGCCACGGCCTCCTGCTCGCCGACGACCTGGGGCATCGGGAACGTGCGCGCGCCCTTGCTCACCTTGAGCTGGATCTGGTCGCCGCTGAACCGGGTCGTGCCTGGCTCGACGCTCTGTTCGACCACGTGGCCCTCGGGGACGTCGTCGCTGAACACGTCCTCGATGATGACCGGGTCGAGGCCCAGTTCGCGGAGCTGTTCCAGAGCGGCGTCGGCCTGCTTGGTCCGTACGTCGGGGACCTCGATCGGCTGGCGTCCGAGGCTGACCTCGACGGTCACCTCGCTGGCCTCGGCGACCGTCTCGCCGCCACCGGGGATGGTGCGGACGACGGCGCCCTCGTCGACCTCCTCGGAGAACACGTCGGTCACGACCGGCTCCAGGCCCGCCTCGGTCAGCACGTCCACCGCGTCGTCGCGCGGCCGACCGCTGATGTCGGGCACCTCGACCGGGCGCGGACCGTCCGAGAGCACCAGGCCGATGGTCGCGCCCTTGCGCGCCGCATCCTCCGGCTCGTGGCGGACCACCCGCCCGGCCACCACCTCGAGCGAGTGCTCACTGCTGAGCACGGTCGCCTGGAATCCGGCGGCCTCGAGCTGCGCACGGGCGTCGTCCTCGGCCAAGCCGACGATGCTGGGCAGGTCGGTGACGGGCGCGAGCAGGAAGGCCCACGCAGCCGCGCCGGCTGCGGCCAGCGTCGCCAGCACGCTCAGCAGCGTGACCAGCCGCCGGCGCTTCGTGGAGTGGGGCTGGCGTGCGGCGGTCGCTGCGGAGGTTGGGGTCGCGGCGGGCGCGGCCTCACGCGCCCGGATGATCGTGTCGGTGGCGTCGACCGGGAGGATGACGGTGTGGTGGCTTCCGTCTCGCAGGTCGACCGTGACGGGCCCACCCGGGACCGCGTGATCGAG
>DASWKO010000188.1:0-1693 GCA_036396595.1 Nitriliruptorales bacterium | reverse complement strand
GACCGGTACCTCGTGGGCCGGTACCGCCGCTGGCGTCAGAGCGGGGGCGTGGAGGAGCCGCCTGGTCAGCCCCTCGATCAGTTCGCAGGCAGCGCGTCCTACGGTCCGCTGGTGTACGCCCGGGGTGCACTCGCGTGGCTGGCGGCCGAGGACACGATCGGCCGCGAGCAGGTCGTGACGTTCGTGGCGAGCCTGGTGGACCGCTTCGGCCTGGGCTTCGTGAGCGACCAACAGGTGGTCGCTGAAGCCCGCGCCTTCGACCAGCAACTCGGTGAGGTACTGGCCCGGTACTGGTTCGACCCCGAGCCCGTCCCCTGAGCGCAGCTACCAGCCGCGTTCTCGCCATTCGGGCAGCTTGGGACGCTCCACGCCCAGGGTGGTGTCGTCGCCGTGTCCGGGGTAGACCCAGGTCTCGTCGGGCAGCCGGCCGAACACCTGTTGTTCGAGGTTCGTCATCAACCGCTCGAAGCGGTCCGGGTCGTCCCACGTGTTGCCCGGACCTCCCGGGAACAGGCTGTCCCCGCTGATGAGGTGGGGGCGCGCGTCGCTCTGGACCAGGAACTGCAGCGCGCCGTCGGTGTGGCCGGGCGTGTGCAGCACCTCGACCTGCAGGCCGCCCACCGCAAGGGTGTCGCCCGCCCGCAGCTCCCGGTCGACGGGCGCGGGGAACAGCTCGGCGTCGGCCGGGTGGCCCCAGACGGGCAGGCCAGGGTCGGCCACGAGATCGCCCCACGCGCGCACATGGTCCCAGTGGCCATGGGTCTGCACCACGGCGATCGGCTCGAGATCCGCGATCTCCTCGCGGATGCGGTCCGCTCGGGCTGCGGCGTCCACGACCAGCGCCTCACGTGTCTCGGCATCCGCGATCACGTAGACGTTGTTGTCCATCTCGCCCACCGAGAACTTGCGCAGCAGCAGCCGCCCGTCACGCCGCTCGCTGCGCTCGCCGTCGGGCTCCACGTGTCCGCTGTAGGTGCTCATGGGTGCGACCGTAGTGGCTCAGCGCACGCGGGGCGACGAACACGTGTTCGCCGCCCGCGCCGCCGGTACGCTGCCTCCACTTCCCTGCATCCATGCCGGGGCCCGTGTCGGCCCGCTGCGGAAGGCCCCTCCTTGTCGAGCGACACCATCACCGTCCGCGGTGCCCGCGAGCACAACCTCAAGAACGTCGACCTCGAACTGCCCCGCAACGCGCTGATCGTGTTCACGGGCCTGTCCGGGTCCGGCAAGTCCAGCCTGGCGTTCGACACCATCTACGCCGAGGGCCAGCGCCGCTACGTCGAGTCGCTGTCGGCTTATGCACGGCAGTTCCTCGGACAGATGGACAAGCCCGACGTGGACTTCATCGAGGGCCTGTCACCGGCCATCTCGATCGACCAGAAGTCGACCTCGCGCAACCCGCGCTCCACGGTCGGGACGATCACCGAGATCTACGACTACCTGCGGCTGCTGTTTGCGCGCATCGGCAAGCCGCACTGCCCGAACTGCGGCCGGCCCATCACGTCGCAGACCGCCGACCAGATCGTGGACCAGGTCCACGAGCTGCCGTCGGGCACGCGCTTCCAGGTGCTGGCTCCCGTCGTGCGCGGGCGCAAGGGCGAGTACGCGGCGCTGTTCCAGGAGCTGTCGACCGAGGGCTACGCCCGCGTGCGGGTCGACGGGCTGGTCCACGACGTCACCGACGTGCCCAAGC
>DASWKO010000187.1:0-5893 GCA_036396595.1 Nitriliruptorales bacterium | reverse complement strand
TCGGGGGTGTGGCGCGAGGCGTTGCGGACCAGCTCCCGAAGGATCCGCTCCACCTTCGATCGGTCCAACGAGGCGGTCGCAGCATCGGCCTCGAGTCGGACGACGTGGCCGCGTAGCGGCATGGATTCGAGCACCTCGGCGGCCAGGTGATCGATGCGTACGGGCTCGCGTTTCGGCGGCCCGTCGGCGCCGGTGAGCCGATCGACGTCCAGCAGGTCGATGACCATCCGCTCGAGGTGTCGAGCGTTGACGACCAGCCGCTGCGTGAACTGCTCGATCTGACCAGGCTGGAGTTGTTCGAGCCGGGAGCTCAGGGTCACCCCGTAGCCGACGATGTTGGTCAGGGGTGTGCGCAGCTCGTGGGAGATCCCACGCAGGAAGCGCGAGCGGATCTCGTCGGCCTCCCGGAGCAGATCGGCGGCCCGGCGCTCCGCGTCGGCGGCCTGCGCCTCGATGGCCACGATCCGGGTGATGCGCTGGGCCCACCGGCGCAGGGTGTGCCGCAGCACGAGCGCGGTGACCACGACGAACGCCAGGCTCTTGCTCACCTCGATCGCCGAGATGGACACGGGCGTGTGTCGCGCGATCTGCTCGGCCACGAAACCGCTCGCTCCGATCCACATGGCCGCCGCGACGAGGTAGATCGCGACGATGCGGTCGACCTGCCGGCACGCATCGACCGCCTTCGGGGCACCGGCCCACGCTGCCGAAGGATCGTCGGGGGTCGGGCCGTCGGCGGGGGCCGGGCCGTCGGCGGGGGCCGGGCCGGCGTCCGGGGTCGGGCCGTCGGCGGGGGCCGGGCCGGCGTCTGGGGTCGGGCCCGTGGCGGGGGCCGGGCCGGCGGCGGGCTGTGACGGATGCATCGCGGGCCTGGTGCGCGCCGACGGGCCGGGGTAGGCGGCCACCCGGCCCACCGGGCGCGCGCCGAGGTTCAACCCATGTACTGGGTACCAGCGAGGGCTGGCTGCGCGGCCACGACGAGCATCGTGGTCCAGGCGAACGCGATGGCGATGAGGCGCTTGCTCACGGGATCTCCGGTCGTTGGGGAACGACCGGAGCGTGTGGGGACCGTGTCTCGTGACTGTCTCGGTTCGGGGGATGAGGTCGTGCTGGTAGGTGGTCAGCCGGTCCCCGTACCGCGGGTCGCGGCGCCGTGGCCCTGCTGGCGCAGCCACCGCAGGTCGCGGCGCACCGTCGACACGCTCACGTCGAAGATCTCGGCCAGGTCGTCCAGGGTCGCCTCGGCGCCCTGTTCACCGGCCTGATCGAGCACCTGGAGGATCTGGCGGGCACGCTGGGCCGGTCCGTCGGGTGGTGGGCCGAACTCCAGGTGGACGTCGACGACATCGTCCTGCGTCAGGGCGCGCCCACGCGGTGCGTCGCGGCTGGCCAGCCTCACCGTGAGTTCGCGGGGGCTCAGGCCGCGACCGGCCTCGGCGATCGCACGGTGCTCGGCGACCCGCTCGACCGAGTGGTCCCGGGCCGCCTCGCCGAGGTCGGCCAGCGCCGTCTGGAGGAGCTGGAATGCGAACACGTGGTGACGCTCGGCCTCGTCGGAGCGGCCGGACCCGTGGGCGACCTGTGCCACGCGGTGGTGGATGCGGTGCCGTTCGGCGCCCGCCGCGACCTGCTCGAGGGCGTCCTGCGCGACCTTCCACGCCGCCTCGTGGTCGCCTGCCCGCGCCAGCACCAGCGACCGCAGGGATCGCAGCTCGGCCGCGAACTCGACCAGCTCGAGCTCGGTGACCAGGCGCTCGGCGGTGTCGAGGAGGTTGCCGGCCGCGTCGAGATCGTCGCGCGCGATCGCCAGCTCGACCTGGCTGCGCAGGACCTGCGCCTCGGCCCGCGGCTCGCCGCCCTCCCTGGCAGCGGCCAATGCTGCCTCCAGATGACGGCCGGCCAGCTCCAGGTCCCCGCGCCGTCGGGCGACCGCGGCCAGCGTCTCCAGGCAGACGGCTGTGCTGCCGGGGTTGCCGCCACCCTCGAAGTACCGCAGGGCGGCCTCGGCATCGGTCTCGGCCGGGGCGTCGTCGCCGAGCCAGCGGTGCTGCAGCCATGCCCGGTTGAGCTGGACCGTGGCCAGCCCGCGGTGGTTGCCCAGCTCGTCGAAGATGCGTGCCGCCTGGTCGTAGGCCGCCAGCGCGGCCCCGGGCTCGGCCCGCACCAGCCGGACCGTGCCCAGGTTCACCATGCTCACACCCTCGCGGTGGCGGTAGCCGATCTCGCGCGCCATCTGGATGGCCCGCTCGTAGGTCGCGACCGCCTGATCGGTGCGCACCGCCTCGGCGTGCACGTCGGCCAGGGCTCCCAGCGCCTGCACGATGCCCCGCCGGTCGTCGTGCTCCTCCGCCAGCGCCAGCGACCGTTGCAGCGCCTGCCGTGCCTCGTCGGCGCGCTGGACGAACCGCAGCGCGGTGCCGAGCGCGAAGCACGCCTCGGCCTCGAGGTCGGGCGCGTCGGCCAGCAGGTCCGCGGCGTCCGACAGCACGGGGATGGCGCCGGCGTTGTCGCCTGCCCAGCTCATGACCCGGCCCAGCACGATCAGAGCGCGGCCGTGCTCGGACGGCGCCCGCCCGCGGGCGATCTCGACCGCCTCACCGGCCACCTGCCTCGCCTCGACGAACCGATCGACGTGACCGAGGTAGGTGGCGTGTCGCAGTGCGGCCTCGGTCCGGCGCGCTGGGTCACCGGTGGCCAGGGGCTCCAGCGCGGCCAGGACGCCGGCCTGCTCGTCCCGGCGTCCGAGCACGCCCAGGACCTCCTCGAGGTCGGCCAGCAGGTCGAAGCGTTCGCCGACCTCCACGGGCACGCGGTCCAGCACGTTGGCTGCAGCCCGCAGGTGTGTGGCCGCCGTGGCGTAGGCGTGCACGTCCATGGCCCGCCGCGCCGCTTGCCGCAGGTACGGCAGGGCCCGGTTCGGCAGGTCGGCCTGCTGGAGGTGCGCGGCCAGCGCCTCGACCCGGTCCGGGTGGGTGGACTCCAGCGCCGTCGCCGCGCGCTCGTGCAG
This sequence comes from Nitriliruptorales bacterium, assembly GCA_036396595.1. GTDB lineage: Bacteria > Actinomycetota > Nitriliruptoria > Nitriliruptorales > Nitriliruptoraceae > DASWKO01. Next base: position 2,886 of record DASWKO010000187.1, on the reverse strand, counting down.
CGCGCGCCTCCGGTCGGGATCCAGGCCGTCCAGCACGACCCGTCGCGTGGCCGCGTGCGTGAACCGGCACGCCTCGCCGTCGGCGTCGACCAGGTTGCGGCGCACGAACTCCCCGAGCCGGGCGGTCACGTCGACCTCCGGGAGCTGGCTGCCCGCTTGGAGCGCCACCAGCGGGAACTCGGCGCCGAGCACGGCTCCGAGCTCGACCAGCGCCCGGGCCTCGGGATCCAGGTGTGCCAGCCGGCCGTCGATGACCGACCGCAACCCGTCGGTGACCGGGACCGTCAGGTGGTCGAGGCGCTCGTCGCCCGCACCGGTCAGCGCGCCCTCGTCGCGGAGCGCGCGCAGCAGTTCCAGTGCGTACAGCGGGTTGCCGCCGGATTCGCGGTGGACCGCTCCGGCGAACGCCGCCGGGACCTCCGGGGTGGCCAGAACCTCGGCGAGCAGCGCGGTCGTCTCGAACGCCGACAGAGGTCGCAGCGCCAACCGGACCGGGCGCGCGTCGCGGTCCAGCCCTCGCAGGCCGGTCCAGACGTCACCGGTCGCGCGCGCCTCGAGGTCCCGGAAGCTCACGACCGTCAGCAGCCGACCGCCGTGGTCGCGCTGGCTCAGCGTGCGCAGCAGGTCAAGCGTCTCGCTGTCGGCACGGTGGGCGTCCTCGATCACGATCAGCACCGGGTCGAGCGTGGCCAGCGCGCCGATGATCCCGGTCAGTGCCTCGCGCATCCGCAGCGCGTGTTCCTCACGAGGTCGGCGCGTGAGGGCAGGTGCGACCCCGGCCCGCTCCAGAGGCGGCAGGAGCTGGGCCGCATCCTCGAGCAGCACCGGCGAGATGCGGGCGCGGAGCTGGGCCACCCGGACCGCGTCCAGCTCGCGGGCCAGCGCCTGCCGGATCGCGCCATAGGCCACGCCGTCGGGGTGGCAGGTGCCCCACAGGACCCGGAACCCACGCCAACTCGCGTCCTCGGCAGCCTGGGTCAACAGTTGCGTCTTGCCGACGCCGGGCTCGCCCTCGACGAACACCATCCCGGACGCCCCGGCCAGGGTGCGCTCGAGCTGATCGACCAGCGCCACGCGCTCGTCGTCGCGCCCCACCAGGCGGCGGCTGACCAGCTCCTCGGCCGGAGGCGAGCGCGGTCCGGTCACGTCCCGGGTGCGGGCGATGCGGAGGTACAGCTCGGTGGTCTGGGCGGCCGGCTCCGTGTCGAGTCCCTCGAGGAGCACCGACCGGCAACGCTCGTACTGCTCCATCGCCTGGCTCGGGCGCCCCAGCAGCACGCACAGGCGCATCACCTCGCGGTGGGCGTCCTCGCGCAGCGGCTCCTGATGGGTCAGCCGGCGCGCCAGGGTCAGGGCCTCATCGAAGTTGCCGCGCTGCTTGCAGCCCTCGATCAGCCGGCCGAGCGCGGTGACGTAGCGCTGCCCCAGCCGTGCCTGCTCGTCCACCGCCCACGGCTCGTAGGCGCCGGCCAGCAGGTCGCCGTGGTACAGCTCGACGCAGCGGCGCAGCTCGCGCATCGCCGCGGCGTCGACGCCGCCCGCCGCGTCGACCCGGTCCAGCCGCTGCTCGAACTCCTCGACGTCCAGCCAGTAGGCAGCGGACGCGTCGAACAGGACGGTGTCGCCCGGCGTGAGCAGGTAGGCGTTGCCGGGCGCGAGCTCGCCCAGCGCGTCCTGGACCTGCCACAGCGCGTGGCTCAGACGGCGCCGGGCACGCGACTCGGTCGCGTCGGGCCAGAAGCGGTGCGCCAGCAGGGTGCGTGCCTGCGGGTGTCCGGCGTGCAGTGCCAGGTACGCGAACAGCGACCGGGCCGTCCGCGAGGGCAGCGGCGGCAGCGGCTCGCCCCCGAACTGCACCGAGAACCCGCCGAAGAGCTGGATCTCGAGCACATCGCCCTTCACGGGTCCCGCCCGGCGCCGATCACCGGACCAGCGTACGTCGGGGTCACGTCCGAGGTGCTCGGTTGCGACCGGCAGGTCGTGTAGCGTTTCAGGTATGACGTACCGAACTCACAACACAACGCCGCCCCTGCCCGCCCGGGACCTGCCCCGGGACCTGCTCCGGCACCGTCCCCGCCACCGCTGGCGCGGGGCCGCCGAGGAACGGGGTCCGTGGACGTTGGCCGCGCCAGCAGCCGTCCGGGTCGGGGTCCGCGAGCAGGCCCCGCTGGCGCGCGCGGGCCTCGAGGCGCTGATCGCCGCGGCGCCGTCGCTCGAGCTCGTCCCGCTCAGCCCGCTCGGACCGCTCGGACCGCTCGATCCGCCGGGGGTCGAGGGCAAGGTCGACGCGCTGGTCGTGGGCATCGGTGGCCTGGACCTGGCGGACGGCCCGGACCACCCCGTGACGATCGTGGTGGCGCCGGCGTTCACCGATGCGCAGGTGTTCGACCTGCTGCGAGCCGGCTTCGCGGGGCTGCTGCTCCACGGGTCGGCGCCGGACCTGCTCGAGCCCGCCGTACGCAGCGCGGTCGGGGGCGGGCGCTTCGTGGACCCCCATCTGGTCCCGCGCCTGGTCGCGATGGCTGCGCGGGGAGGGCGCACCGGCGGGCCCGGCGAGCTGACCATCCAGGAGCTGCGGGTCCTGGGCCTGGTGGCGCGCGGCCTGACCAACCGGCAGATCGGCGGCGAGCTGGGGCTCTCGCCGCACACGGTCAAGGCGCACCTGCACGGCGCGATGGGCAAGCTCGGCGCCGCCGACCGCCACCAGGCGGTCGAGCAGGCCCGGGCCCGCGGCCTGGCAGGGTGGGATGAATGATGACCCATACACAGTGGTGGTCCAGACCCGGCTCTGGACGGCGCGATGGGCAAGCTCGGCGCCGCCGACCGCCACCAGGCGGTCGAGCAGGCCCGGGCCCGCGGCCTGGCAGGGTGGGATGAATGATGACC
>DASWKO010000186.1:0-20347 GCA_036396595.1 Nitriliruptorales bacterium | reverse complement strand
TGGGTGTGGGCCCCGTCGCCTTTGGCTCGGGGCCTTGCGGGGCGTCAGGGTCTTCGCCCAGGCGGCTGGAGCCGTGGGGGTTGGGGGGCAGGGGTGCTCAGGGGGCGGGTGGCCAGGGGGGTATCGGTGGTCAGCCCCGAGCTGACGTGACGCCAGCGTCGGGTGCCGTCCGCCAGCACCTCGACCTGCCAGCGGCCCTGGGTCTTGGCACGATGATCCGAGCGGCAGGCGAACTGCAGGTTGTTCACATCGGTGGGGCCGCCCGGCCAGGCGAGGATGTGGTCCAGATCGCTGTTGCGGGCCGCCACCTGGCAGCCCGGAGCGGCGCATTCGTGCTGGAGGGCCAGCATGGTGTCACGCAGCCAGCCCGGAGCCAGGTAGGTCCTGGTACCCACGCCGACCGCTTGACCGGTCTGGTCGATCACGATCGTGCGCAGCCCCGCCCCGGCCTGGTCGAACAGCCGGCGGGCGGTGGCCGCATCCACCCGCAGCCGTCCCCCGGTCATCCGGGTCAGGATGTTGCCCGGCAGATGGCTCAGGCCCAGCAGGGTCTCGAGCTGGATGGTGCCGAAGAACAGCGGCCTGGCCGCCACCGCCGTCCCACCACAGCCGCAACCGCCGCCGTCGCTGGCGGTGTCGCTGGCGGTGTCGCTGGTGCTGTCGCTGCCGCTGGCGCTGGTGCTGTCGGCGGCATCGGTGCTGTCGGTGTCGCTCGTGCTGTCGCTGTCGCTGGTGGTGGGGTGGTGGGTGTGGCCGGACAGGGAGTTGGCGCACAGGTCGGTGAGGGCTTGGGCTCGGGCTTGGCTGATGCGGTGGGCGTTGCGGGTCCGTGCCTGGTGGTCGCGGGAGGCTTCGAGGCTGTCGGGGCGGCCCATGGCTTGCGAGAGGGCCTCTTCGATGGTGGCGTAGGCGAGCGGGTCGTGGTAGTGGCCGTGCAGCTTGCCGCCGCCGCCGTCCAGACGCGGCTGCAGCACCAGCGTGTCAGCCGGACGCTCAGGCGCCTCCAGCAGCCCATCGACATCATCGACATCGTCGGGGTGCTGGGGGGTGGTGAGTTCGGCGGCCAGCAGCTCGACCCGCCACACGATCTGTTCGGGGTCCCAGGTGGCGAACTGGTGGGCTGCCTGTGCGATCTGGTCATCGAGTTGGGCCCGCTCGGCGATCTTGAGCGGCCGCAGTGCGGTGACGATGGCGCGGATCTGGGACCACGACAGGCTGCCGTCACCGAAGGCGGCCAGGGTGGCTGGCATGGGTGCCAGCACGTCTGCTGCCAGCCCCAGGAACCGGCGGTCGATGCGGGTGATGCGCCCGAGCTGTGCCAGCCAGGCCTCCACCGGCAGCTCGGTGGCGGCTTCGACCTCCCCGGATGCCTGCAGCCGGGCCAGCAGGGCGATCATGCGGGCCAGGGCGCGGTCGGCGCAGCCGGCCAGGTCCAGCAGCTCGGCCAGCGCGGGGGGCAGCTCCAGCGGGGCGTCCGGTGGCGGGGCGTCGGGTGGTGGGGTGGACTCATAAGCGCCAGGGGTTTCGCGGGCGAGGGTCCGGTGCAGGGTGTTGGTGGTGGTGTGCATCGGGTCCTCCTTCCGCCGTGTGTGTCCCGAAGGGTGTGTCGAACGTGTGTTCGAGTGTAGCGGTGGGGTGGGGCGTGTCAAACCGGTTGTCCACACTGGCATGCGCACGCGCCGGGCGGTGACGGGTTGGCCCGCAGCGGGAGACGCACCGGGCGGTCGTGAGGTCGGGGCGGGGGTGCCGGTAGCCTCGGCGGCCACTCCCACGCGAAGCCCAGAGGATCCTTCATGACCGAGCTGGCCAAGGGCTACGAGCCCGGCGAGGTGGAGCACGCGCTCTACCTCGGTTGGGAGCAGGCCGGCCTGTTCGAGGCCGAGCCCGACGGCGAGGGCGAACCGTTCGCGATCGTGTTCCCGCCACCCAACGTCACAGGGTCGCTGCACATCGGCCACGCCCTGACCCATTCGATCCAGGATGCGATGATCCGGCATGCCCGAATGCAGGGGAAGAACGCGGTCTATGTGCCGGGCACCGACCACGCCGGCATCGCCACCCAGAACGTCGTGGAGCGCCAGCTCGCCGAGGAGGGGCGCACCCGCCACGACCTCGGGCGCGAGGCCTTCGTCGAGCGTGTGTGGGCGTGGCGCGAGGAGTCTGGTGGGGTGATCCTCGAGCAGCTCCGCAAGCTCGGCGTGTCGGCGGACTGGCGGCGCGAGGCCTTCACCTTCGACGAGCAGCGATCGGCTGGCGTCCGTGAGGTTTTCGTCAGCCTCTACGAGCAGGACCTGATCTACCGCGGCAACCGGCTGATCAACTGGTGCCCGCGCTGCGCCACCGCCCTGTCCGACATCGAGGTCGACCACGAGGAGGTCCAGGGCGAGCTGGTCCACTTCACCTACCCGTGGAGCGATGCCGACGGCGGCGTCCAGGTCGCGACGACCCGCGCGGAGACGATGCTGGGCGACACGGCGATCGCCGTGCACCCCGACGACGAGCGCTACTCCGCCATGATCGGCAGGACGGTGAAGCACCCGTTCTTCGAGCGCGAGATCGAGGTCATCGCCGACGGGTACGTCGATCCGGAGTTCGGGACGGGCGCGGTGAAGATCACACCGGCGCACGACCCCAACGACTTCGAGATCGGCGAGCGCCATGGCCTCGAGGTCATCGACATCCTGGAGGACGATGGGACGATCGCCGCGACCGGTGGTCGGTTCGCGGGGCTCGATCGACTCGAGGCGCGCCGGGCGGTCAAGCAGGCGCTGGACGAGTTCGGTCTGCTCGTGAGGATCGATCCGCACAGCCACCAGGTGGGTCACTGCTCGCGCTGCGACACCGTGGTCGAGCCGCGCTTGAGCGACCAGTGGTTCGTCAAGATCCGTCCGCTCGCGGACAAGGCGGCCAAGGCCGTGCGCGACGGGGACGTGACGTTCATCCCGGAGCGCAGCACCAAGCCGTTCCTGGAGTGGCTCGACAACCACTACGACTGGTGCATCTCGCGCCAGATCTGGTGGGGACACCGGATCCCGGCCTGGTACTGCCCTGACGGCCACATCACCGTGGAGCGCGAGGACCCGGCTGCCTGTGCCGAGTGCGGCCGGGACGACCTGCGCCAGGACGAGGACGTCCTGGACACGTGGTTCAGCTCGGCGCTGTGGCCGTTCACGGTGTTCGGCTGGCCCGAGCAGACCCCCGAGCTGCGGACCTGGTACCCGACCGCGATCCTCGAGACCGGCTACGACATCAACACCTTCTGGGTGTCGAAGATGCTGATGACCGGCCTGTGGTTCCTCGACGAGGTGCCGTTCCACGTCATCTACAACCACGGCATGGTGCGCGACGGCGAGGGCAAGAAGATGTCCAAGTCGTTCGGCAACTCGATCGACCCGCTCGAGTTCATCGAGGAGCACGGCGCGGATGCGCTGCGGTTCGCGCTGTTCCAGCACACCTCGCCTGGCACCGACGTGCCGCTGGCCGAGGAGTGGGTCGAGGGCGCGCGGCGCTTCGCCAACAAGCTGTGGAACGCCACGCGGTTCGCGCTGAGCAACCTGGACGGCACCCATCCGGGGCGCCTCCCGCCCGCTGACGACCTCGCGCTGGAGGACCGCTGGGTGCTGTCGCGCCTCGAGGCCGCCCGCGAGCAGGTCGAGGCCGCCTACGTGACCTGGGACTGGGCCCGCATCAGCGACGCGCTGTACACCTTCGCCTGGAGCGAGCTCGCCGACTGGTACGTGGAGGCCGTCAAGGTCCGCCTGTACGGGCAGGACGAGGCGGCCAAGGCCACCGCGCGGCAGGTGCTGGCTGCCGTCCTGGAGCGGCTGTTGCGGCTGCTGCACCCCGAGATGCCGTTCGTCACCGAGGAGCTGTGGCGCGCGCTGACCGGCGCCGAGGGCGGCACGGACAGCCTCATGGTCCAGGACTGGCCGACCGCGCTGAGCTCCCGTGACGCCGACGCGGAGGCCCGGTTCGCGGTGCTGCAGGATCTGGTGACCGAGCTGCGTCGCTTCCGGTCGCAGAACGACGTCGCGCCCAGCAGGGGGCTCGACGTCACGATCGTGACCGGCGAGCCCGAGCTGCTGGGCTCGCTCGACCCGCTGATCCGTTCGCTGGCAGGGGTCGGCGAGCTGACCTTCGCCGACGGCGCACCGGCAGGTGACGGCATCAGCAAGGTCGTGTTCCGAGTCGGCGAGGCCTACGTCCCGCTGGCAGGGCTCATCGACGTCGAGGGCGAGCTGGTGCGGCTGCGCAGGGAGTTCGACAACGCCGAGTCCGAGCGCCAGCGCGTCGAGGGCAAGCTCGCCAACGAGAACTTCGTCGCCAAGGCTCCGGCCCACGTGGTCCAGGCCGAGCGCGACAAGCGTGACGAGTGGGTCCGGCGCATCGACGAGCTCGGCGACCAGATCGCCGCGCTGTCGTCGTTGGTGGGCTGACCGGGTGGACTTCACCGAAGCTCTCGAGGGGCTGCGGCAGCGCATCCCGGCCAGCATCGGCGAGCCCGATCTGGAGCGGATGCGCGCCATGGCCGCGCTGATGGGCGACCCGCAGACCGGCTACCCCGCCATCCAGATCACCGGCACGAACGGCAAGACCTCCACGGCCAGGATGATCGCGGTCCTGCTCGACGCCTCGGGGATCTCGGCCGGGCTGTACACGTCGCCGCACCTGCAGTCGATCCGGGAGCGGCTGACGGCCGCCGGCATGCCGATCACCGAGCGTGAGTTCACCGATGTCTACGCTGACCTGGCGCCTCTGCTCGAACTGGTCGACGAGCAGCGCGGCGACCACATCACGTACTTCGAGGCGCTGACCGCCATGGCCTACTGGTGGTTCGCCGACAAGCCGGTCGAGGTGGGCGTGTTCGAGGTCGGCATGGGCGGGCGGTGGGATGCCACCAACCTCGTGCGGGGCGAGGTCGCGGTGCTGACGGCCATCGATGTCGACCACAGCGAGCTCGGGGACACCCCGGAGGCGGTCGCCGGCGAGAAGGTCGGGATCGTCAAGCCGGGTGCGACGGTCATCTGCGCCGAGCAGGCGCCGGAGGTCCTGGCGATCATCGAGGATCGGGCCACCGAGGTCGGGGCGAGGTTGTGGCGCGCCGGCCGTGACTTCGGAGTGAGGGACCGGCGCATCGGCGTGGGAGGCCAGGGTGTCACGCTCGACGTGGGGGAACGCCGGATCGAGGTGTTCCTCCCCGCGTTCGGCGCTCACCAGGCGGCGAACGCGGCACTGGCGCTGGCAGCGTACGCCGCCTTCCTCGGTGACGCCTGGGACAACGTCGATGACGACCTGGTGCGCCAGGGCTTCGCAGCGGTCGAGACGCCCGGCCGGCTCGAGGTCGTGCACCGTGAGCCGACCGTCCTGCTCGACGGCGCGCACAATCCGCACGGCGCCCGGACGGCTGCGGCCGCGATCGGCGAAGCCTTCTCGTTCCGTAACCTGATCGTCGTGCTGGCGGTGCTGGCCGACAAGGACATCGACGGGATCGTGGGCGCCTACGTGGGCATCGCCCACCACGTGGTGGTGACCCGCGCCCCGACGCACCGGTCCGCGACCGTCCCGCAGCTCGCGGCCATCGCACAGGCCCGGTGGGCCGGCACGGGTGTGGCCGTCGAGACCGCGGCCAACGTCGACGAGGCACTGGACAAGGCCACCGGCGTCGCCGGTGAGGGCGACGGCGTGCTGGTCACCGGCTCGCTGTACGCCGTCGGCGCCGCCCGCGAGCGCTACCTGCCGCTGGGCAACGACGAACCCGACCTCGGCGACTACGGCAGCGACCTGCCGCAGGACCCGTTCGACCTGCTGGACGGCGACGCCGAGGAGTGATGCGCCGGGCGCGCGACCGAGCCCGACCGGTGGGTCGCGGTCAGGGCGACGGCGTCTTGAGCGCGTCGCCCACCAGGGTGCCGACCTCGACGCGGGAGTCCTGGGCCACGACGCGGGCGAATACCAACCGCAGATGGCGGCTGACGGGCTCGGCTTCGGGCTCGGGTTCGGGGGCCGGGGGAGGAGCAGGCGGCGCCGCCCGTGGTGCGGAGGGCGCCTTCCGAGGAGGCGGCGGTGGTGCCGGAGCAGGTGGCGGCGATGCGCCCTTGGGGAGGCGGAACACCTCGGTCACCCACAGCGTGCCGTCGCGCCACGCGACCCCGACGCCGATCTGGGTGTAGTCCGGCGACAGGACGTTGCCCCGGTGACCCGAGGACGCCATGAACGCACGGTGCACCTGGTCGACCGTCTCGCCGTACCCGACGTTCTCGCCCACCTTGCGGTAGCTCACCTCGCTGCTCAGGCTCGGGTTGTGGTGCAGGCGCTGCTGCTGTGCCATCCGCCCGCTGTGCCGGCGGGCCACGGAGGCGAGCTCGGCCGAGACCTCCAGCGCGTGCAGCCCCCGGCTGGCACGTTCCTGGTTGACCAGCGCCACGAAGCGGGACTCCGCGTTGGCATCGGCCGCGAGCGCTGGCCGACCGGTCGCCGTGAGGATCGCGACCAGCGCCAGGACGGCAGCAGCGAGCGCTGGAAGGGGGCGAGCGAGCACGGTCAACACGAACCAGGAGGTGAGGCGCCGGGGGGACGGTCGTACCTAGTGAGCGGTGACCCTAACGAGTGGGGCCCGCTCGGCGTAACACCGGGTCCGGTCGGCGGACGGTCGTGCGGTTACGCTGCCCGCGATGCCGGCCCGGTCGGCCGCCGACCGCTCCACCCACCGTCACCCGAAGGTTGCCCATCGTGTCCGAACGCACCCTCATCCTCGTCAAGCCGGACGCTGTCCAGCGCGGCCTGATCGGCGAGGTCGTCACCCGCATCGAGCGCAAGGGCTTCACGCTCGATGCGCTGGAGCTGCGCACGCTCGAGCGGGACGCGGCCGAGGAGCACTACGGCGAGCACGCCGACAAGCCCTTCTTCGGCGAGCTGGTCGACTTCATCACCTCGGGGCCGCTGGTCGCGATGTGCGTCGCTGGTGACGACGCGATCAAGGGGATGCGCCAGATCATGGGCGCCACCGACCCCATCGAAGCGGCCCCCGGCTCGATCCGCGGCGAGTTCGCCACCATCATCGGCCAGAACCTCGTGCACGGCTCGGACTCCCCCGAGTCAGCGAAGCGCGAGCTCGGCATCTTCTTCCCCGGCCGGTTCTGACCCGGTTCTGACCCGGGGCGCTCCGAGGCTGACCGCGCTATCCACAGGTGCGCGACGGGCGATCCTGACGGACCGCTGCCGGTCCGGCAGGCTGCTGCGCACGTCGGTCGGCAGGAGCGCAGGTGACAGCGTGGCGGGACGGACCCGAGACCTCGGAGGTCGCGGCACGGGCACGCGTGCTCGGAGCCTGCGATGCGTGTGTCGCCGAGGACGCACGGCGGACCACCTGGCCCGACCCGGGTGAGCGCACGTCGGTGACCAGCCCTGACGCCGCCGCCGACCTCCTCGTCCCCGGCCTGCTCGAACGCGATCGCGAGCGCTGCGTCGCGTTGCTCCTGGACACCAAGCACCGGCTGATCCGACAGGTGACCGTCAGTGTCGGGTCGGTGGACCACACGTTCGTCAACCCGCGCGAGGTCTACCGCGATGCGCTGCTGGCCAACGCGAGCGCGCTGGTGCTCGGTCACAACCATCCCAGCGGCGACCCCGAGCCGTCACGCGACGACGAGCTCGTGACACGCCGGGTCGCCAGCGCGGGCCAGGTCGTGGGTGTGGAGCTGCTGGACCACCTCGTCGTCGGTGCCGGCCGCTGGGTCAGCCTCGCCCGTCGCGGCTGCCTCTAGTCTGCATGCGCGTTCGCCGGCTCAGTACCCGAGGATGTCGAGTACCTGCACGGTCGCGCCGTCGAGCTGATCGCTGACCAGCGGCTGCCCCGGCGCGTGCATCCGTGACGCCCCGTACGCCCCGTTCGCGCCCATCACGACCTGCTCGACGCGGCCGGCTTCGAGGTCGACGAACCACAGCTCGGGCGCGCCGAAGCGCTCGTAGATCGCCCGCTTGCGCACCAGATCGTGGGCACGGTTGGACGGCGACAGCACCTCGACGACCAGGTCGGGCGGGAAGTCGACGGGGCGCTGCCAACGCCCCGCCCGGTCGGCCGGGATCACGAGCAGGTCGGGTTGCAGGACGTTGGTGTCGTCGACGAGCACGTCCATCGGACCGACGACGACCTCGCGCCCCGATCCCTCCAACGAACGTTCCAGCGCGAGCAGGAGCCGCTTGACGGTCCGCTGGTGGTCGGCCGTGGGCGAGTCGGCGACGAGGAGGTGACCGTCGATGAGTTCCTCGAACCGGTTGCGCTCGCCCCGCTGGTGCAGGTCGTCGTAGGTCATCGCGCCGGAACGCCTGGTGTGCACGGTGCCACCTCACGGGTCACGTCGTGCGCCCATGCTACGAGCCGGAGGGTTCCCTTGTCAGGTGGGTCGCGGTCAGGGCTGTGGAGCCCGCTGCCCCGTCACAGCGTCCACCGACCCATTCGGGGTCCGGACACGTCAGCGGCTCCCACGCCACGGGGCGTCCGTGCCGACGATCTCGTCCACGTCCACCGTGAGCCCGACGATCGTCGCGCTGGCGAGGGTGTCGCCGGGGGTGTGTAGCCGCGACGGTCCGTAGTGGCCGTCGTCCCCGAGCACGACCTGCTCGATCGTGGGGGCGTCGAGGTCGACGAACCACAGCTCGCGGACGCCGAACCGCTCGTAGATGGCGCGCTTGCGCACGAGGTCGTGACGGCGGTTCGAGGGCGACAGCACCTCGACGCACAGAACGGGCGGGTACGTGAGCGGGCGCGCGAGCGTCTGAGGCTGATCCGGTCCGACCAAGAACACGTCGGGTTGCACGACCGTGGTCGGCTCGACGAGGAGGTCGAACGGGCCGGTGATGGCGAGGGCGTCGTTGGCCAGCCCCCAGTTGCCCAGCCGGAGGTGGAGGAAGTTCACCGCGACCTGGTGCTCGAACGACGGCGCCGGGCTCACGACGAGCTCGCCGTCGATGAGTTCCTCGAAGGTGTTGGTCTCGGGGCGCTCGCGTAGCACGTCGTCGTAGGTGAGGCGTCGGCTACCGGTCTGGCCCATGATGCTTCTCCGCTCATGCCGCCGGACGTTACGGCGCCACCAGTCTACGGTCAGGACGGATCGTGCCGCGGCTGTGGAGAACTCGCCCCGAGACGGTCCCGCACGGCTCCGGCCCTGGCCCGGCGGCGATGCGGTCGATCAGCTCGGCGACCTGTCCGACAGCAGCTCGCCCGGGGTGGGGCCGCCGTCGTGCACGGAGCCCGCTGCCAGCGACAGCGCGAGGCGATCGACCCCGCGGGGCGCAGGCGCCGCAGCGATCCGCACCACCGTGCTGCCGAGGCCGACCCGGGCGCTACCCGCCGGCTCCGACGCCGGCTCCGACCCGGCCGCCGTCACCGACGGCGCGGGTTCGGAGGTTGGTTGGGGCGCGGGCTCGGAGGTTGGTTGGGGCGCGGGTTCGGAGGTTGGTTGGGGCGCGGGTTCGGAGGTTGGTTGGGGCGCGGGCTCGGTGCGCTCGCGGAACACCTGCGTGACCCACAGGAACCCGTCGCGACGCTCGACGCCGATGCCCACGTCGTGGAACGTCGTGGACAGGATGTTGGCACGGTGGCCGTCGGACTGCATCCACAGGTCGTGCACGCTGCGGGCGCTTGCGCCGCGGCCCACGTTCTCGCCGAGCGACCGCCAGCCGCTCACCTGGTCGCCGAGCTGGGGGTTGTGGAACATCCGGCCCTCGTCGGCCATCCGCGCGCTGTGGCGGCGCGCCACCTCGGTCAGGTCCGCAGCCGGCTGGAGTTCCGGCAGGCCCGCGGACCGCCGCGCGTCCCCCAACAACGCGAGCAGCTCGTCCTCCGCGCCCGCGTCGACGGCGGCCGCCGGTGTCGCCATCAGGCTCGCCGTGACGAGCAATGCGATGGTCACGAGCGTGGCTCGACGGGGCAGCATTGCGCGGCGGAGGTTGATCATGTGGTCAGCATGGGCCAGACCGTGCCTAGTGTCTATAGGTGATTGAAGAACTACCCAAAGTAACTAGTCGCGGGCGCCGCCTGTTGCCCACCGTGGCCGAGCAAGTGCTGGAGGTGGCCTCATGGTCACGGATGGTCAGGGCTTCTCGCTTCAGGTGGTCGGGCGGTCCATCCGGACGTTGACGCCTGGTCACATCCGGCCCCTGCCCGTCCGCCGGTGGCCGGCCAGTTCGGCCCGGCGGCGCGCGTTTGACGCGCATCGGTGGGCGCACGGAGCCCCGGGTCCCCACCATCCGTCGGCTTGCTTCACCCACGGTGGACAAGGCGATCGGTGGGCCCCCGGCCCGTTCGCTGCCACGTGAGCCGTTGCTACAGTTGGCCCGTACCCACCTCCGCCCCGGGGATCCCGGAACCACGTCGCCTGACGCGCCGTTCCGACGCGTGTCCCCGCACCCGAAGTTCAGGTTCGCCCGTGGCAGGTCTCGGCAACACCTTCCAGTTCCTCGGTCGCGACATGGCCGTCGACCTCGGCACCGCCAACACGCTGGTGTACGTGCGCGGGCGTGGCATCGTGCTCAACGAGCCCTCCGTGGTCGCGATCAACACCAAGAACGGGGCGATCCTCGCGGTCGGCTCCGAGGCCAAGCGCATGATCGGCCGTACCCCCGGCCACATCATGGCCATCCGACCGTTGAAGGACGGTGTCATCGCCGACTTCGACGTCACCGAGAAGATGCTGCGCTACTTCATCCAGGCCGTCCACCGGCGCCGCTTCCTGGCCAAGCCACGCGTCGTGGTGTGCGTGCCCTCGGGCATCACCGGCGTCGAGCAGCGCGCGGTCGAGGAGGCAACGGTCCAGGCCGGGGCCCGGGCCGCCTACATCATCGAGGAGCCGATGGCGGCCGCCATCGGTGCCGGGCTGCCGGTCCACGAGCCCGCGGGCAACATGGTCGTCGACATCGGTGGTGGCACCACCGAGGTGGCGGTCATCTCCCTGGGCGGCATCGTGACCAGCCAGAGCATCCGCATCGGCGGCGACGAGCTCGACGAGTCCATCATCTCCTACATCAAGAAGGAGTACTCGCTGATGCTCGGCGAGCGCACCTCCGAGGAGATCAAGATGGCGATCGGCTCGGCCTTCCCGCTGGCCGACGAGCCGCACGCCGAGATCCGCGGCCGTGACCTGGTGTCGGGCCTGCCCAAGACCATCATCGTGTCCGCCGAGGAGATCCGCAAAGCCATCGAGGAACCGGTCAACGCGGTCATCGATGCGGTCAAGAACACCCTCGACAAGACCCCGCCGGAGCTCGCTGCCGACATCATGGACAAAGGCATCGTGCTGACCGGCGGTGGCGCGCTGCTCAAGGGCCTCGACGAGCGGCTCAAGCACGAGACCGGCATGCCGATCCACATCACCGAGAACCCGCTCTCGTCGGTCGCGATCGGCTCGGGCAAGTGCCTCGAGGAGTTCGAGGCCCTCAAGAAGGTGCTCATCTCCTCCTCCCGCCACTGACGCGTCACGCCAGGAGCGTCCCACCGGCACACTGCGCGGGCACGAAGCCCTCCTGCACGTGACGGCAACAGGAACCATCGGATGTACCCGCGGCGGCGCTCCCGGGTGTTGCTGGCTGTGCTGGTGCTGGTGACCCTGGTGCTGATCACGGTCGACTTCCGCTCGGGCGACGACGGGCCGCTGTCGTCGTTGCGGGGGTTGGCCACGACCGTGCTGGGACCCGTGCAGGACGGGTTGGCGACCGTGTTGAGTCCGATCGCCAACGCGATCGGGGGGATCGGTGACCTGTTCGACCTGCGCGAGGAGAACACGCGGCTGCAGTCGCGGTTGGAGGAGCTCGAAGCCCGGCGCCGCTCGTTCGAGGACCTGCTGCAGGAGAACGCCGAGCTGCGCGACCTGCTCGAGACCCGCGACCGGGGCCAGTTCGACGTCGTCGCGGCGCGCGTGATCGCGCTGGGGCCCTCCAACTACGAGTTCACGATCACGCTCGACGTCGGGTCGGACCACGGCGTGCAGCGCGACATGCCGGTCGTCAACGGCGAGGGCCTGGTGGGGCGTGTCATCCAGGTCACCCCGAACGCCTCCCGGGTCATGCTGGCGATCGATCCCAACTTCTCCGCGGCTGCCGGCGCGGCGCGCAACCGCGAGAAGGGCTGGGTCGACGGGCGTGGGGGCGACCTGATGCAGTTCCGCCTGTTCGAGCCCGAGGCCGAGATCGAGCCCGGCGAAGAGATCGTCACGAGCTCGTACTCCAACGGCGTGTTCCCGTCCGGGATCCCGATCGGGACGGTCGAATCGGTCGGCGAGCAGACCACGTTGCTGTCACGCGAGGTCTCGGTCCGCCCGTACGTCCACTTCACGCGGCTGGACTTCGTGCTGGTCGTGCTGCGTGCGCCGATCCCCGAACCCCCGCCACCGGAGGACAACCCCGACGTGCCGTTCGAGCCGCCGGTCATACCGTCGCCGTCCGAGCAGCCGGCGCCCGACCCGAGCGCGTCGCCGGGGACCGAGGCGTGAGCCGGGTCGCGATCCAGGCGCTGATCATCACGACGGCGGCGCTGCTGCAGACGGCGGTGTTCCCGCACCTGGCGATCGCCGGGTTCCGCCCCGACCTGCTCCTGCTGGTGACGGCCGCGTTCGGGCTGCGGGAGGGGGCGCCGTCGGGGCTGCGCGTCGGCTTCGCGGCCGGGCTGGTGGCCGACCTGCTCGTCAATCAGACCGCCGTCGGCCTTCAGGCCCTGGTGTTCCTCGCGGTGGGCTACACGGTCGGCGTGGCCCGGCCGTACCTGGCTCCGGAGTCGCTCTCGGCACCCCTGGTGGTCGCGTTCGTCTCCGGGCTGGTCGGGACCTCGGGCTACGGACTGCTGTCGCGCCTGCTCGGGGACGCCGCGTTCACCGGCCAGCGGGTGGTCCAGGCGGCGATCTTCGTGGCGCTCTACAACACGCTGCTGGCACCGATCGTGGTCAACGCGATCGGGCAGTTCGGCGAGCGCTTCCCCGCGGAACGGTCCGCGGCGATCTGACGTTGGACGCCGCGAACGCCGGTCCCGACACCGATCCGCCCCGGACGCGACTGCCCGGTCGTGCCCGGTTTGCGGTGGCGCCATGAAGGTGCACCCTCCCTGCGATGACCACCGACGAGCGCCCGACGCTGCGCCTGACCCTGCTGACCGTCCTGGTCGCGGGCATGCTGCTGGCGCTGCTGTCACGGCTGTGGTTCCTCCAGGTGCTGGCGGGGGAGCGCTACGCCGAGCTGGCCGACTCGAACCGGGTCCGGTTCGTGGTGCTCGACGCGCCGCGCGGGCGGATCCTGGCCCAGGACGGTCAGGAGCTCGTCAAGAACCGGCCTGCCCAGACCGTCAGCGCCCACCCGCGGGACCTCCTGGACCTTCGCGGCGAGCCCCTGGACGAGGACGCGGCGCGCGTGCTGGACCGGCTGTCCGTGCTGCTCGACCTCGAGCAGGACCGGATCGTGGAGCGCTTGCTGAGCCGCAAGTACTCGCCGTTCCGTCCCGTTCCGGTGGCCGAGGACGTCCCGCGCGAGGTCATCCTCGCGGTCAACGAGCACAAGGAGCTGTTCCGGGGCGTCGAGGCCGAGACGCTGCCGGTGAGGACGTACCCGCACGGCACCATGGCTGCGCACCTGGTGGGCTACCTCGGCGAGATCAACGAGACGGAGCTGACCGAGGTCGAGTACGCGGGCTACCGGCCCGGGGACCTCATCGGCTGGGCCGGCCTCGAGCGCACCTACGAGTCCGACCTCAACGGCCAGGAGGGGCTGCGCAAGCTGGAGGTCAACGCCAAGGGCGACGTCCTGCGGGTGTTCGAGGAACGGCCGCCCGTCCGCGGCAACGACCTCGTCACGAGCCTGGACCTCGAGCTCCAGGGCGAGGTCGAGCGCATCCTGGAAGAGGGCATCATCGCCAGCCGCGAGATCGAGCGGAAGGACGGCCGGTTCCTGCCGTCGGTGGCCGGTGCGGCCGTCGTCCTCGACCCGCGTGATGGCTCGGTGCGCGCCATGGCGTCCTACCCGGTCTTCGATCCCTCGCAGTTCGTCGGCGGGGTCACTCAGGGCTACTGGGACTTCCTGCGGGACGCCGCGAACGAGTACCCACTGCTGAACCGTGCCGTCCAGTCCGCCTACCCGCCGGGGTCGGTGTTCAAGATCGTTTCCGGGTCGGCCGCACTCCTGGGCGGGTTGATCACCACGGAGAGCCGCATCTCGTGCCCGCCCGCGTGGCGGCTGGGCAACCTCACGTTCCGCAACTGGAGTCCCCGGCACGAGGGCTCGATGGACCTGACGAGGGCCCTGAAGCGGTCGTGCGACACCTTCTTCTACGAGCTGGCCCGACAGGAGTGGAGCCGCGAGGAGGCCCAACCCGACGACCAGGTCGACGAGACCTTGCCGCGGGTGGCGGCGGAGTTCGGGCTCGGAGCCCGGTTGGGCGTCGACCTGCCGTCGGAGTCCCCTGGGGTGATCCCGAGCCGGGAGTGGCGCAAGACCTACTGGGAGCAGCACAAGGACACCTACTGCCGCAAGGCCGAGGAGCTGACGCCCGGCAGCTATGCACAGCGCGTGAACGCCGACCTGTGCCGCGACGGCGGGCGCTGGCGGGGCGGTGACGCGGTGAACCGCTCCATCGGCCAGGGCGACGTCCTGCTCACCCCGCTGCAGGTGGCCGCCACCTACATGGCCATCGCCAACGGTGGCACCGTGTACGCCCCGCAGGTGGGCGAGCGCATCGTGGACTTCGACGGCACCGTCATCCGGGAGATCGAGCCCGAGGTCGTCAGCACGCTGTCGCTCACGCCGGCACAGATGGCCGAGATCCGGCGCGGCCTCGAGGCGGTCGTGATGGACCGCACGTTCCCGTCGGGCACCGGCTCCTCGGCCTTCCGGGACTTCCCGATCGAGACCATCCCCGTGGCTGGCAAGACCGGCACCGCGGAGCTCAGGCCCAAGGTGCCCTACGCCTGGTTCGCGTCCTACGCGCCTGCCAACGACCCCCAGTACGTGGTCGTGGTCGCGGTCGAGCAGGGTGGTGGCGGCTCGCAGACCGCCGCACCCATCGTCCGCAGCATCTACGACGCCATCTTCGACCTCGGGGACACCGAGTTCGAGGAGGGTCCCCGCACCGACTGACCGCACCCGAACCAACCGACCGACCGAGGGACGCACGTGGAGTCCGGGTACTTCGGCGCCGACCGCTCCCAGCGCATCGCGCGGGAGCGCGTGCAGGCGCAGTGGATGGACGCCTACGCGCCCATCCGCCACCTGGATCCGGTCCTGGTCCTGATCGCGCTCGCGCTGTCGGTGATCGGCATCGCGATGGTCTACAGCGCCAAGGCGCACCAGCTCCAGCTCCAGCAGCTACCCACCGACCTGTACGCCACCAAGCAGACGATCGCGCTGGCCGTGGGGATGGTCGCCCTGCTCGTCACCGCGACGTTCGACTACCGCTACTTCCGTGCGTACGCCATCGCGGTCTACGTCGGCTCCCTGCTGGGGCTCGTGCTGGTCCTCACGCCGCTGGGCGTCGAGGTCAACGGGACGCAGGCGTGGCTGAGCTTCGGTGGCTTCCAGCTCCAGCCAGCGGAGTTCGCGAAGGTGGCGGTCATCGTCACGCTGGCAGCCCTGCTGCACGAGCGCCGCGAGACCCCGGGCATCGTGACCGTCGCGTTGGGGCTGGTGATCGTCGGCGTGCCGCTGCTGCTGATCCTCCAACAGCCCGACCCGGGCACCGCCACGGTGTTCCTCTGGCTCGCGTTCGCGCTGTTCCTCGTCGGCAACATCCAGGCGCGCTACCTCGGGGCCATGCTCGCCGCGGGGATCGCCGGGGTCTGGGCGGTGCTGCGGTTCGAGCTGCTCGCCAAGCACCAGGTCGACCGCCTCACGGCGTTCCTCGACCCCAACAACCCGGCGCTGAGCCAGTCGATCCGCTACAACGCCGACCAGTCGTTGATCGCCATCGGCTCCGGCCAGTTCCTCGGCAAGGGCTACATGGACGGCACCCAGACCAACCTCGCGTACGTGCCCGAGAACCACACCGACTTCATCTTCACCGTGGTCGGCGAGGAGTTCGGCTTCGTCGGGGCCACCATCGTGCTCGGCCTGTTCGCGCTGCTGATGTGGCGCGGCATCCGGATCGCGATGATGGCCAAGGACCTGTTCGGGACGCTGCTGGCGGTCGGCGCGGTCGCGATGATCGCGTTCCAGGTGTTCGTCAACGTCGGGATGGCGGTCGGGATCATGCCGGTCATCGGCATCCCGCTGCCGTTCGTCAGCTACGGCGGCACCAGCTTGATCGCTGGCCTCGTGCTGATCGGGCTCCTGCTCAACGTGCACATGCGACGCTTCTGACCGTCACAGGCGTAGAACGCCGCTGAAGGGGGCCTAGCGCCCGGCCGGAACGGGGAGAGCGCGGAGCCGGTCGAACGCGGCGACGAGCTGGGCAGCCCCCGGCGTGGCATGATGGGTGTCGGGGAATGAGGACGGGCGATGCAATCCACAGCGGTCGACCAGGAGTTCGGGAGCACCGAGGATCAGGTGCTGATCGAGCGGATGCTGGAGCTCAGCCCGGAAGCGCGGTTGCTGGGTCTCATCCGGGCTGCCGAGTTCTTCGCCGCGGCCCGGCGTGTCTGAAGGCGGCGGGGGGTCCTTCGATCCGACGACCATCGTCCGGGTCCTGGATGAGCATGGCGTCCGCTACGTCGTCATCGGTGGGGTGGCGGCACGGCTGCACGGTTCGCCGACGCTCACCGAGGACATGGACGTCACCCCCGAACGGTCGGAGGACAACCTCCGCCGGCTGGCACAGGCGCTGGCGCAGCTCGGGGCCCGGCTGGCGGTGCCCGGCGTCGACGGGGGGTTAGCCGTCCCGCTCGATCAGGACACGTTCTCGTCCCCGGTGATGACGTTCACCACCTCGGCGGGCGAGGTCGACGTGGTCCTCGAACCTGCCGGCACCGGCGGCTTCGAACAGCTGCTCTCCCGAGCGGTGGAGTTCGAGGTGTTCGGCGTGCACGTCCACGTCGCCGACCTCGCCGACATCATCGCCTCCAAGGAGACCTCCGACCGACCGAAGGACCGCGTCCATCTCCCGCTTCTGCGCCAGCTGGCCGAGGAGCTCGAACGACGCCAGGACACAGAGCGTTGAACCGACGGTCGCGGCCACGGCCGCCGCCGCTGATCCGGCCGCACTCGGCACATGCGACGCTTCTGACTCCGGGAGGTTCCCGGTCGAGGCTCCCGGCCCGTCGCACCCTCGGCGGCGCCACGATACGCTCGTGAGCACATTGCGCTGCGCGTGACGAGGCGTTCGTCGCCAGTTCTCGGGCACGAAAGCCCGTGCGCAGCGCAGGAGTTCGAAGCCCTGAGCGCGGCACCGCCTGCAGCCGGGCAAACGAACCACCACAGACTTCCCGAGGCGCCCATGACGCCCCCGACCGCCATCCCCGACACCGCAGCCCGGATCGACCTCGCCCAGATCAGGGGCACCAGGGGTGCGGTCGCGCCCCCATCCCAGTGGGAGGCACTGGAACCCCTGCTCCTGCAGGTCAACAAGCCGGCCCAGTACGTCGGTGGTGAGCACAACCAGACCCTCAAGGACTGGGGGTCGGCCGACGTCCGCTGGCTGCTCAACTACCCGGACACCTACGAGGTCGGCCAGCCCAACCAGGGCATCCAGATCCTGTACGAGATCCTCAACGAGTGCCCGACCACGCTGGCCGAGCGCTCGTACGTGCCGTGGCTCGACCTCGAGCAGCTCATGCGCGAGCACGACATCGCGCTGTTCAGCCTCGAGCACCACCATCCTCTGTGGGCGTTCGACGTGTTCGCCGTCACGCTGCCGCACGAGCTCGGGCACACCAACCTGCTGACGGCGTTCGACCTCGGTGGCATCCCGTTGCGCAGCGACGAACGAACCGCCGACCACCCGCTGGTCGTGGTCGGCGGTCACGCCGCGTTCAACCCCGAGCCGCTGGCTGCGTTCATCGACGTGGCCGTCGCCGGTGACGGCGAGGAGTTCACGCTCGAGCTCGATGACGTCGTGCGCACCTGGAAGCACGACCGCGAGGGGGGCGGATTCGCAGAGGCGGATGCCCGCCGCGAGCTGCTGCGCCGGGTGGCCACACAGGTGTCCGGCGCGTACGTGCCCGCGTTCTACGAGCCGCGGTACGCCGCCGACGGCCGGTTGCTGCAGACCGTCCCGGTCGAGTCCGGCGTCCCGCACCGCGTCCCCAAGCGGACCGTGCAGGATCTCGAGCAGTGGCAGTACCCCCGCAAGCAGATCGTGCCGATGACCGAGGTCGTGCACGAACGCTTCAGCGTCGAGATCTTCCGCGGCTGTACCCGCGGCTGCCGCTTCTGCCAGGCCGGGATGATCACGCGTCCCGTGCGCGAGCGCAAGCCCGAGACCATCCAGAAGCTGGTGCGCGAGGGGATCCGGAGCACCGGGTTCGAGGAGGTCGGGCTGCTCAGCCTCTCCAGCGCCGACCACGCGGACATCGGTGACATCGCCAGGGACCTGGCCGACGAGTACGAGGGGACGGCGACCTCGCTGAGCCTGCCTTCGACCCGGGTCGATGCGTTCAACGTCACCCTCGGCAACGAGCTGGCCCGCAACGGCCGCCGGACGGGCCTGACGTTCGCCCCCGAGGCCGGCTCGGAGCGCATGCGGGCGGTCATCAACAAGATGGTGTCCGAGGCCGACATGCTCCGGACCGCGCAGATGGCCTTCAGCGGGGGCTGGCGCCACATCAAGCTGTACTTCATGGTCGGCCTGCCCACCGAGACCGACGAGGACGTGCTGGCCATCGCCGAACTGGGCATCAAGGTCTACGAGATCGCGCGCACGCACGGTACGAAGAACCGCGTCACGGTTTCGGTCGGTGGCTTCGTGCCCAAGCCCCACACCCCGTTCCAGTGGGCGCCCCAGGACTCACCTGACGAGATCCACCGCAAGCTGTCGATGATCCGGCACGCGATCAAGGAGCACAGCGGGCTGAAGCTGCGCACCAACGATCCCGAGGAAGGCGTCATCGAGGGGCTGCTGTCGCGCGGCGACCGCCGGGTCGCCGACGCCGTCCAGCGCGCGTGGGAGCTCGGCGCCCGCATGGACGGCTGGCACGAGACCGACACGCTAGGTGCCTGGCGCCAAGCCATGGACCAGACCGGCGTCGACCTGGCCTGGTATTCGTACCGGGAACGGCTCGAGAACGAGGCGCTGCCCTGGGACCACCTCGACTCCGGCCTCGAGAAGGACTGGCTGTGGTCGGACTGGCAGGACGCGCTGGCCGAGCAGGAGCTGGACGACTGCCGGTGGACGCCGTGCTACGACTGCGGGGTGTGCCCGGGCCTGGACCTCGTGCACGACACCGGCTACCAGGCGCTGCCGGTCCTGGGTTCGCGCCCGGCGCCCGAGGTGGTCTGACGTGCAGCGCATCCGCATCCGCTACACCAAGGAGGGCCGCACGCGGTACGTGTCCGCGCGCGACCTGACCTCGGTCTGGGAGCGGGCCCTGCGCCGCGCCGACCTGCCGATCGCCTACTCCGAAGGCTTCACCCCCCACCCCAAGGTGTCCTTCCCGGACGCCCTGCCCGTGGGGGTCGCATCGACCGGCGAGTACGCCGAACTGACCTTCGCCGTCCCCATCGACCCCGGTCCGGGGATCGCGGCGCTGTCGGCCACGCTGCCCACCGGCATGGAGATCCTGACCTACTGGGAGGTCCCCGACGGCGCGCCCAAGCTGGCGCGCATGCTGCCCGCCACCCTCTGGGAGCTCGAGTACGAGGTGCTCGACGCTTCGTCGGACCGGATCGCACAGGATCTGGCCGAGCTCGCCGAGCGGGCCCTCGCCAGCCACGAGCTCACCGCACAGCGTGAGCGCGCGAACGGCGAGGTCAGGACCGTCGACGTCCGGGCAGCCCTCGAGGATCTCCGCGTGTCGATCGTTGACACGACACCACTACTCCGCGCGGTCACCCGCAACGACGGACCCACCGTGCGCCCCACCGACCTCCACACTGCGCTGTCGTCCCTGCTGAGCGGGCGAGACGACGGCCGCGGTCTGCCAGAGCCGCGCCTGCACCGGCGCGTGGCTCAGGGCCAGATCGTCGCCACCGGTCTGCGCGAAGCGCTGTCCGGCGAGGTCGAGCGGCTGGCGCCGGGACGTCTCGCAGGAGCCGCCTGACCGAAACGAGCGATCCACGTGAGCAACCAGGACAGCGACACCGAGAACCCCGGCAACCAGGAGCCCACCCGCACGCGCACCCGGACGCGTAGCCGTGGCACGTCCGACGGCGCCTCCTCCGGCGGGGCCGCAGACCGCGCCCAAGCGCAGGAGTCCTCCGAGGACAGCCGTTCCGGCGGGTCCTC
>DASWKO010000185.1:0-2776 GCA_036396595.1 Nitriliruptorales bacterium | reverse complement strand
CGACCAGCGAGGCGCCTTCGACCAGGTAGTTGGCCTTGTCGCCGAGCACCTCAGGTTGCACGTGGCGCTGGTCGTAGGTCTCGGTGTTCATGAAGACGAAGTCCTGGCCCTCCTTGTAGAGGAACTGCAGCTCGCGCTTGTCGAGCACGGCCTGCTCGACGTCCTCGGCCGCGCGGAAGGTCTTCTCGACGGTCTTGCCGGTGTCGATGTTGCGCAGCTTGGTGCGGACCATCGCCCCACCC
The DNA here is from genome assembly GCA_036396595.1 of Nitriliruptorales bacterium. GTDB lineage: Bacteria > Actinomycetota > Nitriliruptoria > Nitriliruptorales > Nitriliruptoraceae > DASWKO01. Next base: position 2,534 of record DASWKO010000185.1, on the reverse strand, counting down.
TTGCCGGGCTTGTGGTGGTTCCAGTCCACGACCTGCCACAGCTCGCCACCGTCGAGCTTGAGGGTCATGCCGTTCTTGAGGTTGTTGGTCGAGACCATGGGGCGTTCCTGTCACCGGGTCAGAGCACGAGCAGCTCGCGCGGGGAGTCAGTCAGAGTGCGGGCCGGGCCGTGCGAGGTGACGACGACCGTGTCCTCGATGCGGACCCCACCGACGCCGGGGAGGTAGATGCCCGGCTCCACGGTGATGGCCATGCCCGGCGCCAGGGTAGCAGTCCCCTCGGCGACGACCGTGGGCGCCTCGTGGATCTCGAGGCCCACGCCGTGGCCGGTCGGGTGTACGAACTGCTCCCCGTAGCCGGCCGCCTCGATCACGGCGCGCGTTGCCGCATCGACGTCGCCCGCAGTGGTCGCGTCCGTGGCGGCCGCGCGTCCCGCGGCCTGCGCCTCCAGCACGATGGCGTGGATGCGACCCAGCTCGTCTGCGGGGTGCCCGATGGCGACCGTGCGCGTGATGTCGGCGTGGTAGCCCGCCACCAGCGCCCCGAAGTCGACCGTCAGCAGCTCGCCGCGCTCGATCGGCCTGGCCGTCGGGCGGTGGTGGGGCATCCCGCCGTTGGGGCCGCTGGCGGCGATGGTCTCGAAGCTGGGGCCCGCGCTGCCCAGATCCTCGCCGGTGCGGTCCAGGAGCCGCGCGACCTCGATCTCGGTGACGCCGGGCGCGAGCCACTCGATCAGCGCGAGGAAGGCAGCGTCCGAGAGCTCGCAGGCGCGCGTCAGGGCGCCCAGCTCGTGCTCGTCCTTCACGGCCCGCAGGGCCTCGACGAGGCCGGACGTGCCGTTCACGGCCAGGTCGCGCTCGCCGGCCGCCTCGGTGAGCGCGCAACCGGCGGCGTAGCTGAGGTGGTCGTGCTCGAAGCCGGTCGCCGGCGTGGCGGCGTGATCGAGCGCGCGCAGCCCCAGCGATCCACGCCCGATGTCGTGGGCGAGGTCCGGGGTCTGCTGCTCGGCCTGGGTCGCGTAGCGGCCATCGGTCAGCAACACGCTGTGCTCGTCGTCCGGACCGACCAGCAACGCCCCGTTCGACCCGGTGAAGCCGGTCAGGTAGCGCACGTTGACCCGATGGGTGACCAGCAGCGCCTCGAGGTCGTGCTCAGCCAGCCGCGCACGCAGGCGGGCGCGTCGGGCCGCGTGATCGGCGGGCGGCAGGTCGTTGTCAGCCACCGGCTCGTGCCTGCGCGAGGTCGATGGCGGCCCGGACCGCCAGGCGCACCCCGATCGTGCCCAGACCCGCGACCGATCCGGTGCACGCCCCGGCCACGACCGAGCTGTGCCGGAAGTCCTCGCGGGCGTGGACGTTGGACAGGTGCAGCTCGATCTTGGGCAGGTCGACGATGTCCAGCGCGTCGCGCAGGGCGTAGCTGTAGTGGGTCAGCGCGCCGGGGTTGATCACGATCGCGTCGGTGCCGTCGTCGCGGGCCGCGGTGACCCGCGAGACCAGGCCACCCTCGTCGTCGAACTGTTGCGCGGTCAGCGTCGCGTCGTGCGCCGCCGCCTCCTCGGTCGCGAGCGCGACCAGGTCTTCGAGCGTGGCCGTGCCGTAGTGCGCGGGGTCGCGCGTACCGAGCTGGGCCAGGTTCGGCCCGTGCAACAGCAGGATGCGCACGCTCACGTCAGGCTCCAGGTTCGACGCGATGCAGACTACGCGCCATCGATGGGGAGGAGGGTGAAGGCGCCGCCCTGGAGCGGGGTGACCGCGCGGAAACAGCGCTCGTCCAGGGTCGCCAGGGTCCGTGTGCCGTACCGATGGGCGAGCACGATCAGCGTCACTCGCCGAACCCGGCCAACCGTTGGCGCCGCGGCAGGTCGATCACCGACGTGCCGTCACCCGCCCCCGAGGCGATGAACGACAGCTCACCTTGGGGGCTGGGGTCGTAGGCCGCGATCGCTTCGCGCACGAGCTGCGCCTTGGTGCGTCCAGTGCGTCGCGCCAAGGTCCCGAGCCGCTGGAACTCGACGTCGGTCAGGTACACGCTGGTCTTCCGCATGATCGTACGGTAGCCCTACGTCACGGGTGGCACGGAGTGCTCGACGGCGGCGATCGCGGCGTCGACGTCGGAGCGGTCGGGGACGTCGACGTGAACCTGGCCCGGGGCGCCCACGGTCACGAACCGCACGCCCTCGGTGGTGGCCTTCTTGTCGCGGCCCATCACCTGCCAGACCTCGTCGCGATCGAGTGCCGGCGCCGCCGTGGGCAGGCCGATGCGTCGCAGGAGGGCGCGCGTGCGCTCCAGCAGCGCCGCGTCGGTGCGCCCGAGGCGCACGCCGAGCTCCAGCGCGACCAGCATCCCGATCGCGACCGCCTCGCCGTGCAGGACATGGCCGTAGCCGGTCAGCGTCTCCACGGCGTGGCCGAAGGTGTGGCCGAGGTTGAGGTGGGCGCGCTCGCCCGCCTCGTGCTCGTCGGCGGCCACGACCGCCGCCTTGACCGCGGCGCTGCGGCGCACGAGCACCTCGAGCAGGTCCGGGTCGTCGT
>DASWKO010000184.1:0-11038 GCA_036396595.1 Nitriliruptorales bacterium | reverse complement strand
CGGTGACGACGAGACCGACGAGGACGGCTTCCGGTCGGTCAAGGCACGGAGCGGGTACGCGCTGGTGGTCCGTGGCGAGAACGATGACCGCCCCACGCTGGCCGACGCCGCCCTGTCGTCGCCCGACCAGGTCCGCGGCTTCCTCGCTGCCCTCGCTGCACTCACGACGCTCGGGCTCGCGTCCGCGGCCGGCCTCAGGCGGCGCCCTCGAGGTCGAGCACGAGGTCGATGAGCTCGGCGGCGATGCGCTCCCGGTAGGCGTCCCACCCAGGTGCCGGCAGGCGCGTCACGGCGGTGGCGAAGACGCCCCGCCGGACCAGCAGCCGCTTGAAGAACGCGACCGACGTCGGCAGGTCCTGGTTCGAGAAGGCCAGTACGGGCAGCATCCGGCGGAAGGCATCGCGCGCTCCGTCGCGATCGCCTGCGCGGTAGCGGTCGACGACGCGCCGGTAGAGCGCGACCATCGACGACTCGGGGATCATCGCGTCGACCCCGCGGTCGAGGGCCTCGACCAGTTGCGTGACCGCCCACCCACCGCAGACGTACAGGTCCGCTCCGAACCGTTCCCTCAGCGCCGTGTACTTCGCCCCGGCCGTGCTGGTCTCGACCTTGACACCGGCGAGCGGCACGGCCTCGTCCAGCAGCCGCGCCACGGTGTCCAGCGACACGCCAGGCCCGGACCAGTCCAGATCCTGGAGCAGGACGGGAAGCTGGCTCCCGCGACAGGCTGCGGTGATGTGCGCGACCACGCCGTCCGCGCCCACCTCTGCCTCGGACGGTGCAGCGACGAGGTAGCCGACGGCACCGACCTCCGTCGCGAGCGCGGCCTGCCGCTGCGTGGTCGCGGGGTCGTCGTCGGTGGCGCCCACGACGAGTGGGACCCGGCCCGCGCTCGCAGCCGCAGCCACCCGCACGACCTCCACCCGTTCGTCGACCGACAGCCGTTCGGCCTCGCTGGCGACGACCGGCAGGAGCAGCCCGTCGACGCCAGCGCCGATGGCGAACTCGACCAGCCGCTCGAGGCTGGCGGGATCGACCTCGCCTGCACGGTCGAACGGGGTCTGCAGGACGCTGACGATCCCCGCGGGGAACGGGTGCGAGGCCGGCGACGCAGCGGTCACCGGGGCTGTCGGAGGGACCCAGGTGCCCGCACGAACTCCTGGTCGGCCTCGCCCGCCCCGGTCACGACCGCCGGGGTCGGCGCCGCCGTGGCACCCGTCAGCCCGACACGGGACCTCACGACGTGCTCCTTCGACGCCCTCCTCCGGTGCGGAGTCGTGCGCGCTGTCCGGCCGCGGCCAGCCCGATCGTGAACAGACTGAGCACGGCGGCACCCGCACCCGTCGCAGGCAGCGTCGAGGACTCCTCGTCGGGCACCGGCTCGGGGCTCGGGGCGGGCTCGTTGCCGCCGCCGGCCGATGCCGTGGCCAGGTGGTCGAACTGGCAGGCCTCGACCTGGCTGATCTCGCCGTCGACGTACTCGGTCTTCTCGGTCTGCGATGCGTTGGACGGCATGTGGTCACCGCTGAGCAGGAACGCCTGGTTGAAGGCGATGTGGCGCATGGTGTCGCGCCGGTGCGTGTAGCCGAGGTGGATCATGCCGTCGGTGGTCTGCAGCAGGTACGGGTAGGAGAACTCCGGGTTGCCGAACGGCAGCAGCGGGGCGGTCTGGGCGTCCTCGATGTTCTGGGGGGCGCTCCAGGTCTGCCCGTCGTCGGTCGAGTACGACAGGCTCAGCGGGGTACGCCCCGACGACACCGGGTTGTACGCCAGCACGAGCGTGCCGTCGTCGAGCTTGATCAGTGCCACGCGCGAGTTGTTCTGAGCCAGCCCGTTCGACTCGACCTCGCTCCATGTGCGGCCGTAGTCGAACGACTCGGTCTGGTACATCAGCCCACCCGAGTTGCGGGTGCGAAGCAGGGCCAGCAGGTGGCCGTCCTCGAGCTCGATGGTCGCCGGCTGGATCGACCCGCCCTCGGTGCCGGGCCAGGTCGTGTCGTCCTCGCCCGGGAACGCCTGCATGCTCGCAAGGTCGTCGTCGGAGATGTACCAACCCACCTTCCACTCGGTCTCCGAGTAGATGGGAACGATCACCTCGCCGTTGGACATGCGAAACGGCAGGTTGCCGAACAGCCAGCCCCACTCCTCGCGCACCCACTCCGGCTCGGTCCAGGTGACGCCGTCGTCGTCGGAGTGGATCATGCGCAGGTTGGCCTCGGTCCAGCCGTCGCCCATGATGGTCGAGAACAGCAGGTGGACCCGGTCGTTGGCGTCGTCGACCCACAGCACGGCGTTGCCGTCGGGCTCGCCCGGCTCGTCGTAGACGACGTCCGGGGCGGTCCAGTCCTCGCTGCCGACGACCATGCGCGACATGTACGTGCGGACGTCGTCGTTGGCCTCGCCCGACCCGGCGTAGAAGATGTAGAGCAGGTCGCCGCTGGGCGCCTCCTCCAGCGCCGCGACGTGGACGCCGGGATGGTCGTCGTTCTGCGGCTCGAGGTCCTGCCTGCAGGCGTAGGCCGGCCCGTCAGGCGTCTGGGCGGCGGCCGGCAGGGCGCCGACAGCGAGCAACGATGCGGTGGCGATCGCGACTGAGGTGATGAGCAAGCGGTACATCGGCGTTCCCTCTTCTGTGGTCAGTGTCGGGGGCGTGTCGTGACGCGGGCCGCTATCAGCAGGACCAGCGCGATGAGCGCGGCACCGCCTCCCGTGGCCGGCAACGTCGACTCGTCGTCAGCGCCCGGTGCGGGCGCCTGGTCGGATCGGTCGTCGGCGGTTGCGCTGGACGGATCGCCGGCGCCGAGCCGGTACGCGCACACCTCGACCTCGCGCAGCTCCCCGTCCGCGAGCTCGAGCACCTGCGGCTCGACGTGCGAGGGCATCGGGACGCCGGAGCGGACCCAGCCCTCGTTGAAGACGACGTGGCGCATGTTCACCGCGTTCTCGCGGTGCGAGTAGCCGAGGTGGATCATCCCGTCCGAGGTGATGAACAGGAACGGGTAGCTGAACCGCTGGTCGGGCTCGTCCTCGACCGTGACCTCGTACGGCCAGGTCAGCCCGCCGTCCTCGGACAGGGTGAGCACCAGCGGCGTGCGGTCGGAGGCGCTGGGGTTGTAGGCCAGCACCAGGCTCCCGTCCGGGGCCTTGATGAGGTCGACGCGTGACCACGGGTTGGGGAACTCCGTGGGCACGGCGGGGGTCCACGTCCGGCCGTAGTCGAACGACTCGGTGCGGTAGATCAGCCTGGCCTGGGTGCGCATGAACGAGACGAGGTGCCCGTCCTCGAGTTCCTCCGTCGCGCCTTGCAGCCCACCCACGCCGATGCCCGGCCAGGGGCCTTCCACGGGCGAGGGGAAGACCTCCCATGTCGCGAAGTCGTCGCCCGAGACGAGGAAGCCGACCCCCCACGGAAAGGCCTCCTTGTAGACCGGAACGATGGCCTCGCCGTTGCTCATCCGGAAGGGACGGTTGCCGAACATCCACCCGTGCTCCTCGCGGACGAACACCGGGTCGGACCAGGTGCGGCCGTGGTCGGCGGACGTGGCGTACTCCAGCGTCGACTCCGAGTGGCTCCCTCCGCGGCGCACCGTGAAGAAGTTGTGGATCGTGCCGTCGGCGCCCGTGAACAGCACCGTGTTGTGGGTCGAGTCGGGCTGGCCGTAGGGGATGGCCGACGGCGTGCCCCACGTGCTGGTCCCGGGCGCCATGCGGGTCACGACCGCCCGTGCCGTCGGCCACTCGGGGCGGTAGGGGTCGGGGCCCAACTTCGCGTCGGCATCGGCGTGGAACAGCAGATCACCGTTGGCCGCCTCGACCATGCCCGCGACGTGTGACCGCCCAGGGATCGCGTCCCCCTCCTGCTTCTGCCACACGTCCTGACGGCACGCGTACGCGGGCGGCGGCTCCTGCGCGGAGGCGCGGCTCGGTCCGAACGCCGTGGCCTGCAGCACCATTGCCACCAGCGCGGCCACGACGACCGCGCACAGGCCGACCGAGTGTCCGGGATGCACAGCCGTCACGGGCGCCTCCGGGCGATCACCACGGCCGCGCCGAGGCCCACGAGGAGCAGCCCGACCAGCGCGGCGCCGCCACCCGTGCTCGGGAGGGCGCTCGGGAGGGCGGAGGACCCGTCGTCACCAGGCGCGCTGGGTTGCGTGGCCTCGTCACCCGGTCCCGGTCCGGGCGCTGAGGCCGCCGTCACCGACCCGCCGTTGACGTACGCGCACGCATCGACCCGGGCGACCTCGCCGTCGCGAACCTCGGTGCGCCCGAACGACACGTCCGTGGGGATCTCGGGACCGGACCGGATGAACTCCTCGGTGACCACGGCGTGGCGCATGTTGGACTTGTTGTTGTGCGTGTAACCGACGTGGATGAACCCGTCCGAGCTCTGCTCCAGGTACGGGTAGTCGAAGCGGTTGTCGGGGTCGGTCTCGACCAGCACCGTGTGCGGCCAGGTCAGCCCGCCGTCCTCGGACATCGCGAGCTGCAGCGGGGCGCGGTTGCTGTAGTGGGGGTTGTGTGCGACCACGAGGTTGCCGCTGTCGAGCTTCAGCAGCGCGACCCGGGCCCACGGGCTCTCGAGCTGGGTCGGCACGGCCGGTGTCCAGGTGCGCCCGTAGTCGAACGAGTGCGTCTGGAGGATCCGCCCGCCGTTGGAGCGCATGAACGCCAGCAGGTGGCCGTCCTCGAGCTCGACCGTCGAAGCCATGATCGCCAGGGGCTGCCCGGGCCACGACTGCTCCTGCTCGGGGTGGACCTCCCAGGTGTCGAACCCGTCGGAGGAGACCAGGAACCCGGCGCCGTTGGGTGAGGTCTCGCGGTACACGGGCACCAGCAGCTCGCCGTTGCTCATGTGCAACGGTCGGGTGCCGAACATCCAGCCCCACTGCTCGCGGACCATCGTGGGCGCCGACCAGGTGCGGCCGTGGTCGGCGGACGTACTCACCTCCAGCGTCGACTGGGTGTGGTCCATGCCCTCGAGGACCGTGAAGAACTGCAGCAGCCGGCCCTCGCCGTCGCCGGCCAGCACCGCGTTGTGGATCTGGAACGGGCGCGGGTAGTCGACCCGGGCCGGCGCGGTCCACGTGCGCTCGCCGGGTTCGAGGCGTGACAGGAAGACCCGGGTGACGGGCGCGTCACCCCACTTGGTCTCGGCGTACGGGCCCTCCACCCAGTGCCCGTTGAACGTGAACAGCAGGTCGCCGTTGGCCGCCTCCGTGATGCCGGCGACGTGGCTGCCGCCGGGGGTCTGGCCGTCGACCGCGGCGAACATGTCAGAGCGGCAGGCGTACGCCTCGTCAACCGTCGGAGGTGGTGGCGCGGACTGGCCCGCGGCCGCTACGGGCAGGGCCAGCAGGGCCGCGCCGAGTGTGGCGACGGCCGCTGCGGCCGTCCGGCTGATCTTCCCCATCCCGATGCCTCCCCTCGAGGACGAGCGCGCAGGGCCTCAGCGCCCGTGTCTGCGGGCGGCGAGCGCCACGCCGGCCAGCGTCAGCCCGACCAGCGCCAACCCTCCACCGGTCGCGGGCAGCGAGCTGCCACCGGTCGCGTCGGGCGCCGGGGCCGGCTCGTTCAGGCCCTCGGGCGCCGGTGCCGGAGCCGCCAGCGCGGCGTTGTGCACGAACGCGCACGTCGCGACCTGCGAGACCTCGCCGTCGCGGAACTCGTACTTCACGTCGAAGGCGTTGTCGGACGGGATGTTGGCCCCGCTGCGCACGAACTCCTCGGTGAAGGCCACGTGGCGCATCGACTCGCGGCGGTGGGTGTAGCCCAGGTGGATCAGCCCGTCGGAGGTCTGCAGCAGGTACGGGTAGCTGAACTCCTCGCTGTCCTCGGCCTCGACGTCCACGCCGGCTGACCACGTCTGACCGCCGTCCTCCGACAGCGACAGGCGCAGCGGGGTACGGCCCGACCTGGTCGGGTTCTGCGCCAGGATCAGGTTGCCGCTGTCGAGCTTCAGCAGCGCGACGCGCGAGTTGTTGTTCGGCATGTCCGTCGGCGTCGCCGTCGACCACGTGCGGCCGTAGTCGAGCGACTCGGTCCGCCAGATCATGAAGTCGCGTGACCGGTTCAGGGCCAGCAGGTGGCCGTCCTCGAGCTCGACGGTCGCCGGCTGGATCATCCCGCCCAGGGAGGTCGGCCAGGTCGTGTCGTCCTCGCTGGGGTGGACGGTCACGGTCGCGAGGTCGTCGTCCGAGACGTACCAGCCGGCCGACCACTCGGTCTCGGAGTAGATCGGGACGATCACCTCGCCGTTGGACATCCGGAACGGCAGCGTGCCGTACAGCCAGCCGTACTCCTCGCGGACGACCTGGGGCTCGGACCAGGTGTGCCCGTCGTCCTCCGACGTCATCTGCCGGAGGATCGCCTCGGTCCACTCCGACTCCATGATCGTGGAGAACAGCAGGTGCACCCGGTCGTTGGCGTCGTCGACCCACAACACCGCGTTGCCGTCGGGGCGGTCGGGCTCGTCGAACACGATGTGTGGCTCGACCCAGTCCTCCGCGCCGGCCTCCAGGCGCGACAGGTACGTGGCGACGTCGTCGGCCTTCTCGCGCTGGCCCGCGTAGAACACGTAGAGCAGGTCGCCGTTGGGGGCCTCCTCGAGCGCCGCCACGTGCACGCCCGGGAACTCGGGATCCTGCGGGTGGATGTCCTGCCGGCAGGCGTACGCCTCGTCCGTGGCAGGCGGCTCCGCACCGGCGGCGCTCGCGGCCGGCCAGGCGGCAGCAGCAAGCGCGGCGGCCAGGGCCCACGTGGTCGTCCGGGTGGCCTTCGCGGCCTTCGTGGACATCGGGGATGACTCCAGGGTTCCGGGGGCGTCGACGGGAGGTTTCGGCGGCCAGCACCCACCCTCCTCCCGGCCGCGCACCCTACGTGCGCGGCTGTGCGTTGGCAAACGTTTTCCAACCGAGCCGTGACGGTGTTGCCGGGGTCACCTCCCGGTTTGACCTGGTGTCGGCCACGTATGGAGCGCCCTCGGGGGAAAACGGTTTCTCACCGCCCGCCGGGACGCCGACCTTGTGGCTATCGTCGCTGCACCCCGATCCCGAGGGCAGGGGGGCGACGTGGCAAGGACGACCGGTACGGGCGATCGGCGGAGCGCGCTGAGCCGCGCAGCCGCCGAGGTCGTCACGCGCGAGCTCGACGCGCTGACGCGGCTCGAGGAGCGACTCGACGACGGGTTCCTCGATGCGTGCGAGCTGATCCTCGACTGCCCGGGCCGGGTCGTGTGCATCGGTGTCGGCAAGTCCGGGATCATCGCGCGCAAGCTCGCCGCGTCGCTGGCCTCGCTCGGCACGCCGGCCCACTTCGTCCACGCGGCCGAGGCCGTGCACGGCGACCTCGGCATGATCGTCCCGGGAGATGTGTGCGTGCTGTTCTCGCACAGCGGCACCACCGCCGAGACCGTGGCGCTGCTGCCGGCGCTCGAGCGCGGCGGGGTCCGGGTGATCGCGATCACCGACGGCCGGGACTCGGTCCTGGCCCAGCGCGCCGACGCGACCGTGTGTCCCGGCGTCGAGGAGGAGGCCGACCACCTGGGCCTGGCGCCGACCGCCAGCACCACGGCGGCCCTGGTCCTGGCCGACGCGATCGCGGTCGCGGTCGCACGTGTCCGCGGCTTCGCGCGCGAGGACTTCGCCGCACGGCACCCGGGCGGGGCGCTGGGAGCGGCGCTCGCCTCGGACCCGCCGGACTAGGCCCGGACTGGGCCCGGAACTAGGCCAGCTCGTCGAGCAGGTGCCGCAGGGCGGCGGCGTGGTCCGCGGGGACGTCCTCGTCGATGAACGTCCGGATGCGTGCCGGTCCCAGGTCGATCCCGCGCGCCGCGAGCAGGTCCCGCAGCCGATCCGGCGCTCCGCTACGACCCAGCTCGATGATGGTCAGGGTCCGCTGCCACGCAGCCTCCACCCCGTCCTCCTCGCCCGAGAGCAGGGCGCCGACCAGCGCGCTGATCACGTCCGGGAACGCCGCGGCGTTGCCCGACACGACCGCGCGGCCGCCGGCCCGGACGAAGCGCGGAGCCAGCCCGTCGTTGCCGCTCATGACGCACAGCTCGTCGTCCAGGGCGAGGTAGGGCTCGAGCTCCTCGAACGTCCCGACGGACAGCTTCACGCCGGCGACGTTCGGCACGTCCAGCAGGTCCTCGAACAGCTCGAAGGCGACCGGGTTCCCGGCCGCATCCGGGTAGTTGTAGACGAAGAACGGGAGCTGCGGGGTCGTGCGGGCCAGATCACGGAAGTACCGGGAGATGGCTCCCGCTGACGCGCGGTGGTAGTACGGCGTCAGTGCCGTGGTCGCATCCGCACCGACCCGGGCGGCGTGTTCGGCCAGCTCGCGCGCGCCGGTCACGTGCACGTGACCGACGTGCGCGATCACCGGCACGCGCCCGTCCACTGCTTCGATGAACGCGTCGAGCACCGCCGCGCGCTCCGCGCGATCCAGCGCCACGAACTCGCCCGTGGTCCCCCCGACCATGAGCCCGGCGACGCCACCTCGCAGGAGGAAGTCGACCAGTCCGGGCACGGCGTCGAGGTCGAGCCCGCCCCGGGCGTCGAACGGGGTGAGCGGCGCCGCGACGACCCCGCGGATCCGTGCGGTCCAGCCATCGGAGCGGTCGTAGTCGCTCACGGTGGCGGTGCCGTGGAGTCACGCACGATCAGCTCCGGCGTCAGCAGGAGCGTGCGCCGCTTGCTCCCGTTGCCCTCGTTCATCCGCCGCAGCAGGAGCTCGGCGCTGTCCGCACCGACCTCGTACGCGGGCTGGGCGACCACGGTGAGCTGGGGCCGGGTCAGGGTGGCCCAGTCGACGTCGTCGAACCCGACGACCGACAGTTCTGCGGGGATCTCGACGCCGGCCTCGTTGAACGCGATCATGGCGCCCAGGGTCATCAGGTTGTTGGCGACGAACACGGCCGTCGGTGCCGGGTCGCTGGCCAGCAGCCGTTGCGCCAGGTCGTAGCCGGACTCCTGCTTGAAGTTGCCGAAGTGTACGAGCCGGTCGTCGACGGCGATGCCCGCCTCCTCGAGCGCACGCGTGTAGCCCTTCAGGCGCTCCTGCCCGGTCGTGACGCTCGTGGGCCCGGCGATCGTGGCGATGCGCTCGTGCCCGAGCCCGATCAGGTACGTCACGGCATCGTGCGCCCCGCGGAAGTTGTCCACCCGAACCACGTCCGCACGCAGTCCGGGCACCTCGCGGTCGATCAGCACGATGGGCGTGTCGCCGAGCGCGCGGTACACGTCGGGGTGGCTGTCGTCGGTCGGCGAGGCGATGACGCCCTCGATGCGCTTGTTGTGCAGCAGTTCGAGGTACTGCTGCTCGCGCTCGGGCTGCTCGTCGGAGTTGCACAGGATCACGCTGTGCTTGGCGGCGAGCGCGACGTCCTCGACCCCCCGCACGACGGCGGTGAAGAACGGGTTGGCGAAATCGCTGATCACCACGCCGATGGTGAGGGTGCTCAGCCCCTTGAGCGCCCGAGCCATCGGGTTGGGGCGGAAATCGTGCTGGCGCAGCGCGTCCTCGACGCGCACGCGCAGGTCCTCGCTGACCGGACGCGTGCCGTTGAGGACCCTCGACACCGTGGCCGGCGAGGTGTTCGCAGCCGCCGCGATCGTGCGGATCGTGACCCGCTGGCGTCCGTCGCCGCGCGATGTGGTCGAAGTCATCCGTGGTCTCGCGTCGGTCGTCGGGCGTCGGGCGGCTCGGGGCAGGGCGGCTCGGGGCAACCGTAGGCAGCCGCGGGCCGGTCCGGCCACTGCGCGGGCATCTGGTTGTGAAAACGGTTTCCTACAGGATCGGCCCGGAGGCTAGGGTGTCGCTCCTGACGGTGCAAGCGGGTGGCTCCCCGACAGAGAGAGGCACGCACGGTGGCGACGGACCAGGCGGCGGGTGGGCCGCCGCGCATCGTGTCGGTCGGCGCGCTGGTCGTCGACCTGACGTTCTGGGCTGCCCGACGGCCGGGTCCAGGCGAGACCCTGCTCGGGACCCGGTTCGAGGAGTTCCTGGGCGGCAAGGGCTTCAACCAGGCGATCGCGGCCGCGCGCCTCGGCGCCGACGTCACGATGGTCGGGGCGGTGGGGCAGGACGGGTACGGCGACCGGTTCCTCGCGGCGCTGGCGGCCGACCACGTCGCCACGGACGCGATCGCGCGGGTCGCCCAGGGCACCGGCGTCGGCCAGCCACTGGTCACCGACGACGGCGAAGTCGCCATCGTCGGCATCCCCCGCGCCAACGGCCACGTGTCCGCCGCCACGGTCGCCGCCGCCGCGCAGGCGATCGCGGACGCGGACGCGCTGCTGGTGCAGTGCGAGGTGCCCATCGAGGCATCCGTACACGCCGCTCGGCTCGCCAGGGCGGCCGGCGCACGCGTCGTGGTCAACCCTGCCCCGGCCGGGCCCGAGGGGATCGCGCTGGCTGACCTCGCCGACCTGCTGATCGTCAACGAGGTCGAGGCCGGGATGCTGCTGGGGAGCACCTCGGGCGACGCCGAGGCGGCTGCGAAGGCCGTCCACGAGCGCTTCGGCTGTCCCGTCGTGGTGACGCTGGGGGCGCGGGGCGCGCTGTATCACGACGGCACCACGGCCAGCGTGGACGCCCACCGCGTGACGACGGTCGACCCGACCGGTGCCGGTGACGCGTTCGTGGCAGGCTTCACGGTGGCCACGTTGCAGGGCCGCGCACCCGACCAGGCCCTGCGGTTCGCGAACGCGGTCGGGGCCTGCGCGGTCCAGGTCGCGGGGGCCGAGCCCTCGATGCCGGCGCTCGAGCAGGTCGAGGAGCTGCTGCTCGCGGCCGGCGCGGCTCGTCCCGGCGCCTGACGGCTGCCTTGCTGCTCGTCACAGGACGTGCTAGAAAACGTTTTCCAAGTTACGACCAAGGTCGTACGTCCACACCGACGACCTCGACCGCACCGTGCGGTACCGAGGTAGCAGTGTGAGAAGGCGCGGAGTCGCCGGGCTGCACCCATCGCACCGGCCACGCGTGAGCCTGAATACCCGGAGGAGGGGTCCGATCATGAGAACCAAGAGAACGTGGG
>DASWKO010000183.1:0-4223 GCA_036396595.1 Nitriliruptorales bacterium | reverse complement strand
GACTGGGATCAGGTCGGCCTGCACGTCGGCGACCCGGCCTGGGCGGTGGAGCGCGTGCTGGTGACCCTGGACGTGACGCGGGCGGTCGTGACCGAAGCGGCTGACGGGCCGCCGACGCTGGTGCTCGCCCACCACCCGCTGCTGTTCCGGCCGCTGCAACGGCTGACGTCGCAGACCGCCTCCGGTGCGATCGCCCTGGCTGCCGCGCGTGCGGACGTGGCGGTGGCCGCTGCGCACACGAACCTCGACGTGGCCGCCGATGGCGCGGGCACCTCCGATCCGGTCGTGCAGACCCTGGACCTCCACGACGTTCGCCCGCTGATCACCGAGCTCCGCGACGGCGGTGAGGCCAAGCTGGCCGTCCACGTCCCGACCGAGGCGCTGGACGCCGTGATGACCGCGATGTGGGACGCCGGTGCCGGCCACATCGGCAACTACGACCGCTGCTCGTTCCGCGTGGGGGGGACGGGCACGTTCCGGCCGCTGGAGGGCACCGATCCCTACACCGGCTCGGTCGGCGAGGTGAGCCACGAGGAGGAGCAGCGGCTGGAGGTGATCGTCCCGCGGTCGCGCGCGGGAGCCGTCGTCCGGGCCATGGTGGCGGCGCACCCGTACGAGGAGGTCGCCTACGACCTGTTCCCTACCCTCAGCGGTGCGGAGGTCGGGCTCGGACGGGTCGGCACGCTGCCGCAGCCGCTCACGCTGCGGGCGCTGGCGGCCAGGGTCCGTGACGAGCTGCCCGCCCCGCATCTGCGCTACGCGGGCAACCCGGAGCGTCTCGTCCGCACCGTCGCCACCGTCGGTGGAGCCGGCGACTCCCTGATCGGGGCGGCGATCGGGTCCGGGGCCGACGTCTACATCACGGGGGACCTGCGTCACCACGTCACGCTCGACGCGTTGACGCTGGGCCTGGCCCTGATCGACGCCGGTCACCACGCCACCGAGCAGGCGGCGATGCCCGTGTGGATCGAGCGCCTCCGCGAGGGCGCCCGCGCCGAAGGCCTCGAGGCCGAGTTGGTAGCGTCCAGGGTCGATACGACCCCGTGGGCCCGGTGACGCCGGGCATCCGATCGAGCGAGGTGCGCGTGCCCGACGACCACTCCCGCGAGCAGCTCGTGGCGCTGCTGGAGCTGCAGGACGCCGACCAGGTGGTCAGGCGGGCCCGGCACAAGCTTGACCACCTCGAGGAGCAGCAGGAGCTCGATGAGGCGCAGGCCAAGGTCGACCAGGTCGAGGCGGAGCACGCGGACAGCCGGGTCGAGATCGACCTGGTGCAGCCGAAGGTCAAGAAGCTCGAGGACGAGATCTCGTTGCTCGAGGAGCGCAGGGCAGCCGAGGCCCAGAAGCTGTACGGCGGCGAGGTCACCAACCCGCGCGAGCTGCAGGGCCTGCGCGCCGAGGTGGAGTCCACCGACCGACGCATCCGCGATCACGAGGACGCGCTGCTCGAGGTCATGGAGGAAGCCGAGCGCATCCAGGGTGGGCTGGACGCGCTGGCCGCCACGAGCGCCGAGCTGCAGCGGGCGGTCGCTGAGCGCGAGGCCGCCCGTGACCGTGCCGCGCAGGACCTGCTCGCCGAGCTGGCCGAGGCCGAGGTGGTCCGCGACGCCGTGCGCGTGCGCGTCCCCGACGACCTGCTCAGCCGGTACGACGCCGAGACCCTGAAGCAGCGCGGCCTGGCCGTCGGCAAGCTCGACCACGGGATGTGCACCGGCTGCCGGATGGACCTGCCGCGGGTCGAGGTCACCGAGCTGCGCCAGGGTCCACCGCTGACCCGGTGTCCCGAGTGCGGGCGTCTCCTGGTCGTCCTGGACTGATACGAGACGATCTCAGGCGGGGGTGAAGGCGACCTCGTCGGGGCCGGCGCGCTTGGCCTCGGTCATCGCGTGTTCGGCGGCGCGGAGCAGGTCGACCTCGTCGGCTGCATCGGTCGGGAAGGTCGCGATCCCGAAGTAGGCGTGGACGTCGAGCCGGGTCCCGTCGGGCAGGTGCAGCTCCTCTTCGGCCAGCAGGTCGGCGAGGCGCCGTGCGGCCGCCACGGCGCCGAGCCGGTCGGCTCCCACCAGCGCGATCGCGACCTCGTCGCTGCCCAGCCGTGCCACGAGATCGCCGCTCTTGACCGAGCGACGCAGCGCGTGCCCGAGCGCGCACAGCGCCTCTGTGCCCATGGGGTGGCCGTAGCGCTCGTTCAGCTCGCCCATCCCCGCGACGTTGGCCAGCAGCACCGCGAAGTCCGCGCCCTCGCGCCGGAGCCGCCCCAGGCCGTCGTAGAACGCCCGGACGTTCAGCAGACCCGTGACGGGGTCCTCGGTGGCGCTGCGGAGCATGGCCAGGTCGCGCTGCTGCTCGACGCGTGCGATCACCGCGCCGACCAGGCCGAGGCCGGCGAACCCCACGGCGCGGACCAGCACGCCCACGACCGGCAGCCCGTCCTGAGCCAGGTCGACGGCCCCGTGGGCGACGCCGGCGGTCGCGGCCGCCGCGAGCCCGTAGACGGCACCGCCCGTGACACCGCCGAGTACGGCTGGCACGGCCCCCAGCCACGCCCAGCCGGGATCCTTGGTGCTGGCGTGCAGTGCCACGGCCACCAGCAGCCCGAAGCCGCCTGCGGCCCAGCGCTTCCAGGGTGACGCCCGTAGCGGGCGCTCGACCTGCGCCAGCACGCGCGCAGCACGCCCCGTCAGATCCTCACGTGCCATGTTGGCTCCTTGCCTCCCCTACCCCCCGTCGGCGGGAACCGGCCGACGTCAAGCTCCTCGCGGTCGAGCCAGCTCTTCGTGGATCGCGGTCGCTGCGCCGATGAGACCCATGTGCGTGAACCCCTGGGGGAAGTTGCCGAGGTGCTCGTAGGTCTGCGGGTCCAGCTCCTCGGCGTACAACCCCAACGGACCGGCCAGCGACAGCAAGCGCTCGAACAGCCGCACCGCCTCGTCCAGGTCGCCCATGCGGGCCAGCAACTCGACCAGCCAGAACGAGCACATCAGGAACGCGCCCTCGTCGCCCCGCAGCCCGTCCGCGGTCCGGTAGCGCAGCAGCAGTCCGTCGGCGACCTCCAACTCGCGCCGGATGGCCTCGACCGTGCCCCGGACGCGGTGGTCGCGCGCGGGGACGAACCCGCGCAGCGGCAGCAGCAGGATCGACGCGTCCACGTCCTGACTGCCGAAGCTCTGGGTGAAACCGCCCACCTCCCGGTCGTAGCCCTCGCGCAGGGTCCGCCGCTGGATCTCGTCGGCGACCTGCTGCCAGCGGTCGTACGGCGCCTGCAGGCCGAGCCCCGTCCCGACCCGGATCGCTCGGTCGATCGCCAGCCAGCACTGGAACTTGCTGAACACGTGGTGCTTGGGGGCGCTGCGGATCTCCCACAACCCGGCGTCGGGTTCCTGCCAACGCACGGCGACGGTCTCGACCATCTCGACGATGGTGGGCCAGCCGGCGGACGGCACCTCGCCGCCGAGCTGCTCGGTGAGGTACCCGAGTTGCATGGCCGCCCCGTAGATGTCGAGCTGGAGCTGGTTGGCTGCGCCGTTGCCGATGCGTACGGGCCGCGAGTCCCGGTATCCCGACAGGTGGCCGAGCTCGAACTCGGTGAGGTTCTCCTCGCCCGTGACCCGGTACAGGGGCCGCAGCGAGTGCGCGCCACCGATCCGGCTCAGCAGCTCCGACAGCCACCGGATGAAGGTCTCGGCCTCGCGGCTGTGCCCGATGCGCAGGAACGTCTCGAGGACGTAGGCCGAGTCACGGATCCATGCGTAGCGGTAGTCCCAGTTGCGCTCCCCACCCACGTGCTCCGGCAGCGACGTCGTCGGCGCGGCGACCAGCGCGCCCGTCGGCTCGTACACGAGCCCCTTGAGCACCAGCGCGGACCGCACCACCATCTCGCGCCACGGACCGTCGTAGTCGATCATCCCGGCCCACCGGCCCCAGGTCCGCACGGTCAGGTCCAGCAGGTCGGCCTCGCCGAGGTGCCGGTGCGGTCCGCGGTCCGCTCCGGTGGTCCGCAGCCGGAACCAGCGCTGCTGCCCGCCTCGCAGCCGGAAGGTCGCACGTGCGACGTCGCCGTTGCCGTCCTCGTGCGTGGTGATCCGCGGGTCGAGCCACGGCGCGACCAGCTCGACGTGCTCGGCTCCCGCATTGCCCACGACGCCGGCCGGAGTGCGTTGGATGGCGGTGTGGGCGCGCCCGTAGTCGAACCGCGGCTGGAACTCGACCTCGACCTCGACGTC
>DASWKO010000182.1:0-7282 GCA_036396595.1 Nitriliruptorales bacterium | reverse complement strand
CGCGACGCGTCCGTCGGCCGAGTGGCTGCTGGTGCTCGGCCGGCACGGCGTGCCGAGCGGCCCGGTCAACACGGTCGCCGAGGCGATGCAGGAGCCGCATCTGGCGGCGCGCGACCTGCTGGTGCAGACCGACCACCCGCTCTTCGGGAACGTGAAGCAGCTCGCCAGCCCCGTGCGCGTCGGGCCGCCCGGGGCGGACCGGTACGGCTACCGCCGGGCCCCTGCACGCAACGAGCACGCCGGCCAGATCCTGGGTGACCTGCTGGGCTACGACGCGTCGCGGATCGACGAGCTGGCCGCCGCCGGCGCCTTCGGCACCGCGCCCGGCGCCGCGCCCGACGGTTGAGACCTGCCGCCGTTCAGAGCGACCGCAGGCGACGTGCGATGCCGTCGATGAGGTCGTCGTCATCGACCCCGGGCAGGCCGTGGACGCGCGCACGCAGCCGTCCGGCCACGGAGCGCGACAGCCTGGTCCGGGCCTGCGCCGTGAGCTCGCCACGCCGCGAGAGGTAGGAGCGCAGGAGCTGCCGATCGGCCTCGGTCAGCGCGCCCAGGTCCAACGTCTCGGTCCAGGCCGGTGGCGGCATCCTCGGCGCAGGAGCCGCCGGGGCCGGTGCAGCGGCGTCGCGGACCACGAGCGTCCCGGCGGCCAGGTCGCCCAGCCGCTGGTCGGCAGCGGTGGCCAGGATCGCGACCGTGCCCACCAAGGGCAGCCCCGGGAGCATGTCGACGATCCGGACCAGGTTGCGTGTCAGCACGGCGGTCGCGGACGCCGGGGCGCCCTCGGTCGTCACGACCCGCAGGCCGAGGGCACGCTTGCCGACCGTGCGCCCGTCCCACAACATCTCGAGCACGGCGAAGTAGCCGAAGATCGAGAACAGGACCGCCAGGGAGCCCAGCACCCACGCCCCGGTCCCGCTCAGCGAGTTGAACAGCCCCAGCGCGAGTGCCGCGACGAGCAGCACGACCATGATCACGATCGCATCGATCGTCCCCGCGAGCAGGCGGCTGCCCGCCGTCGCGGTGTCCAGGTGCAGCGGCACCGCCTCGGGCGTGATCACGGTGTGACCGTCGCGGCTCGTAGGCTCCCCCTGTGGACGTCGATGGACTGATCCGAGCACACCGCCAGTCGTGGCAGCGGCTCGAGGCGGCGACCGCCCGCGGTCCCAAGGCCCTCGCCCGCCAGGGCGGGGAGCGCATCGACGAGGTGGTGCGCCTGTACCTCCTGACATCCGCGCACCTTGCGGAGCTGCGGACGCGGTCGCACGACCGGGAGCTGGAACGGTACCTGAGCCACGTCGTCGCGACCGCCCACGGCGCCATCTACGGCAGTCGTCCCCGGACCGTCCGTGGCCTGCTCGCCACCTTCGGGGAGCGCTACCGGGGCGCGTTGGGCCGGACGCGGCTGCACGTGGCCGTCGCCGGCCTGCTGCTGCTCGGCACGTGCGTGGCGGTCGGGATGTGGGCGTGGGCGTCGCCCGAGGCACAGGCCGGTCTGGTGCCCGGGTACGTGTCCACACTGGCCGAGCAGGGCGGGTCGCTGCGCGATCCCTCGGCCGGCCTGTCGACCGCGATCTTCCTGAACAACGTGCGGGTGGCGATGCTGGCGTTCGCGTTGGGCATCACGCTGGGTCTGGGCACGGTGTGGGTGCTGGTGACCAACGGCGTCCTCATCGGAGGGCTGGCCGGCACGGCCGTCGCGGTCGGAGGGGGCCAGCGGTTCTTCTCGCTCGTCCTGCCGCACGGCTTCCTGGAGTTGCTGGCCATCGCGATCGCCGCCGGCGCCGGGCTGCGGATGGGCTGGTCGGTGATCGAGCCGGGCGACCGCACGCGCAAGCAGGCCCTGGCGCTGGCTGGACGCGACGCCGCGCTGGTCGTGGTCGGCGTGGTCCCGGCGTTCGCGCTCGCTGGTGCGATCGAAGGGCTGCTCACCGGCGTGACCGGTGTCCCGGTGGCCGAGATCGTGGGGGGTGCTGGCGTCGCCGCTGCCTACGCGTGGTTCGTGCTGGTCGCGCCCGCGTCCCGGGAGCGTGATGAGCCCACTGGCGCCGTCACAGGGACCCGGCCCGCTTGATCGCGATGTAGTCCTCGGCCAGGGCGGCGGCCAGGCGGGTGGGAGGCTCGTCGACGACGTGGGCTCCCAGCCGGCGCAGCCGCCGGGCGGACGCCTGGCGGGCCTCGAGGACGGCAGCCGCTGCGGTCTTGGCGTACACCTGCTCCGGCTGGTCGGGCAGCGCCCTGGCCTGACGCTCGACGTCCCCGTCGCGGACCGCGGCGACCGTGACCAGGTGGCGGCCGAGCAGGACCGGCAACGCCTGGATCAGGGGGGCCATCGCGGCGTCGTCGACCAGGTCGGTCAGGAGCACCAGCAGGGATCGGCGGCGGTGTCGGGCCAGCAGTGACGCGAACGCCGACCGGTACGCCGGTGCCCGCAGGCTCGGCTCGACGTCGAAGATCGCGTCCAGGACCCGCGCCGCCTGGCGGCGGCCCGGGCGCGGTGCCACGTACGAGCGCAGGTGGTCGTCGAACGTGGCCACGCCGACGTGGTCGTTGAACCGCGCCGCGACGTCCGCGAGGGCCACGGCCGCGTCGATGCTCCACTCGACGCGGGGGACACCCCCGACCGACCCGGCACAAACCCGGCTCGAATCGAGCAGGATGACGACCTGCTGGTTGCGTTCCTCGGTGAACACGGTGGTGATGGGAGATCCCACCCGCGCGGTCGCCAGCCAGTTGATCTGCCGGTAGGGGTCGTCCGGGTGGTACTCGCGCAGGCTGTCGAAGGTCGTGCCGTGACCCCGCAGGCGCGTCGTGCGCGACCCGACCGGCTGGCGCTGGGCGTTCCGGAGGCTCGCCAGGGCAGCCCGCCGACCCGGCAGGTTCGGGTGGACCTTGACCGTGCCGGGGCGTGCCCAGGTCCGTTGTCGCCCCGCGACTCCGAGCGGCCCCGCGACCCGGACCGTGAGCGGGCCGACCGCTCGACGCCCTCGCCGGGTCGGTGTGATCACGGATTGCAGCGACCTGGTCCCGTGCGGTGGCAGCACGACCTCGTGGTGGCGCCGCGGCGATCGCTCCAGCGAGGGGGCGGACGCGTCGTGGACGCCGATCACGAGCCGCCGGCCCGTGGGGTTGGTGACGCTGAGCCCGACCTCGTCCGTGCGCCCGACCACTCCGACCTCGGGGATCGCACGCGTCACCGCCAGCGCGAGCGGGTCGGTGCCGGTGAGCACGTCGGCGATCGCGAGGCCGGCCACCGCGAGCAGCGCGGCCGTGAGCACCGCCCACGCGGGTGCGGGCACGAGCGCCGGTACGAAGGCGGCGCCCGCCGCCACCGCGGCTGCGCGCGGCGTGAGGAAGATCGGGATGCGCGGCCCGAGCAGGTCGTCCCGGCCGGCCGGGACCGGTCGGTCGCTCACCTCGGTACGGGCGTGCGTGCGACGATGGCCTGCAGCACGGCGTCGGCGGTGGTCCCCTCGAGCTCGTTCTCGGGGCGGACCATCACGCGGTGGCGCCAGGCGGGCGCGATCATCGCCTTGACGTCGTCAGGGGTCGCGTAGTCGCGGCCCTGGATCGCTGCCCAGGCCTTGACGGCGTGCAGCAGCATGGCGTTGCCGCGTGGGCTGACTCCCAGGCTCAGCGATGGCGAGGTCCGCGTCGCCTCCGCGAGCGCGGTGAGGTAGGTCAGCAGGTCGTCGCTGACGGTGACGGCCGTCGCGACCTCGGTCGCGGCCGCCAGGTCGTCCGTCGAGGCGACCGGCTCGAGCGCTGACAGATCGTGCGGATCCAGGCCCTGATCGTGCATCCGCAGGATGGTCTTCTCGTCCTCGTTGGTCGGGTAGCTCACGCGCAGCGTCAGCAGGAACCGGTCGAGCTGGGCCTCGGGCAGCGGGTAGGTGCCCTCGAACTCGATGGGGTTCTGCGTGGCGACCACCAGGAAGGGGACCGGCAGCGGGTGGGCCTGTCCCTCGAGCGAGACCTGACGTTCCTCCATCGCCTCCAGCAGCGCCGCCTGGGTCTTCGGGGGCGTCCGGTTGATCTCGTCGGCCAGGAGGAGGTTGGTGAACACCGGCCCCGGACGGAACCGGAACGTGGACCCGCGCGAGACGTAGATCAGGTTCCCGGTCACGTCCGACGGCATGAGGTCGGGTGTGAACTGCACGCGTGCGAAGTCCAGATCGAGGCTGGCGGCCAGCGCCTTGACCATGAGCGTCTTCGCGGTGCCCGGGACCCCTTCGAGGAGCACGTGTCCGCGCGCCATGAGGGCCGCCAGCAGCCCCCAGATGACGGGGTCCTGGCCCACCACGACCCGCGAGACGGAATCGCGCACGCGGCGCAGCGCGTCGATGGGGTCGCTCACAGGGTCTGCCGATCGTCGGTGGGCTGGGCGGTGGTGGGCTGGGCGGTGGTGGTGGCCTGGACAAGAGCTTCGAGATCGCGGGCGAGGCGCGCGGTCTCCTCGGGCCCTCGTGGCGTGCGGTCGCGCAGGTGGCGCTCGATGGTCGCCGCGTCCAGACCGGTGGCGTCCGCCGCGACCCGCGCCACCGTAGGGGTCTCGATACCCGGGGGCAGCCCGAGCCGGTGCCGCAGCCGGTCCTCCGTGGTGCGCTGGAGCACCGCCACGATGTACCCGTGATCGCCAGATGCCTGCAGCAGGCGTGCGGTTGCATCCACCAGCTCGCGCTGGGGCAGGGGGGAGGGGACCGCCTCGACCGGCGGCGGACCGAGTCGCCGTCCGCGCGCGAGGGCCAGCAGGAACGCGGCGACGGCCAGCCCGACGAGTGCGGCTCGTCCCGACGGGGGCAGCGTGGCCCACAGCCCGCGGCCGGTGGACGATGGTGGCAGCGGTGGTCCGAACCGCACCGGGCCGTCCCGCGCGCCCCGCAGCACGCGCACGGCGAAGGCCGCGTTGTCCGCCTGGTCCAGCAGCTCGTTCGTGAGCGGGCTGCGGCCACCGAGGACGATGACCTCGCCGGCTCCGTGCGCGAGCTCCAGGAGGTACGGGGGGGACCCGAGGCAGCTCGGTTGGTCGATCGGGCCCTCCAGGCGCCGGTCCGTGACGCGGACGGAGACGTCGCCGACGCCGTCCAGCATCGGGCACGTCCCCGACACCGGCGTGGTGCCGAGCACGCTGCCGCCGACGCGCCCGGTGGGCTGCACGTCGAGGCGCTGGGCGGTCGCGGTCGAGCTGGTCACGACCAGCCGGTTGCCCTGCCCGGCCCACGCGAGCAGCTCGTCGACATCCTCGGGGCTGCGCACGTCGGCGAGCAGGACGAACGTGCCGCGAGCAGGTGGGGTGGCGGAACCGGAACCGTCGGCACCCAGCTCGCCGAGGAACCGCTGCAGCGCGAGCGTCCCTTGAGGCCCGTCCTCCGCGATCGAGCCGGAGGGCCGGGACATTGCGAGCGCGGCGGCGACGCCGAGCAGCACCACGGCGGCCAGCCAGAGCCGTCGGGGCGTGAGCAGCCCACCGCGTCCGGTCACCGTCGCTCCACCTGCTGCGCCGCCTGCCGGACGCGGTCATCGTGGCCCGCGGTGGCGGGCTCGTCGGCGAACACGACGTGCTCGAACGCGTCGGCTGCCGCCGCGACGGCCGGGCCCAGCCCTGGGTCTGCGCGCTGCGTCGCCTCGGCCGTCTCCGTGGCCGTGAGCGACGGTGCCTCGCGGAGCACCCCGCGATCGTCCAGCACTTGGAGCAGGTATCGCCAGCCGGCGCGGACGGCGGTCTCGAGGTCCCCGCGTGCCCGGGCCTCCTGGGCTCGGTGGTTCCAGTCGATCCGCCGGTCCGGCGCCGTGCCCGCCGCCCCCGCTGCGGTCGGAGCCGCGACCAGCCCCAGCCGCCGGTACAGCCACCAGGCCGCGACGGTCAGGAGCGCCAGTGCGGCGACGGCGAGCAGGAGCCCGAGGCCGTCGTCGCGCCCGAACGCCGCGCCGAACGCCCGCAGCAGCAGGTCGCCGATGAAGCGCAGGATGCGCTCGCGCGCCGACGGCCGGGCATCGATGTCGTCGTAGGCCGACGCCAGCGCGTCCTGGATGGCGGGGCGGTCCAGTGGGGCCAGCGCGTCCGGGGCGGCCTGCGCCCACGCCACCGCGGCCGCGCCGCCCAGGCAGATGGCGGCCGCCAGGACGGGCGGCCAGCGTCGCGTGGGGAGCCGGGCAGCCGGGGTCACTGCGAGCCGGTGAGCTCTCGCGCCATCACCTCGAGGTCGAACCCCTCCTTGCGGATGCGCAGGTCGAAGTACAGCAGCACGCCGAACACCGCGCTGAGCGGCATGAACAGCACGCTGGCGATGACCTGGAGCGCGAGGTTGCCCGCGTCGCCCACGGCGCTGCCGATCGCCCCGAGGATGCCGGTGGCGATGGCGACGAGGATCCCCATGACGATCAGGTAGCCGAGCACGCGGCCCGTGGTGCCCTTGACCAGATCGGCCGAGCGCCGGATCGCGTCGGTCGCACCCCGGTCTTCGATCACCACGGCAACGGTCGCCGCGAACAGCCGGGCCATGAGGATCAGCCCGGGGACGATCAACAGGATGAACCCGAGCATGATCGCGAGCCCGGTGAGCAGTGCGACGGCGACGACCGCCCCCAGGCGCCTGCCCACGTGGCTGTAGGTCTGGCCGACCCCGGGGTCGCGACCCAGGTACAGCTCGGCCGCAGCCCACGCCACGGCGCCCGACACGATGGGGCTGATCGCGAACCCGCCACTGAATGCGACGACGGCCGCGACGATCGAGTCGCTCTGATCGATGGCGTAGATGAGCAGCGTCCAGGGCACGATGATGACGGCGGTGATGCCGGCGAGCGTGGCGAAGTTGGCCTGGTACAGCTTGATGCTGGCGTCGACCATCTCGCCGAGCTTCATGGGGCGCAGGTCGACTCTGGTGCCCGCAGGCACGGATGGCTCCGGTGCGTCGCCGCCGACCGGTGGGGGTGGCGGCACCGGAGCACCGCTCTCGGGCCTGCGCGGCACGTCCGCGTCGTCCGGGCCGTCGCGCACGTCCTGCCCCCTCGGCTGCTGCAGCGTGGTCAGCGTCCGGGCCAGCGTAGTCGTGGCCGCGAGCGGCGCGCTGTCGACCTCTCGGGGGCTCGACCCCGGTAGGGTCCGGCGCCCCGAACCTTGCACCGATCGCCCAACCGTTGGAGGGACGCACGTGACCGCCAGCGTCGAGGTGACCGGACTCGTCAAGCGCTTCGGGACGACCGAGGCGCTCGCGGGCATCGACCTCGAGGTCCCCGAGGGCCAGGTCGTCGGGCTGCTCGGGCCCAACGGCGCGGGCAAGAC
>DASWKO010000181.1:0-1717 GCA_036396595.1 Nitriliruptorales bacterium | reverse complement strand
CCGGGAACAGGCGGGTCGCCGCCGCGGTCTCGATGGCGTCGGACCCGGCACCGGTCCGGCGCAGCGCCATGCCC
This sequence comes from Nitriliruptorales bacterium, assembly GCA_036396595.1. GTDB lineage: Bacteria > Actinomycetota > Nitriliruptoria > Nitriliruptorales > Nitriliruptoraceae > DASWKO01. The sequence goes on along the minus strand of DASWKO010000181.1, from coordinate 1,643 downwards.
TCGTCGCTCGCATCGCGGTAGACGGCCCCGGCAGCCACGATCCGGTCCAGCAACCGCCGGCCGAGGTCGCTGTGGACGCCGTCCTCGAGGTCGGCCACGATCAGGTCGAACAGCCCCCGGCTGGCCTCGACCTCGGCCTGCTCGGTCGACGCACCCGTGAGCAGGTAGCCGCGGACGTGCATCGCCCCATCGGCGAGGTTGGCCTCGAGCCGGTGAGCGTCCACCACGAGCCTCAGGTCACGCTCGATGACCAGATCCTTCGCCGACGACACCTGGTCGAGGCTGACGGTGGCCACGACGACCAGGAGCAGCGTCGCGACCAGCGACACCACGAAGCCCACGGCGACCTGCCGGCTGACGGTCAACGATGTCATGGATGTTCCGATCCTGGGTCCCAGGGGGTGGGGTTCTCGACGGCGAAGCGGTCCAGGGCGAGCAGCGCGTCCACGTCCAGCAGACCCACGCCGTCGCGTGTGACCGCGGTCACGGGTGCCGCGTCCAGGTCGGCCACGTCCGCCGTGAGCAGCTCTCGCGGGTCGAGGCGGTCGGCGCCGGTGAGTTCGTCAGCCGCGATCGCGAGCTGGCCCGCACCCTCGCCGAGCACCAGCATCCAGGCCGGTCTGGCGCGGTCGGGATCCGGTCCGCCGAGCGCGAACACCGCCAGGAGCGAGCCGCGGACCGTGGCGAGTCCGAGCAGTGATGCGGGCGCGTGCGGGACACGCGCCAGCGGCGACCCAGCAACGACCTCGACCACGTCGCGCAGCGGGGCCGCGTACCGCTGTCCCGAGACCGTGAAGCCAACGGCCTCGATCAGGTCCTCGCGCTCCGGACGTGCGGTCCGCGCCAGCGACCGGGCCCGCTCCCGAAGGATCTCGTCCGGGGTTCGCGGGGCAGCCCGTTCCCGCTCGAGGCTCACGAGGCCACCGGGGATCGTTGGGTCAGCACCGCCAGCTCTGCCAGGAGCCGGCCTGCCGACGTACCGCCAGCCAGCGTGACCGGCGCCTCAGCGTCCGACCGCTCCAGCGCGACACGGGCGTGGCGCCACGCCCGCGCGGTCCCTGCCAGGTCCCCCAGGTGGAGCCGCGCACGTCCGAGCGCGACGTGCGCCACCACCAGCTCGGGCTCGAGGTACAGCGCGTTCCTCGCGGCGCGTGCCGCGTCCCCCCACCGGCCTTCCTCCAGACACGCGATCGCGCGCCGGTACGCCGACTCGGCGTCCGTCGGGCGATCCGGTGGGACCACGCTGCGCGGCCAGGACGTCGCACCGACGGCCGCCGCGGGGGGACGCTCGGCTCGCGCTCCGGTGGAAGCCGCCGGGGTTCGGGCTGGTCCCCGCGCCGGCCGGGCAGCGGCCGAGCGGTCGAAGGGTTCCCGTGTCCGCGACGGGGACCCAGACGGTCGGGTCGCACGGCGATAGGCCACACCCTCGGGTGTGACGATGGTGTCGAGCGCGCGCGTGGCCGACAGGTGCGGGTCGGTGGACGCGGTCAGCAACCAGCCGCCGGGTGCCAGCGCCACGGTCAGCCGCCCCACGACCTCGGCCACCGCTTCCGCGGTGAGGTAGATCAGCACGTTCCGGCAGAAGATCACGTCGAACCCCCCCGGAAGGGAAGTCCTCCCGGGGGGGGGGGGGGGGGGGAGGG
>DASWKO010000180.1:0-4825 GCA_036396595.1 Nitriliruptorales bacterium | reverse complement strand
TCTCGACCGCGTACTCGAGGCACTGCTCCCGGACGTCGCACACGGCGCAGATGCGCTTGGCGACGATGGCCTGCTCGACCGCGGGGCCGGTCGTGCCGATCGGGAAGAAGAGTTCGGGGTCCTCGTCGTTGCAGGCGGCTGTGGCGCGCCAGTCCATCGCGGTCTCCGGGGGTCGCGGGTTCTCAGTCGGTTGGTGGTGCCGTAACGGTCCGCTGTGCGGGCGTGGGCACCGGCTCCCGTAGCCGTGAACGTCACTTTGTGACGTGTTTCACGAAGTCTGGCGCCACTGTAACGGGGACGGTTGTCCCCGACAAGGGTTGCTTGCAGATGTTCGCACACGGACGGACAACGTGCGCGCACGACGCGCGTTCGTCCCGTGGGTACGTGAACTCAGGCAAGCACCGTGAGGGCGTCGCGGACGGCGTCGAGGCGCACCTCGTGGTGCTCGCCGGCGAAGTCGCCATCCACCATGAGCGGCTGAGGGTGCGGGCTGTGCAGCGTGAGCCCGGACAGGTCGTGCCAGTGGTCGACGTTGCGGTCGCGGACGTGACCTGCCGTGGTGAACACGCGCAGCGCGATCGCCAGGATCCCGGCGGTGCTCACGGGCCGGACCCCCACCAGGTCCAGGCCGGTGTCGTACGACGCCTGCGGCGTCACGCGCATCGGGCGCGGCCCGAGGAACGTATAGGGGTCGGTGTTGCCGACGATGGTCACCCGGTACGGCCCGACGTCGGTGCCGTCGTCCAGACGCACGTGCAGGTCGCCGCGCTCGTCCAGCGACCGCAACCACTGCTCGAACGCGCACTCGACGAACGCGAGCTGGCGTAGCCGGCGCTTCAGGCGTGGTCGCCGCTCGACCAGGCGCACGACCGCGGCGTCGAACCCGAAGCCGGCCTGGAACGCGAAGTAGCGCCCGCCCGCACGTCCGAGCGAGATCCGGCGCCGCTGGCCCGTCCGCAGGCGATCCAGCAGTACCGATGTCGCGGCCACCGTGTCGTTGGGCAGGCCGAGCGTGCGGGCGAACACGTTGGTGCCCCCGCCGGGGATGTGGGCCATGGCCACCTGCGTGCCGGCCAGACCCTGGATCACCTCGTTGGCGGTCCCGTCGCCGCCCAGCGCGAACACGGCGTCCACGCCCTCGTGGACCGCGCCGGCCGCCAGGTGGATGGCGTGTCCGCGCTGCTTGGTCGCCTGGACGTCGAGCTCCACCTGCGATGCCAGCGCCGAGGTGACCACGTCGCGGACGTGGTCGGTGGTGGTGGTGGCGTTCGGGTTGAACACCAGCAGCGCGCGCACGGTGGGATGCCCCCGTCGTTCGGATCGCGCGCAGGCTACGGCGCGCCCGGCCTACTGGGCTTCGGCTTCGGCTTCGGGTTCAGGTTCGGGTTCGGGTTCGGGGGAGGGGTCGGCGCCACCCGGGCCCGGGACCGGCTCGGTCGGCTCTGGACAGCCCTCGGGCCGGGAGGTCGGTGCGGGCGCCGGCGAGCCGTTCTCCGGATCGCTCGGACAGTCGGCCGGCTGGGGCTGGCGTCCTGGGGGCGAGGGTGGCGGTGGGGGCGCCGGCTGCGGCGACGGACAGGTCTCCCGGGGCACGAGGATGCGAGGCATTGCCTCCACCTCGCCGGGGCACCACGGGGCCGCCCGCAGCCCCGTCACGGGGTCGATCTCGACCACCTCGTAGAACTGGTCCGGCAGCGAGAAGCTGACCGGCTCGACGCCCTGGAGGGCCGCCGAGACGAACGCCTGCCAGATGCGTGCGGGGATCGAGCCGCCGGTCACCTGCCGGACGCCGCGGATGTTGCGAAGGGGCCGGGGCACGTCCCGGTAGCCCACCCAGACGGCGGTCGCCAGGACCGGCGTGTAGCCGACGAACCAGGCGTCCTTGTAGTCCTGGACGGTGCCGGTCTTGCCAGCGACCTCCCAGCCGGGGATGCGTGCGGCCGTCCCGGTCCCCGCTTCGACCGCGGTGCGCAGCATGTCGGTCACCACGAAGGCGGCCGAGGGGTCCAGGGCGCGTCGGGCCCGGTCGTCGGGCTGCCAGACGATCCTGCCGTCGGCGGACTCGATGCGGTCGATGGGAGTGGTCGGCACGTGCTCGCCGAGGTTGGCGAGCGTCGCGTACGCGGCCGCCATGTCCAGCGGGGTCACCTCTTCGGACCCGAGCGCGATCGGGGCGCGTTCCTCCAGGGCAGAGCGGACGCCCATGGCGTTGGCCATGGCCACGACCCGACCGACGCCGAGGTCCAGGATCAGGCGGGCGAACGCGCCGTTGACCGAGGCGCGCACGGCCTCGCGCAGCGTGATCATGCCGTAGCTGACGCGGGCGTAGTTGCGGACGGTCCAGCGGATGCCCTCGGGTGTCTGGAACACCCCCTGGTTGCCGCTGATGCGGTCGTCGGGGTCCCAACCGGACGTGACCGCGGTGGCCAGCACGAACGTCTTGAAGGTCGAGCCGGGCTGCCGCAGGGCCTGGGTGGCAAGGTCGAACTGGCTGTCGGCGTAGTCGCGGCCGCCGACGAGCGCGACCACCTCACCCGTCTGGGGCACGACCGACGCGATCGCCACCTCCGGATCCTCCGCATCGGGCAGGAACTGCTGCACGGTCGCGACCGCCTGGGCCTGCAGGGCGGGCTGCAGGGTGGTGTGGACCCGCAGGCCCCCCCCGAACAGGCGTTGCGCCCGGTCGGCCTCGTCAGCGCCGAAGCTCTGCTCGTCGAGCAGGTAGCGCACGACGTAGTCCACCCAGCGTGGCTCGACCGTGTCCGGCGTCGGGGGCCGGGCGGCGACCACGATCGGGCGGCCCTTGGCCTGCTCGGCGGTCCGCTCGTCGATCAGCTCCTGCTCCAGCATCGCATCGAGCACGACGTCGCGCCCGACGCGTGCGGCCTCGGTGTTGCGCTCCGGGTTCAGCGATTCGGGCGAGCGGATGATCGCGGCCAGCAGTGCGGCCTCACCCAGCCCGAGCGCGCCGACGTCCTTGCGGAAGTAGGTCTGCGCCGCGGCCTGGACGCCGTACGCGCCGTTGCCGAAGTAGACCGTGTTGAGGTAGTCCTCCAGAATCTCCGGCTTGCTGCGCTGCTCCTCGACCTGGCGCGTCAGGATCGCCTCGCGCAGTTTGTTCTGGGGCGTGCGCTCGGCCGTCGGCATGTAGAGGTTCTTGACGAGTTGCTGGGTGATGGTCGAGCCGCCCTGCTCCACCTCGCCGGCGGCGACGTTGGTCAGCGCGGCTCTGACGATCCCGCGAGCGTCCAGCCCCCCGTGCAGCCAGAAGCGCCGGTCCTCGGCGACCACCACCGCGTCGAGCAGGTGCTCGGGCATCTCGTCGAGCTCGGCGCGCTGGCGGAACTCGGTCCGGAGCACGGCGAGCTGGTTGCCCGCGCCGTCGTAGACCAACGTCTGTTCCGGGGGCTCGATCGGCACCGCCTCGATGTCGGGCAGCTCGAACGCGACGATGCCGGAGGCGGTATCGGCGACCGCGCCACACGCCGACGCCAGCAGTGCCACCACGAGCGCAACCGCGACCTGGCGTCTCACGGCCGCCTCTCCTCCGGAACGCCCCGACGGTACCGGCGCGTCAGGCTCTCAGGGCGTGGTCGAGGTCGGCCAGCAGGTCGTCGACGTCCTCGATGCCGACGCTGATGCGCAGCAGGTCGTCGGGGACCTCGAGCTCCGTGCCGGCCACGCTGGCGTGGGTCATCGCGCCGGGGTGCTCGATCAGGCTCTCGACGCCACCGAGGGACTCGGCCAGGAAGAACAGGCGGGTGCCCGCGGCGACCCGGTCGGCGTGCCCGCGGCCGGCGGCCAGCCGGAAGCTGATCATCCCCCCGAACCTGCGCATCTGCCTGCTCGCGATGTCGTGGCCCGGGTGGTCGGGCAGTCCGGGGTACAGCACGTGGCTCACCGCGTCGTGGCCGACGAGGTACTGCGCGATCCGCTCGGCGTTGTCGCAGTGCCGGTCCATGCGCACGCCCAGCGTCTTGGCTCCACGCAGGGTCAGCCATGCGTCCCAGGGGCCCGGGACCGCGCCGACCGCGTTCTGGAGGTAGGCCAGCCGCTCCCCGGTCTGCTCGTCGCAGCACACGGCACCGCCCACGATGTCGGAGTGCCCGCCGATGTACTTGGTGGTGGAGTGCACGACCAGGTCCGCCCCCAGCCCGAGCGGCAGCTGGAGGTAGGGGGTGGCGAAGGTGTTGTCGGCGACGAGGCTCGCGTCGAACTCGTGGGCCACGACGGAGAGCGCCGGCAGGTCCACGATCTTCAACAGCGGGTTGGACGGCGTCTCGGCCCACACCATCTTCACGGCGCCGTCTGCATCGGCCAGGGCCTGCCGCGTCGCGTCGAGATCCTGGAGGTCACACGCGATGGGCGCCACGCCGTAGCGCGCGTGGACCCGGTCCATCAGCCGCCAGGTACCGCCGTAGACGTCGTTGGCCACCAGGACGCGGTCGCCCGGGTCGAGCAGGCGCAGGACCGCGTCCTCGGCGGACAGCCCGGACGCGAACGCGACGGTGGCCTGCGCGCCCTCGAGCGAGGCGAGGCAATCCTGGAGCGCGTCGCGCGTGGGGTTGCCGGTCCGTCCGTACTCGTAGCCGCGGTGCTGGCCGACCCCGTCCTGGACGTACGTGGAGGTCTGGAACACGGGCACGGTCACCGACCCGGTCCGCGGCTCGGGCTCCTGCCCCGCGTGGATCGCCCGCGTCTGGAACCCGAGGTGGGCCGTGGGGTCGGGCTCGGTCCTCATCGCGTCTCCGCTTCGCCGGCGAGGTACGTCAGCAGGTCGGCGCGGGTCAGGACGCCCACGGGATGCTCGCCGTCGACGATGACG
>DASWKO010000179.1:0-2223 GCA_036396595.1 Nitriliruptorales bacterium | reverse complement strand
TCGACGAGCTCGAGGATCTGGCCCACGAGGTCCGGTCGCGGGTCCTGGGCAGCGAGGACGTCACGGGCCAGGCGCTGGACCTCGACGCCCGGCTGACCAACCTGCGTGCCCTGGAGGTGGAGCTGCGCGAGCTGCTGACCGAGGTCCGCACGCAGCCCGGCGCCAGCCCCGAGAACCTGCTGGCGGTGTTCGACCGGATCTCCCAGACCCGGGGTGAGATCGAGCGGTTCGAGGCACAGCGTGACGCTCTGGCCGAACTCGTAGAGCTGGCGACCGTCACCGTGCAGCTCACGCCTTCGGATGCGGCCAAGCCGCTGGCGAACCCGTGGAGCCCGACCGAGATCGGTCGCCAGGCGGCTCGCACGCTGGTCTCGGCGCTCCAGACGCTCGTCTCCGGGCTGATCTGGCTCGCCGTCGCGATCGTGCCGCTCCTGGCCCTGGCGGCCCTGGTCGTGGGCAGCGTGTGGGCGGCACGCCGTCGTTGGCGCCGGCGCCCAGCCGCCACGGCGGCGCCCCCCGAACCGCACCGTCCCCCGTCCGACCCGCTCGGAGGTGATACGTGAACGAGAGTGTGCGGCTCGGACGGATCCTCGGGATCCCCGTCGGCCTGCACTGGACCGTGCTCGCCATCCTCGCGCTGACCGGATCACGGGCGCGTTGGTGCTGCTGACGTACGGTGCCTGCGTGCCCCTCCTCGTCGCAGGTGCCTCGTGACCGAAGAGCCTGGATCGTCCGAGTTGCTGTCGCAGCTCACGGGCAGCCTGCCCACTGGTTCCTCGCTGGTGGTGGTGCTGGATGCGCTTCCGGACGCGATCCTCGTCGTGGATGCGGAGGGGACGATCCGCCACGCGACCCAGCGGATCGAGGCCCTCTCGGGTCACGGGCCTGACGAGCTCGTCGGCCGCAACGTCGACGAACTCGTCCCACACGACCGGCGGGAGCACCACGGGGGGCTGCGGGAGACCTACGTCCAGGACCCGGCACCACGGTCGATGGGCTCGGGTCTCGGGATCGAGCTCCGCCACCGCTCGGGGCGCCTCGTCCCCGTGGACATCAGCCTCAGTCCCGTGACGGTCGGTGACACGCGCTTCGTGGTCGCGGCCGTGCGCGACGCCGGGCCGCGGCGGCAGACGGAGCAGGCGTTGCGGGACGCGCTCGAGCGCGAGCACCGGGTCACGGCCGAGCTGCGCGGGCTCGACGAGCTCAAGACGAGCTTCCTGCGCGCGATCTCGCACGATCTGCGGTCGCCGCTGGCGACCATGCTGGGTCTGGCGATGACGATCGTCGACCACATGGACCAGCTCGATCCCGGCGCCGTCCGCGATCTGCTACGGCGTCTGGTCAGCAACGGCCACCGGCTGGAGCGGCTGCTCACCGACCTGCTCGACCTGGATCGGCTCACGCGCGGGGTGGTCGAACCCGAGCGGCACGACGTCGACCTGATCGCGCTGACCACGCGCGTGATCGAGCAGATGGAGCTGCCCGAGGGGGCTGTCGACCTCCACGCGCCGCAGGAGCTGCTGTGGCCGGTGGACGGCTCGCAGGTGGAGCGCATCGTCGAGAACCTCATCGGCAACGCACGCAAGCACGCGCCCACCGATCGTCCGGTCACGGTCCGGATCCGGGCGAACCGCGAGGTGGTGACGATCAGCGTCGAGGATCGTGGGCCCGGCGTCCCCGATGCGGACAAGGAACGCATCTTCCAGCCGTTCGCGCGGGGCCAGAACGCGACGTCGGCAGGCACGGGCGTCGGGCTCTCGCTCGTGGCCCAGTTCGCCGCCGTCCACGGGGGCAGAGCGTGGGTCGAGGATCGCGCCGGCGGCGGAGCCACATTCAACGTCACGCTGCCGAGGGAGACCTGACGGTCACCGCCACTGGACCGGCCCACCGATCGTGTGGCGGGCGCTATCCACGACGAGCAGATCACGTGCAGTCACGAGGCCCAAGGTCAGCGGACGCAGACGCGCCGGTACGCTGCGGCACACACGGGACGTGGCGCAGCTTGGTAGCGCACCTGCTTTGGGAGCAGGGGGTCGTCGGTTCGAATCCGGCCGTCCCGACCAGCGCGGCGGTACGGTCGCGTCCCGGCGGGTGTAGCTCAACGGTAGAGCTCCAGCCTTCCAAGCTGGCGACGGGGGTTCGACTCCCCTCACCCGCTCGCCACCTCGGCTGCCACGGTCGAGTTCGCGTGTGAGCGGGCGGCTGCCCTGCTTGCTACCGTTC
>DASWKO010000178.1:0-2449 GCA_036396595.1 Nitriliruptorales bacterium | reverse complement strand
CGGGCCCGCCGGGACGTGCAGCCTGACGTCGCGGATCACAGCCGGGCCGGCACGGTCGTAGCGGAACGACACGTGATCGAGCAGCACCTCGCCGGCCCGTGGCACGAACTCGACGGCGTCGGGAGCGTCGCTGACCAGCGGCCGCTCGTCCCGGAACGCGTACACCTTCCCGTACGACGCCGCTGCCGCCTGGATGATGGCCGCGAGCTCGGTGAGCTGCTGGATCGGCTCGAACAGCCGCCCGACGTACAAGGTGAACGCGACCACGGTGCCGACCGTGATGCTGCCGTCGGCCGCCAGCCAGGCGCCCACCCCGATGACGGCTGCGATCGAAGCGGGCGACACGAACTCGAGGACGAGGTAGAACCGCGATGAGAGCCGTACGGTTTCGACCTTCGCGGCGTAGGTGTCGTCGTTGACCCGGCTGAACGCCTCGCGGCGCGGGTCCTCGTAGGTGTAGGCCTGGATCACCCGGGCGCCGGTCAGCGATTCGCTGACGTGGCCCAGCAGGTCGGCCATGCGGTCGCGGACGTCCACCTGGGCGACGTAGGCACGCCGCCGGAACCACGCGGTGGCGACCCCCAGCGGCATCAAGGCCACCACTACCACGACGGTCAGCACCCACGAGCTGGCCAGCATCACCGCCAGCGTCGCCAGGATCAGCAACGCCGTGCGTCCCACGAGCGCCAGGCCGTGCTCGACGAACTGCTGGAGGTTGTCGACGTCGGACGTCAATCGCGAGACCAGTCGGCCCGTGCGGACGCGCGTGAAGAAGTCCAGGTCGAGCGCGAAGAGGTGCTCGAGCAGGTCGCGTCGCAGGTCGCGCATGTAGTTGTGCGCGAACCGGCCCATCCACCGGGTCTGGGCCCAGGTCGCCCCGAGCTGGACCGCTGCGGCGACGAAGAACGAGGCCGCGCCGATCAGCACCCACGCCAGCTCGCGGTCCAGGACCCCGCGATCGATGGCCACCCCGACCGCGAGCGGGCCGATCGCGGACGCTGCGGCGGCGACCGCGGCCGCCACCGTCCCGAGTGCCAGGAGGCGCCGGTGCGGACTGAGGTCGGTCAGGATGCGGCGCATCGGTGGCCTGCGCGGAGGCGTCACGGCGCCACCTCGGCGTCGTCCAGCGCGAGCGCCTCCCGGTAGACGGCGTGGCGCAGGAGCTGCTCGTGGGTCCCGTCGGCCACGATCCCGCCGCCGTCCAGCAACAGCACCCGGTCGGCCAGCGCCAGGGTCTCGACGCGGTGCGCCACGATGATGGTGGTGCGGTCCCGCATCACCTCGTCCAGGCTCTGGCGGATGTCGGCGTCGGTGGTCGGGTCGACGGCGGAGGTGGCGTCGTCGAGGATCAGGACGCGGGGATCGCGCAGGATCGCGCGCGCGATCGACAGCCGCTGCCGCTGACCGCCGGACAGGCCCACGCCCTCGTCGCCGAGCAGCGTGTCGTAGCCGTCGGGCAGCCCACGGATGAACCCGTCCGCACGGGCCAGCTCGGCGGCTCGGACGATCTCGACCGTCGCCGCCGTCGGCCGGGCCATCGCCAGGTTGTGGCGCACGGTCGTGTTGAGCACCACCGTGTCCTCGAACACCATCGCCACGGCCAGGCGCAGCTCGTTCAGCTCGACCCGGTCGACCGACACGTCGTCGATCATCACCCGTCCCTGCCACGGCTCGTAGAAGCGCGCGATCAGCAGCGCCAGCGTCGACTTGCCGGCGCCGCTGGGCCCCACCAACGCGACCGATGACCCGGGCTGGATGTCGAGGTCGAGGTCCACGAGGACCGGCTCGCCGGGCCGGTAGCCGAAGGTCACGCCCTCGAACCGCACGTGCCCGCGACCTCCGGGGGGCAGTGGGACCGGGCGCGCGGGGCTCACGATCTCGGGCTGGGTGCCCAGGACGTCGGCGAGCCGCTCCCCGGCCGCGACACCCTGGGGGACCAGCCCCATCACGGTCGCCATGACCCCGACCGGAGCCATCAGCATCCCGAGGTACTGGATGAACGCGAACAGCTCGCCCGCCGTCAGGCGACCGTTCAGGCTGAACCAACCTCCGAGCCCGAGCACCGCGACCGCGGCCAGCGACGGTCCGACCCCGAAGCTGGTCTGGAACGCGGCCCGGAGGTCGGTCAGCCCGATGCCGGTGTGGCGGATGCGATCCACGAGGGCGCGTCCCTCGCGCACCTGGACGGCCTCGGAGCCGTGCCCCTTGACGACCTCGATCCCGTGGATCTGCTGCTCGATGTAGGTCGACAGGTCACCGAGCAGGTCCTGCAGGTTCCGCGATCGCTCGTGGATCGGTCGCCCCAGGCGGATCGGGTACAGCGAGGTCAGGGCGACGACGCCGACGACGACCGCGGCCATGAGCGGATCGATCAGGAGCAGGAGCACCGAGCCGCCCAGCCCGAGCAGGATGGACTGGATGGTGAACGGGACCATCATCGTGATCGCCT
>DASWKO010000177.1:0-14075 GCA_036396595.1 Nitriliruptorales bacterium | reverse complement strand
ATCATCACGAAGCGCTCGACCCCGCGGGCCAGCGCCAGGTCCGCCACCGTGCGGGTCCCGAGCACGTTGTTCTTGATCGCCTCGCCCGGGTTGCACTCCATCATCGGCACGTGCTTGTGCGCGGCCGCGTGGAACAGCACCGACGGGCGGTGCTCCAGCAGCAGGTGGTCGATGCGGTCGCGGTCGCACACGTCGGCGATGGCGGGCACCACCTCGACCGTCGGGAAGTCGTCCTGAAGCTCGCGGTGGACCGCCCACAGCGCGTTCTCGGCCTGCTCGACCAGCACGATCTTCCTGGGGTCGAAGCGGGCGAGCTGGCGGCACAGCTCCGAGCCGATCGAGCCGCCCGCGCCGGTGACCATCACGACGTCGTGGGCGACCAGACCCCGGATCCCGGTCGTGTCGAGCTCGACCGGATCCCGGCCCAGCAGGTCCTCGATCGCCACGGGGCGGATGCGCTCGAGGTTGACCTGGCCGCCGACGATCTCGTAGATGCCGGGGATGATCTTGGTCGGCAGCCGGGCGTCCTTGCACGCCGCGGTGATGCGCCGGATCGTGGCTCCGTCGGCGCTGGCGATCGTGATGATCGCCTCGTCGATCCGGCGGCTCTCGCTCAGCGCCTGGATGTCGGCGGTGGTGCCGATGACCGGGATGCCGTGGACCTCGGTCCCCTGCTTGCGCGGGTTGTCGTCGACGAACCCGATCGGGCGGATGCCCAGTTCAGGACGCCCGTCCAGCTCGCGAGCCACCAGGACGCCGGCGCGTCCGGCGCCGATGAGCAGCACGCGGGAGGTCTCGTGGGGGCGGTCGACGTGACGCAGCTCGACGTAGGACGACTGCAGGCGCCGGATCACGCGGACCGCGAGCAGGCCACCGACCGCCAGCGCGCCGTTCATCAGGATGATGGACAGAGGTGTGGCCAGGTAGGCGGCGCGCGGCGAGAGCGACTGCAGGCCCGGGGCCACGATGCGGGCCGCGAGCAGCACCAGGCTCACGACGGCGATCGCGCGCGTGATGTGGATGGATTCGCGCAGCGAGATGTAGCGCCAGGACTGGCGCTCCACCCCGAGGAAGCTCAGGGCCGCGAACTGGGCGAACACCACGTAGGGCAGCAGGACCACGAGCTGACGCTGGCCCGAAGGCGGCAGGTTGAACTCGAACCGCAGGAGGAAGGGCACGACCCACGCCGCGACCAGCACCACGAGGTCGATACCTCCCCGCGCACCCCGCATCCATCTGTTCGCCCTCATGGTCCTCCCGGTGGTGTCCCCGGGCAGGATAGGGCCTCGGCCCAGCCCCACCATCTGACCGGGACGACATCGTTGTGTTTCAAGTTTTTGACGTGATACTTTCATGTTCGGTGCGCTCGTTCAACCGGTCTTGAACCCGGACCCCGAGGTTGCAAGCCGAACGTGTAGGACTTGAGACGTGGATCTGGCTGTGTTCGGGCGCTCGCCCGTCGGTCGGCTTGAGCCGATCGTGGTCACCGACGCGCGCGACGGGGTGGGCTACGAGCACGCGGCGTTCGTCCCCGCACCGCTGCCTCGGTCGCTCGCGCTCGGCACGGACACGATCGCAGCGCTGTTGGACGCACAACTCGCGTTGGGACGGCTCGACGGCGCCGCTACCGAGCTGCCCGACCCGCTGCTGCTCGTACGTCCCATCATCCGTCGGGAAGCCGTCAGTACCTCCGCGCTCGAGGGCACGTACACGGAGCTCGCCGAACTGATGCGCGACGAGGTCGTCGGCGATCCTCGTGATCAGGACGTCCGCGAGGTGCTGAACTACGTGCTGGCAGCCGAGCACGGCCTGGCCCGGCTCGAGGTTCGACCCATCGGAACCAACCTGGTCAACGAGCTCCACGACCTGCTCGTCCGCGGTACCCGGGGCGACTCCGCCGAGCGGGGCAGCGTGCGCAGGCACCAGAACTGGATCGGCTCCAGGGGCAGCCGGGTCATCGACGCGCACTTCGTCCCGCCACCTCCCGGTGATCGCCTGCGCGAGGGCTTGACGGACTGGGAGCGCTACATCCACGACCAGGACGTGCCGCTGCTGGTGCGCTGTGCGCTGGGGCACTACCAGTTCGAAACGCTGCACCCGTACAACGACGGCAACGGGCGGTTGGGGCGGCTGCTGATCGTGCTGCAACTGATCGCGGGTGGTGCGCTGGCTCACCACCTGGTGAGCGTCTCCGGGTACCTCGAAGCTCGTCGTGACGAGTACGTCGCGCAGCTCCAGCACGTGCGCGCCACGGGGGACTTCCAGGCGTGGATCGAGTTCGTCGCGCGTGCCCTGGCCCACAGCGGCGAACAGGCGCTCGTCAGGATCAAGACGCTCCACGATCTGCGTGATCGGATCGTGGAGCAGGTGCGCGACAGCGGGTCGCGCGGGACCACGGTCCAGGTCGCCCACGACGTCGTCGGCTACCCGTACGTCACCATCCCCGCGGTCGCGGCGCGGTACGACCGGACGTACCAGGCGGCGAGCAACGCCGTCCACAAGCTCGTCGAGATCGGGGTGCTGCACGAGGTCCCGGGGACCAGCCAACCGCGGGCCTACGTTGCGATCGAGGTCGTGAGGCTTCTGGACCTGTGACGCGAGCGACGCGCCTCCGAGGTTCAGATCACGTCGCCGAGGTGGTCGACCTGCGTCGCGTCCCCACGGGACCGTTCGTGGTCGGAGGGCCCGAACGCAATCTCGGTCAAACTCGGTCAATCTCGGTCAACCTGGGTCCCGGCCGTCAGTACTGGCCCAGCGAGCCGTCGCGGCGGGCCTTGTCGACGGCGAGCTTGAACAGCCAGAGGCTGAGCGGCAGGGTCACCAGGGCAGAGGCGGCCAGGGCCAGCAGGCGGGTGGTGTCCAGCTCGCCGGTGATCAGGGCGGTGCGCAGGACGTCCACGCCCCAGGTGAACGGCAGGGCGTCGGCGATCCAAGCCAGCCACGTCGGGAACACCTCGGTGGGGAAGTAGACGCCTCCGAGCAGGGCCAGCCCGGCGGTGATCATCCCGATCAGGCCCCCCGCCTGCTTGAACACGATGCCGAAGGCGGCCACGGCCACCCCCAGTGCCCCGAACAACCCGATCAGGGCGAGCAGGGCCAGCCCCGTGACCGCCAGGGCCGCCGGGTCGGTCGTCAGCCTCACGCCCAGCGTCAGCGCCAGCACCACCATCAGCACGCCCGACAGGGCGGCGCGCAGCACGTCGTAGGTCGCGTTGGCCAGGATCACCAGGCGCGGTGAGGTCGGCGTGGCCAGCAGCGCCTCGAGGGTCCCGGTGGTCTGCTCGGTGCGCAGCTTGCTGTTGAACGAGGTCAGCGCCGACTGGACCATCCGGAACACCGCCATCCCGATGACCGCGAACGGTAGGTAGCCGCGCTCGAGGCCCTCGAAGCGCGACAGGTCGGCGCCGTCCACCAGCCGCGCCAGGAAGAAGAACAGGAACAGCGCGAAGAAGGTCGTGAACACGTCCAGGACGAACGGCAGCCGGTAGCTGCGCACCGTCGCCCAGTCGCGCCGCAGGAACGAGGCCACCACCGCCAGTGCCCGGCGCCAGGGGGAGGGCGAAGCAGCCGCGGGGCCTGCGACGGCGGTCACGAGGGTGGGCTCCCGGCGACGGCGGTCACGAGGGTGGGCTCGCGGCGGCGGTCACGAGGGTGTGCTCCCGGCGACGGCGGTCACGTCGAGGGCGGTCACGTCGAGGTGCTCCCGGCGAGGGCCGTCCCGGCGAGAGTGGCGAGGGCGGTCACGAGGGTGGGCTCCCGGCCAGCTCGCCCAGGCCCTCGCGGCCGACGACGTCCAGCAGCGCCGCCTCCAGGCCGGCGGCGTCGGTGCCGCCGGGCAGTCGCGTGGCCACCCGCCCGCCGGCCAGCACGACCACGCGGTCGGCCAGGGCGGCCGCCTCGTGCAGGTCGTGGGTGGCGAACAGCGCCGCGCGCCCGCGGTCGCGGGCCAGCGCGACCACCTGGCGGCGGAAGTCGGCTGCGGCCACCGGGTCCAGCGTGCGCGTGGGCTCGTCCAGCAGCAGCACCGGCGGGTCGGCCAGCAGCGCGCGCGCCAGCCCCAGCCGGGCCTTCATGCCCGACGAGTAGCCGTCGAAGCGGCGATCGGCTGCCTCGGTCAGGCCCAGCAGGTCCAGCAGCTCCGTGGCGCGGTCACGCGCGACCCGGCGGTCCAGGCCGTGCAGGGATGCGAAGAATTCGAGGTTGTGGCGGCCGGTCAGCCGCCAGTAGAACGAGCGCTCGTTGCCGAGCACCAGCCCGACCACGGCCCGAACCTGCTGGGGGCGGGCGACCACGTCCAGGCCGGCGACGGTCGCGCGGCCGGCATCGGGCAGCAGGGTCGTGCCGAGGATCCGCAGCAGCGTGGTCTTGCCCGCCCCGTTGGGGCCCAGCAGTGCCACCAACTCGCCCCGACCGACCTCCAGATCGACGCCGGTCAGCGCCTCGAGCGCCCCGAACCGCTTGGTCAGTCCGGCGACCTCGATGCCTCCGGCTGCTGCTGGCACCTCACCCACGCCCGGAAGGTAGCGGGACCGCCGTTGCCCCGGCTGCCGGTGGGTGCGCCTGTATCCACAGGCGAGCGGGGTCCCAGCCTTGACGGCTGCCCGGCCCCCCGTAGCGTCCGGGTCTGTTGCGACCACTTCTGAGGAGGTGCACCATGTCGGTGCAAGAGCGCGAGCGCGCGGAGCTGTTCGAGTTGCTCGTGCCGACCGTTGGCAAGGAGGCCGCAGTGAGGGTGCTGGATGCGCTCCCACACGCGGGCGAGCCCCTGGCCACGGCCAGCCAGGTGGCGGCGCTCAAGGCCAGGTCCGACCAGCGGTTCGCCGCGGTCGATCAGCGCTTCACGGCCCTGGAGCACCGCATCGACGACCGCATCGGCGCGCTGCGGGACGAGCTGTTGGCCGCGTTCCGGGGCGAGCTCGTGGCGGCCGTCTCGGGTCAGAGCCGCCAGGTGATCGTGGCCACGGCGACCGCGGTGTTCGGGATCGGCGGCCTGGCGGTCACGCTCACCCAGGTGCTCGCCTAGGTCACGACCCGCGTCTGGGACGGTCAGAGCCGCCGGGTGATCGTGGCCACGGCGACCGCGGTGTTCGGGATCGGCGGCCTGGCGGTCACGCTCACCCAGGTGCTCGCCTAGAGCCCACGCAGAGCCCGGTCACGACGGCGCCTGCCGTCGGGTCAGCTCGGTGTAGCCCTCGTGGTGGCCGGGGTCGTCGCCCTCCAGCCAGGCGTGGGCCCGGAAGCCGGCTCCGGGGCGGGTGACGCCGATGATCAGGTCGCGTGGCTCGCCGTGCGCGGCCAGCCAGGCCTGACGCACCGTGGCGCGGACCAGGCAGCGCTGGCGGGTGCGCGACAGGACCGCCAGCACGCCGCGCTGGGCCCGGTGATCGACGGCGCGGACCTCGGGCAGGCGCACGTGGGCGACCCCGGACCGTCGGTAGGCCCGACGCGCCACCACGACTGCGCGCAGGGCCCAGCCGGCCGCGCGCAGGGTGTCGGGGTGCCACCTGGGCAGGGGGCCGTCGGTCGTGGTGGGTCGTGGCGCCGGGTCGGTCACGACGGGGGCGGCTCCTCGGTTGCCTCGACCAGCAGGTTGCGCTCGCGCAGGCTGCCCAGGAACGCATCCACGTCGTTGCGTGCGCGGGTCTGGTCCAGCTCCTCGTGCTGGTCGAGCAGCACCTCGACGAGCTCGTCGCGCGTGGCCCCCTCGGCGAGGTGCGGCCACAGCAGCGCGCCGGTCGGGTTGATCCCGAGATACATCGAGTCGCGCAGGTCCAGCGCGACGACCTCGCCCTCGACGTGGCGCCACTCGATGGCGGTACGGTCGAGCTTCAGCCTGGCGTCCATCGGTCCCCGTGTCCTGGTTCGGGCCGTGAAGGGTGCCACAGCCGGCCGCCGGTACGCTCAGGTGGCTGGGGGAGCACCACGTGGAGCAAGCGCACGAGCACGCCGACGTCCTGGATCTCCGGGACTACCTCGCGGTGCTCCGGCGCCGCTGGCGCACCATCGCCGGGGTGGTGGCGGTGACCGTGGCGGTGGCGCTGGCGGTGTCCGTGACGCGGGCGCCGGTCTACCGGGCCTCCGCCGAGGTCGTGGTCGTGCCGGTCAGGAGCGGGGACGCGCTGGAGCAGGTGCTGCTGCGCCAGGCCGGGATGGGCACCCAGGCACGGATCGCGTCGAGCATCGCCATCGCCGAGCGGGCGGTCGCGACGCTGGGGCTCGAGATCGCTCCGAGCGACCTGGTCGAGCGCGTCTCGGTCGATCCCATCCGGGACACCAACGTGCTCGAGATCGCGGTCACGTGGGGCGATGCGCAGACCGCCGCCGCGGTGGCCCAGACCCTCAGCGAGGAGTTCCTCGAGACCCGTCGCGAGGCGGTCGTGCAGGGCCAGGCCCAGGCCCGGGCGCTGCTGGACGACGAGATCGAGCGGGTGCGCGACCGCATCGGGCAGCTCGACGGCCAGATCGCCAGCGCTGAGGCGCGCGGCGAGGAGGACTCCGGCTCGACCACGGCGCTGCGCCAGGAGCGCGACACGCTGCTGGCCCAGCTCGGCCAGCTCACCGCCCAGGGCACCTCCCTGGGGCTGACCGACATCAGCGAGGGCGGTGAGATCATCCGCCCCGCACAGGTCCCGGGCGGCCCGGTGTCACCCAAGCCGATGCGGACCGGGGTGCTGGCGTTGGTCCTGGGGGCGATGCTGGGCGTGGGGCTGGCGTTCCTCAAGGACTTCCTGGACGACGCGGTGCACGACGACGACGACGTGCGCCGTGCGGCCCACGGCCGTCCGGTCCTGGGCCACCTGCCCTCGTACGGAGGAGCGGTGGGCGGTGGGAGGCCCCCGTTGCCCACCCTGAACGCGCCGAGCCACCCGGCCGCCGAGGCGGCGCGAACGCTGCGCACCAACCTCCGCTTCGTCGCTGCCGAGACGCAGTTGCGCAGCGTGGCGATCACCAGTGCCGGTGAGGGAGAGGGCAAGACCACGGTGGCGGCGAACCTGGCGGCGGCCGCCTCCCGGGCAGGCACCAAGGTGCTGCTGATCGACGCCGACCTGCGCCGTCCCACCGTGCACAAGGTGTTCGGCCTGGACAACGTCGGCGGAACCTCCGAGCTGATCGTCGGGGGTCTGGAGATCCGCGACGCGATCCGCGAGGTCGGGGTCCCCAACCTGCGCGTGATCACCGGCGGGATGCGCCCGCCCAACCCTGCCGAGCTGCTCGGCTCGTCCGGGTTCCGGGGGCTGCTGGGCGCGCTCGAGGAGCTGTGCGACCTGGTGATCATCGACACGCCCCCGGTGCTGCCGGTGGCCGACACCCTGGAGGTGGGTCACGTCAGCGGTGGGGTCGTGATCGTGGTCACGGCGGGGGCGACCTCGAAGCGGTCGGTGCGCGAGGCGGTCAGCCGGCTCGACGAGGTCGGGGCGCGCGTGCTCGGCACGGCGGTCAACCGCATCGACCAGAGCCAGAGCTACTACTACGCCTATGCGTACGGGGACGAGGTGGACCAGGAGTCCAGCGACGAGTGGCACCGGCGCTTCTCGGCCGGCGGCAACGGGGACGGCCGGATCGGTGCCAGCCCGGAGTCCGGAACGCCTGCTGCGAGTCCGCCCCACACCGGAGCCTCGACGCCCACCGACCGTTCGTGACGAGCCCCGGCGGCCCCGCCCGGTCGGTGGGCGACGAAGCGCCGCTGGTCAGGCCGCCCGCCTGGTAGCCGGTGCGATGCGTGGGGTGCGACGGGTGCGATGGGTGGGTGCGGTGGGTGGGGTGCGATGGGTGCACTTCCCACGTCATATCGCAGCATCTGCACCCATCCCCGCCCCGCCACTGACCGCCTGGTAGCGATGGGTGGGATGGGTGGGTGCACTCCCCACGAAATACCGCGCTTCCTGCACCCATCCCAGCCCCACGTGCACGAGCAGCACGTCGCGGCGGATACGAGCGATAGATTGTTCATCTTTCGCTGATAATCGGTATCATCGATATTCGTCCCGAAAGAATTCGAATGAACAAGCATCCGACATCGGCGGCAGACCTGGTATCCCGTTCGTGGTCGGCGTCCGACTTCCTCGACGCGGTCGGGCGAGCCGAGAACGAGACATTGGACTTCAAGCGGCGGTTCCAGGCGAGCGACGAGCGCCACCTCGCGGCGATGGCGATGACATCCGGGGGTCTGATCGTGGTCGGCGTCGACGACGACGGAACTGTGGTCGGCTGTGCTCTCGACGCGCGGCTACGTGACTTGATCGTGGGGCGGGCGCGGGACATCACCCTGGACGTCTCTGTCGACGAAGTCGAGGTGGGCGACACCAGGCTGACGGTGATCGGCGTTCCCGAGGTGCGCGGCCGGATCATCACGACCTCTGACGGACGGGTGCTGCGTCGGGTCGGTAGCGCATCGCGGCCGTTGGTTGGTGACGAACTCGCCAGGTTCGTCCGCGAGAGAACGTCCCACCCCGCTGAGGAGGACGTCATCCCCACGTTCCGCGTCGGGGACTTGTCCCTCGATGCAGTGAACGACGTCCTGCAGGCTGCCGGTCGGGGCGCGGTAGGCGTGGACGGCGTCGTCGACGCTCTGGTCGACCTCCGACTCGCTGAGCGCCACCCGTCGGACCCCCGGGGACCGGTCGTGCACACCGCCGCCATCATCGCCTTCGGTCGCGATCCGGCCGGCCACGTTCCTGGGGCGCGCGTGCAGTTCGTGCGGCGCGCAGGCCGCGACGTCGTTGACGCACCGGTCACGCGTCGCGAGACGTTCAGCGGCCCCGTCGTGCTGTTGATCGCGAACCTCGTCGAGGCCATCGCGGATGAGCTGCCGACGTTCGAATCCCTGGTCGGGCTGCGGCGTGCTCGATCGAGCGTCATCCCGCTGACCGTGATCCGCGAGGCGGTCGTGAACGCCATCGCGCACCGGGACTACGGGCTACGCAATGCGACGGTAGACGTGACCGTCACGGACGACTCGCTGGTGATCCAAAGCCCTGGTCCCCTGCCCGGGCACGTCACGGTCGACAACATGCGCGATGAGCACTACAGCCGGAACCCTCGGTTGATGAACGTGCTGCGAGTCGCCGGTCTCGTTGAAGAGTTCGGTGACGGCGTCGATCGCATGTTCGAGGACATGGCGGAGCGGCTCCTCCCGGAGCCGGTGTTCGTCGCCACCTCCAGCAGTGTAAGCGTCACGTTGCGGGCCACGTCTGGGCTCACCTTGGACCAGCAGGCATGGCTCCGCACCCTCAGCGACGTCACCACTTCACGGGATGAGCGACGGGTGTTGCTCGTCGCTCGCGACGAAGGACACGTGACCCGTCGACGGTTGCGCGAGTTGCCGCTGGAGGCCGAGCCTGAGCACGTGCTCAGTTCGATGGTGCGGCAGCGGCTGCTCGAGTCCCGAGGACGCCGCGGGGGGAAGCACTACGTCCTCAGCCAGGAGGTCCGGGCGCGCTCGGGGGACAGCAGCATCCTGGCCGAGCAGGCACGCCGACAGCTCATCGAGGACGAACTCCGGCGCAGAGGTGACAGTGGCCTGTCCACCCGCGAGGCCGCGAACCTCCTCGACGAAGAGGAGCTGCGCGGAGCCCGCCACCTTCTGAACGATCTGGTCGACCAAGGGGTTGCGGAGGCCCGTGGCCGCACTGCTGCGCGCCGTTACCACGCCGCACGCGACTGATCGTCGTCACCGCAGCAGCGCCGGAGCAGCGTGCGCTGGCGAGGATCGTCGTCCCCAGGAGCTGGGCACAGGGGAGCCTGGCCGGAGCCGTCGGGGCCCTCGCGCCCGTGGGGGCCGTCGGGGCCGTCGGGGCTGTCCGGCGTGCAGGCGCAGCCGCCTGCCGGCCGTCGCTGACCCCGACCCTGACCCCCGCGGGCAGCACTGCCCGCGCGTAGATGACGGTGCGGGGCGGTGCGGGGTCACAGCCCCTGGCGACGCTTGCCGCCCGTGGACAGCAGGCGGGCGTAGGCGCACTTGATCGCCAGTCGATCGAACTCGGACAGGGCGAGGCCGCCGAAGTCTGGCAGCAGGTAGCGGTGGATTGAACGGGTGGATCATGACGAGGTTGAGGTGGGCCATCGCGCCCGCGACGAGCGGGGGCGTCTCCCCAGGATCGCCGAGCACCGCGGCCAGCTCCTGCATCAGCGACGGGACCTCGAGCGCCGGCGCGCCCTCGTACACCAGATAAGCGGTCTGGCCGTCGTGGACGTACACGGCGCCGACGTACCACTAGCCCGGCCGCGCTGTGACGCCAGCGACTTTCGTCGGCTGATCGACCGGCTGCGGGCCCAGTGGATCCCCGAACAGGTCGGCCCGGGCGGGGACCAAGGTGCGATGTCCCTGACACCCCACCACCGCCACGCCCCCGGCGCGGCGGCCCATCCGCACGTCCCAAGGCGTGGCGAGCGCCCGGGTCCGGCCACCGGCGCTTCCTCCCGAGCACGTGGCCAGGTTCGGGGTGCTGTCACGTGGCCGGGTTCGGGGTGCTGTGAAGACCCTCGACCTCCATCAGCCCGGAGCCTGCACCTCCTGCCGGTGATGCTGCCTCGGTACGCGGCCAGGGCAGCGCGCACATGTATAAGTGGTTCCTCGAACATGGCGCCGGTGCATGGGGCGTGGAGGGGTCTTCGTCATGGAGTTCATCGATCTTGGAGCGCAGCGCGAGCGACTTGGGGCGAGGATCGACGACGTCATCGCCGAGGTACTCGACCACGGACGCTTCATCATGGGTCCTGAGGTGGCGCTGTTCGAAGCCGAGCTGGCGGCCTACACGGGCGCCAGGCACGTCGTGTCGTGTGGGAACGGGACCGATGCGATCGTGCTCGCGCTGCGGGCCCAGGGGGTCGGGTACGGGGACCACGTCGTGGTGCCGAGCTTCACGTTCGCTGCGACGGCCGAAGCCGTCGCGCTGGTCGGTGGGGTCCCCGTGTTCGCCGACGTGCGGGAGGACACGTTCAACCTCGATCCTGACAGGGCCGCCGAGGCCGCCGAGGCGACTGGTGCGGTCGGCGTGATCGGCGTTGACCTGTTCGGCCTGCCGGCCGACTACGACGAACTTCGACAAGCCGTGCCGGGCAGGTTCGTCGTTGCTGATGCCGCGCAATCCATCGGCGGGAAGGCCGGCGACGGGTACGTCGGGACCCTGGCGTCCGTGACCACGACGAGCTTCTTCCCCGCAAAACCGTTGGGGTGCTACGGCGATGGCGGGGCAGTGCTCACCGATGACGAAGAGGTCGCCGGAGCGATCCGCTCGCTACGGGCTCACGGCAAGGGCACGCACAAGTACGACAACGAGCGCATCGGCACCAACAGCCGTCTCGACACCCTCCAGGCAGCGATCCTGCGCTGCAAGCTCGAGGTGCTCGAGGACGAGATGCAACGCCGGCGGGCCGTGGCTGGCCGCTACCGGGCGGGGTTGTCCGACGTGGTCGGCACGCAGCAGGTCGCCGCGGGATCCCGCTCCGCGTGGGCGCAGTACACGATCGTCAGCGACCGCCGGGATGCGATCGCGACTGCCCTACGTGATGCCGAGATCCCGTCGGTTGTGTACTACCCGCGGCCCCTGCACCGCCAGACCGCGTACCGGGTGTTCCCAATCGGACCTGGCGGGTGTCCGGTGTCCGAGCGGCTGTCCGAGGCGGTGCTCAGCCTGCCCATGCACCCTTACCTCGAGGCGGCGGATCAGGATCGGGTGATCGCAGCCGTCCGCGAGGCGGTGCGCTGAACCGAGCCATCAGGTCGTCGACGATCCGGTCCGCCGCCCCCAAGGTGCCGTAGGCGTCACGGTCGTCGGTACCGCTGGCGGGCCGGGTGACCGCGGCGACGATGGCTCGCTCGTCGGCATCCACCAGGGTGTTCCAGCCCTGCTCGACGGTCTCGACCCACTCGGTCTCCGCGCGCAGGGTCACGCACGGGACACCCAGCCAGTAGGCCTCCTTCTGAAGGCCCCCGGAGTCCGTGACGACGGCGCGTGCGGAAGCTGCGAGCTCCACGACGTCGCGGTGGCCAAGCGGGTCGATCGCACGGACGCCGCGTGGGAGCTCGGCGAGGTTCCGCCGGGTCCTGGGATGGACAGGGAGCACGACCGGCCAGGTTTCGGCGATCGCACCCAAGCCCCTCACGATGGCCTCCCGTCGCTCCCGGTCGTCGGCGTTGCGCGGGCGGTGCACCGTGGCCAGCACGTACCCGCCGGGCTCCAGGCCGAGACGGTCCAGACCACCGCTGTCCTCCCGGCCGAGCTGCCACGCGAGTACATCGCGCATCACGTCTCCCGCCAGGACGACACCGTGCTGGATGCCCTCAGCTGCGAGCCAATCCACGGACCGCTGCGACGGTGCGTAGAGGACGTGCGCGAGGTGGTCGGTGAGCACCCGGTTGCGCTCCTCGGGCATGTCGCGCCGGAAGCTGCGCAACCCGGCTTCGACGTGTGCGACCGGCAGACCGAGCTGCGCTGCTGCCAGTGCCCCGGCAAGCGTGGAGTTCGTGTCGCCCGGAACGATCACCACATCGGGTTGCGCCTCCTCCAGGACGGGGGACAACCGCACCAGCATCTCGCCGACCTGGATGGGAGCGGGCGCCGAACCGACACCGAGGTGCCTCCACGGCTGCGGGAGCGCGAACTCCTCGAAGAGGTCGTCGGACATGGCAGCGTCGTAGTGCTGCCCGGTGTGGACGATGAGGTGATCCACACCCCGTTCATCGAGCGCCCGAGCCAGCGGACTGACCTTGATGAACTGGGGTCTCGCGCCGACGACCGTCACGACCCTCACGCCGTGGCTTCTCCGGCCGCCTCGGTGAGGCCGTCAGGGCTCTCGGCGAACTCCCGTTGACAGTCCCCACACCGCAAGGTCATATCGAGTCGCGTCCCGCAGGTGCACATCCAGCCGACGTGCTGGGCCGGGTTGCCGACGACGAGGGCATGGGCCTGGACGTCCTTGGTGACCACGGCGCCCGCTCCCACGAATGCGTAGGCACCGATCTCGACGGGGCAGACGATCGTGCAGTTCGCGCCGAGGGTGGCCCCGCGGCGTACGAGCGTGCGGCCGTAAGCATCCTTGCGTTCCACCTCCGACCGTGGGTTGACCACGTTGGTGAACACCGCCGACGGACCCACGAACACGTGGTCCTCCAAGGTGACGGCGTCGTAGACGGACACGTTGTTCTGGATGCGCACGTTGTTCCCGATACGCGCGTCGGAACCTACGTAGCAGTCCTGACCCAGCACGACCTGGTCGCCGATCCTGGCACCTGGCATGACGTGGGTGTGGTGCCAGACCTTGGTCCCCGATCCGATGTGGGCACCGGTGTCGACGGTCGCAGTGGGGTGCACGAAGTATTCGACCGTTCGGGGCGCTGCCCCGATGGGGATCGTGGCGCCTCGCGTCTCCAGGGACCGACGTCCCGCTTCCAGGAGTTCGACGACGGCGATCCCGTTGGCCGCACCCGTGCGCGGCTCCTCGCCGGTCTCGATGCAGTGCAAGAAGTGCTTCGCCGCCTCCTTCAGCGGTTCTGCCTGCTCGAGTTCGACCTTCACCGCGTCAGCTCGGTGGGCGACTGGGATGCGTCCCTCCAGCCAGTCCACGCGGTGGGGGTAGAGCTGCAGCTTCTCGTCCCAGGGCAGCGTGTCGTCGAACACCGCCATCTGCTGATCGCCGACCACGATGAAGCGATGTTCCTTGAACGGGTGCAGCCAGCTCACGAACACGTAGCCGCGTACGTCCCCCGGCCACTCGAGGCTCATCAGCGTGACATCCGCAACGCCACGGCTCAGGTAGGCGCCACCTCGACAGGCGATCTCGGTGGGGGAGGCGCCGAGCAGCTTGACCATCAGCGACAGGTCATGCGGGGCGAAGGACCAGAGCGCGTCCTCCTCGGTCCGGACGCGACCGAAGTTCAGTCGGTGCGAGGACACGTACAACAGGCGCCCCAGCTCTCCTTCGTGGACCAGGGCGTGGAGCTTCTCCACGGCGGGGTGGTACTCGAGGACGTGGTCCACCATCAAGGTCAACCCGCGCTCGGTAGCGAGGGACTGCATCTCCCGAGCGTCCTCGCGGGTCAGCGCCATCGGCTTCTCCACGAGCACGTGCTTGCC
>DASWKO010000176.1:0-10340 GCA_036396595.1 Nitriliruptorales bacterium | reverse complement strand
CTCGATCGACACGATCTCGTCCCAGAACACATCGCTGGTCGACAACTCACGCAGCGGCTGGCTGTCCAGCGCCGCCGCCAGCTCGGCCACCAGCCGCCGGGACGGGCGCCGCTGGCCGACCTGCCAGTCGTGGGTGCGAGGACGGTCGGTCGCCTCGGACACGTCGGCCCAGGACCGGTCCCCCTTCTCGCTCAGGATCAGCTCCCAGACCTCGATCGGCAGCAGGTCCGTGCTTGCCAGCGTGGCCCCGCGCGCCCCGATGGCCGCCAGCACCCGGCGGCATGCCTGCTCCTGTGAGAAGATCCCGATCTGCTCGATGAACCGGCGGCAGTTCTCGGCGTCGCGGACCTCGATCTCGAACCTGCGCCGGTGGCTGGCCTCGTCGCCGACCTGGCGCTCCCGCAGCGCGGCCAGGATCCCGAACCGCAGCAGCAGGTGCTGCACGTCGCGTGCCAGCCGCTCCGAGACGGTGGTGTAGGTGATCCCGAACGACCCGTGCCCTTCGTCGACCCGCGCGCAGCCGTCGCAGGCGTAGAGCCCGCACAGGAACGCAGCGACCTGGTCCCGCGGCGCCGTGAAGATCGCCTGCGGCGCGCGCGCCACACCACCGTCGCATCCCACCTCGCGGGCGAGCCTGCCCGGCTCGGCATCGGGAAGCCGGTCGTGTCCGAACACGTCCGTGATACGGGGCGCCGCGATGACGTGGCCGGGCGCAAGGTCCTCGAGCGCGCTCCAGCCGTTCCAGGTCCGGAAGGGGTGGTTCGCCGTGACGCGCAGCTCGCGCCCGCTCCGGGTACGCAGCGTGTAGGTCGGCTGGACGCCGTTGTCGATGAAGTCGATGGGCTGGGTCTGCTGAAGCGTCCAGCGATCGTCCAGCGCGAAGACGTTGAGCTCGGGTGATCCCGGGGGGTGGGGGGAACATCCTCGGCGACCGGCGAGCTCCTCGATCGAGTGCACGGCTCCGGTCTTGCTGTCGGTGATCCTGAGTTGACCGTACGCGCACTTTCCCATCGCCGGCCGGGCGGCGATGATGATGAGGTTCTGGGGTTGCAGGCCGGCCGTCAGCCGATCGAGGTCGTTGAAACCGGTGGCCAGGCCGGTGACCTCGGAGCGGTTCTCGGCGAGCTGCTCGATGCGCTCGAAGCTCTCGTTCAGCAGATCCTTGAGGTGGCTGTACTCGCGCGCGGATCCGGTCTGGCCGACCTCGTACACCAGCCCTTCCGCCCGGTCGACCGCCACCGTCGGGTCGTCGGATCCGTCGTAGCCGATCCGGGCGATCTCGGTGCCGACCTCGATCAGCCTGCGCAGGATCGACTTCTCGCGCACGATGCGCGCGTAGTGGGTGGCGTTGGCGGCCGTGGGAACCTGTGACAGCAGGTCGTGGATCGCGGCCGCACCACCGACCTCGTCGAGCTTGCCGCTGCGGCCCAGCCAGTCGATGACCGTGACCGAGTCGATCGGCTCGCCGCGGCCGAACAGCTCGCGCACGCCCTCGAAGACCGTGCGGTGACTGGACCGGTAGAAGTCGTCGGGCGCCACCAGCTCGATGACCTCGGCGGCGGCGTTCTTGGACAGCAGCGCCGCCCCGAGCACCGACACCTCCGCGTCGAGGCTGTGCGGGGGCACACGGTCGTAGCCGGACCGGCCGGCCGACCCGCCACTGGCAGGTCGGCCGCCGTCCGACGGTGTTGGTGCGGGCGGGGGGAGGTCGCCGCGCTCCTGGTGTGGGTCTGGGCCCACGATGCCTCCCCCTACGCCTCCGCGTCGTCGTCCTCGTCCGACCCGGCGGGCTCGACCGTAGCGTCATCGACGAGCTCGTCGGGACGTGGCGGCTGGTCCAGGTCGGTCGGGGTGGGTTGGATCGAGGTCGGGTCGAGCGGGGTCGGGTCGAGCGCTGAGCCGATGCCTTCGTCGCTCCCGGCGACCTCGAGCTCCTCGACGCCCTCGATCTCGGCCGCTGCCTCGAGCGCCTGCTCCTCGATCGAGACGGGGGCTTGCGCGGGCTCGTCACCGATCACGCGGCCCGAGGCGTCGACGACGACCTTGCCCTCCTCGTCGACGACCTCGACCTCGATGGTCGCGCTCACCTGCGGGTGCACGTGCACCTCGATCTCGTAGGTGCCGAGCACCTTGATCGGGGACTTGAGGTCGATGCGGCGCTTCTCGACCTCGTGGCCGCGGTCCTTGATGACGCGGTGGATGTCCTCGACCCGCACGGAGCCGTACAGGTGCCCGGCGTCGTCGACCCGCGCCGGCACGACGTAGGTCCGGGTCTCGAGCGCGGCCTTCTGCTCCTGGGCGTCGTCGAGGGTGTGGGCCTCACGCGCCTTGCGGGCACGCGTGAGCACCGCGGCCTCGCGCATCGCGTTGCTGGTGGCCTTGATGGCCAGACCGCGCGGCAGCAGGAAGTTGCGGCCGTAGCCTGCCGCCACGTCGACGACGTCGCCGGCGAGCCCGAGGTTGTCGACCTCTTGCTTCAGGATGAGCTTCATCGTCGGGCTCCTCAGCGGTTCACGTACGGCACCAGTGCCATCTCGCGCGCGTTCTTGATCGCGTCGGCGAGCTGGGCCTGGTGCTGCTGGCACGCGCCGGTGGTCCGGCGGGCCTTGATCTTGGCGCGCTCGTTGATGTACGGCTTGATCGCCACCAGATCCTTGTAGTCGATGTACTCGATGCCTTCCATGCAGAACCGGCACTTCTTGGCTCGGGCCGGGCGGCGCGTCCTGTTGGCCATGGGTGGTGCTCCTACGGATGTCTCGGGGGTTTTAGAACGGGACGTCGTCAGTCGGGGCGGGCGGGGGGGGCACGAAGTCGTCGTCGCCATCACCGCTGCTGCTGCTGCCACTGCTGCCGGACGACTTGCTGATCTGCGCACGTGCCCAACGCAGGGACGGTGCGACCTCGTCGGCCTCGATCTCGGTGACCCAGCGGGTGGAGCCGTCCTGGGCCTGGTAGCTGCGGATCCGCAGCCGGCCGATCACGATGACGCGGTCGCCCTTGTGCAGCGACTCGGCGACGTTCTCGCCGTACTCGCGCCAGACGTTGACGTCGATGAAGGTCGTCTCCTCCTGCTGCTGGCCCTGCTTGTCCTTCCACCGCCGGTTCGACGCGATCCGGAAGTTGCAGACCGGGGCACCTGACGGCAGGAACCGGAGATCCGGGTCGTCGGTCAGGTTGCCGATCATGGTGACAAAGTTGGACTCGTAAGCCATCAGGGGCTCCTCTGCTCGCTCGTGTCACCTCGCGGTGACGTCCGGGTGCCGATCAGGCACCCGTGGGTGGGGTACGGAGCGGGGAAGGGCCGCCCTCAGGCGGGCTGCTTCGTCTTGGTCCGGTGGACGTGGAGCTCGGGCCGGATGGTCTTGAAGCGCACGACGTTGTCGTTGATGCGCATCAGGCGCTCGACCTCGGACAGACCTTCGTCGGTCGCCTCGACGTCGAACACGTGATACCAGCCGTACCAGCGGTGGTCGATCTCGTACGTGAACTTCCGCTTGCCCCAGAAGATCTCGTCGACGACCGAGCCGCCGTTGTCAGCGATCGCCGAACGGAACCGATCGATCAGTCCGTTGGCGCCGTCCTCATCGAGCTCATCGGTGAGGATCACCATCATCTCGTAGCGACGCATGGGCACTCCTGTGGTCGTTGTCGGCCCCGCGCGGGCGTGACGACGCGTCACGTCGCCACCGTTGGGGGCAGGGGTGCTCCCGCTCACGGATGTGGAGGATCCGCCGGTCACGCATCGGTGCGGTTCCGACAGGAACGAGGTTCCCGGAACGGGCCGCACGAGGCTACCGGTCACCACGCGCGGCCTCAACCGCGCGTGCGTCCGTGCGGCCTTCGTTGCGGCCGCCGGGGGTCGACGGGTCCGGCCGACGGCGGGCGCCGCGCGGTCGGGGTGTTGCAGTGGTGCTCTGTTGCTGTGTTGCGGTGTTGCCTTGCTCCGTGCCCCTGACCGTAACGGGCCGGTGCGACACGCCGCCCATCGGATCACCCGCTGCCTGTGGACAACGTGGATCCTCAGCCCTCCCAGGGCTCACCGAAGAGGATCACGCGCGTGAACGCCCCGAGCGAGCCGGCCACGGCAGCGGCTGCCAGAACCAGCGCACCGGTCCGGCCCGGACCGCCGCCGCCGGGTACGTCGACGGCCACCTCGCCGACGTCGTCGGGATCCTCCTGAACGCTCGGGCTCGGGAAGGCCTCGAGCTCGGTGGTCGGGCTCGGGGAAGCAGAGGCAGCGGGATCGGACGAGCGATCGGGGGACGCGACGTCCGACGGGCTCGGCCCGGTGTCGGGCACGGGCTCGGGTGAGGGCGGGGGCGGCGGCTCCGGGGTCGGCTGGGCGCTGGGCGACGGCGTCGGCTCCGGCGTCGGCTCCGAGGTCGGCTCGGGATCCGGCGGCGGCTCGACGGTCGGCTCGGGATCCGGCGTCGGCTCCGAGGTCGGCTCCGAGGTCGGCTCCGGATCCGGCGGTGGCTCGACGGTCACGACCCCGCTCATCGACGGGCCGTGGAACGTGCAGAAGAAGGTGAAGGTCCCGGGCTGCTCCAGCGTGACGGTGTGGACCGAGCCCTGCGTCCCGCATGCTCCCGGCGTCGCCGGGCTGCACCCCGGGTGGGAGTCGGGGAACGAGCCGTCGGCGGAGGTCACCGAGTGCGGGTTGGCGCCCTCCCACACCCAGGTCACGCTGTCGCCGGCGGTGATGGTGAGCTCGCGCGGCTCGTAGCGGTCATCGAGCACGGCCACCCGCGCCGTCGCCGCCCACGCCCCCACCGACAGCACCAACGCGACCAGGGGCACCAGCGCCAGGAGCGCCGCCCCCCTCGGCCGGATCCGGTCTCGGTACGTGGACATCGACCCGACGGTACCGCCGAGTCGCGGTCCGCACGCGAGCGCGATCAGTTCGGGGTGAGTCCTGCGATGAACAGCACCGCGAAGGCCACAGCCACCAGCGGGAAGGTGAGGTACCAGCCTGCCCACCGACCCCAGTCGGGGCCGCGCGAGCGCTGCACCCGGCGCGCGAGCGCCGCTCCCGCCCACATCCACACCGGCAGGCTCGTGACCGCGCCGAGCAGCAGCACGACCGGGCTGGCCACGATCGGCAGTGCGGCCAGCAGCGGCAGGCTCGGCAGGGCGGTCGCCAGCGCCAGCGCGGAGAGGAACACCTCACCCAGCTCGCGCCCCGCGTCGCCTCCGAGGAACCGCGTGCCGGGCAGGCCGACGGCGATCAGCACGAGCGGCCAGACCAGCGCGACGTAGCGGGCCCGGACCTCGAAGCCGGTGGGGACGTGGACCTCGTCGTCGAGGTCGGTGAGGGGGTCAGTCGGTTCAGTCGATGCCATGCTCCACCGCGTACCGGATGAGTTCTTCCCTGCGTGAGAGGTGCAGCTTGGCCAGGATGTTGCGCACGTGGTTCTCGACCGTCTTCGGCGAGATGAACAGCGACTCACCGACCTCCTTGTACGCGTACCCGCGAGCGACGTGTTGCAGCACCTCGCGCTCCCGCTCGGTCAAGGGGTTCTTCCCGGTCGCCGTCCGGCTCATGCGCCGGAACTCGCCCAGCACCAGGGCTGCGAGGGAGGCGGAGAACACCGGCTCGCCGCCGGCCGCAGTCCGCAGCGCCTCGCGCAGCTCGGCGCCCGGCGTGGACTTGGTCAGGTAGCCCACGGCGCCGGCGGCCACCGCGTCCAGCAGGTCGCGCTCCTGCTCGCTCACCGTCAGCATCACGATCGGTACGTCCGCACCGCACTGCGTGACGACCTTGATCCCGCCCCCACCCGGCATGTGCAGGTCGCACACGACCACATCCGGCGAGGTGTCACGGATGGCCGCGATCGCCTCGTCGGCATCGCCGGCCTCGCCGACCACCTCGAAGCGGACCCCGAGGTCCGCCCGGACGCCGTCACGCCAGATCGGGTGGTCGTCGGCCAGCACGACCCGCAGCGGCGGGCCGACCGACGTGGCCCTGCGGGCGGGCGTGGGGGCACTCACAGGTCGAGCCTACGGCGTGGCGGGCACGCGCATGCGCACGTCCGTGCCACGCCCGGGACGGCCGGCCACCTCGACCGTGCCGCCCACGTCCTCGATGCGACCCCGGATCGAGGACCTCAGCCCGACACCCTCCGCAGTCTCGGTGGGGTCGAAGCCCACCCCGTCGTCCTTCACCGAGCAGAACACGCCGGCCCCGTCCGGCTCGACGAACACCGTGACGTGCGAGGCGCCGGCGTGCTTGCCCACGTTGGTCAGCGCCTCGCCGACGGCGCCCGCCAGCGCGGTGACGCATCCGGGCGGCAGGGGCGGCAGATCCTCTGCCACCAGCACGTCGACCCGTACGTCGTGGTACTGCTCGAACCTGCGGGCGGCCCCCCGCAGGGCGTCGCCCAGATCGCCACGACCGATGACGTCCACGCCACCGGCTCCGAACAGGTACTCGCGCAGTTCGTGCTCCTGGTCGCGCGCGAGCTTGGCCAGCGCCGGATCGCCGACCCGCCGCTCGACCAGCGCCAGGGTCTGCAGCACCCCGTCGTGCAGGGTGCGCGCCACCTCCTCGCGGGCGCGGGCGCTGGCGACCTCACGCTCGGCGCGTCGCAGGAGCCCCACCAGGTACCCCGCGGCCACACCGGCCAGCGCGTAGAGGAACAGCGAGGTGACCAGCGAGAGCTGCTGGTGGGCGTCAGGCGCCTCGAGCGCCCACAGCAGCGCCGACGCGCCGCGTGCCAGCCCCATCGTCACGCCGGCGAGCAGCCCGCCCAGCGGGCCCCCTGCGATGCCGGCGGCCAGCGCGCCGGCCAGCGGCCAGGCCACGCCCAGCGACTGCTGGTTGCTGAACACGTGGCCGGGCTCGTAGACCCAGCCGTCGGCGAGCAGCAGGCCGGCCCCGACCGCCACCTCCACGGCCACCATGACCGGATCGAGCAGCGCGTCGGGGTCGCGGCGCACGAGTCGCGTGGAGCCGATCGTCACGCCGAGCGCGACCAGCAGCAGCAGCGTCGCGATCCCGGCCTGGTCCAGCCGACCACGCGCCAGGCCGGCCACGAACGCCATCCAGAGCCAGGCCGCCCAGCGGTAGCCGGCCAGCGCTCGAAGCAGGCCTCGTTCCACGCGCCCGAGCCTACGGGCACCGGGCCCGCGCAGGGACGACCGCGTGCCTGACGACGCCCTGGGCTCAGGCGAACCGCTCGCGGATGCGGTCGAGGAGGGCGCCCCAGCGCGCGAGGTGCTCGGATCGGGCGTGCTCGCGGGCCCAGCCGACGAAGGCGCTCTTGGCCTCGCTGGTCAGGTCGAAGTGCCAGACGTCGCCGTACAGGACGTGCTTGCCGCGGATGCTGTGCTCACCCTGCTCCTCGACGAACCGCGTGACCAGATCGCCGCCGAACACGTCCTCCGCCTCGGTGCCGGGTGGGTACGCATCGAACAGCTCGCCGTAGGTGGTGACCTGCTGGCGGTTGGTGAAGCCGAAGCGCTCGGTCAGCGTCTCCTTGGCCCGCCGGCCGGGTTGGTCGTTGTCGAGCACGACCAGCAGCGGCAGGTCGGTCGCGGCGCGGCGCACGATCGCCTCGAGCGCTGCGGCCATCGCACCGCCGGCCGCGTGGATCGCCACGGTCCGCAGTTCGTCCGCACGACCCAGCCCGTCCGCCGCGAGGCGCAGGTAGGCCTCGTCGGTCCCGCCCTCCACGATGACCAGACCCCGCACGTCGCTGGGCAGCGACACCGACCGATCCAGGATCGCCGCCAGCCCCGGGTCCCGGAACAGCCCACCCAGGAGCCTGGCCTGCGGCTCGTTGCCCCAGGCCACACCGACCACCACCGTGTGCCCCGACGTGTCGCGGGCCAGGGCCACGACCCGCGAGTCCTGGTCGCGGCTGATCGCGAACGGCGACTCGGAGGTGACCAGCACCGGGACCCCCGTGGTGCGTGCCAGGTCGTCCAGCAGGTCCCGGATGCGCTCTTGAGCAGCAGGGTGCAGGAACGACTCGGGCTCCTCGACCACCACCAGGTGCACCGGCTGGTCCAGCGCCAGGAGGTGCTGGACCAGCGCGATGCCCGCCACGGCGCGCAGCCCCGAGCCGCGGTCCAGCGGGAAGCCGTGGCGGTCCTGCGCGTGCGTGAACGCCAGCCCGCGTTCGTGGGTGATGTCGACGTTCGCGAGCTCGGGCAGGACCTGCCGGCCGACCGTCTCGATCCGGCGCTCCAGGCCGGGCAGGTCGGCGCCGGCCAGGTCCACCGATCGCAGGTTGCGACGGACCGCCTCGGTCAGATCGTCGGCGGTCTCGACCAGCACGACGCAGCCGGCAGTACCGACGCCGGGCACGGGATCACCGTCCCAGCGCCACCCCCGGTCCTCGCTGTCCCAGACCACCGTGAGCTGCGTCCCTCCGGTGAAGGTCAGCCGTACCTCCGGGAACGTCAGGGGGCGGTCCCAGGGCCGGTCCCACCGCAAGTCGGCGCCGACCGTGGGGTCCATGGCGGCCGCGGCCGCGCGGGCGACGTTGGACTTGCCGGCCAGGTTCGGGCCCACCAGCGCGGTCGTGACGCGCCCGACCTGCATCCACAGCCCCGCTGGACCGATCGAGCGGAAGTCGCGGACGTCGATCCGCTCGAGCACCACGTCAGACCTCCCGCCAGGCGAGCAGGGCGTCCACGAACGCCTCCGGGCACTCGAGGGGGACGAAGTGACCGGCGTCATCGAGCAGCACGACGTCCGCGTAGCCGCCGGCGTCGCGCCCGCGATCGAACGCATCGCGCAGCGCCTCGCCGTTGGGCGCCCAGGGCTGGTGCGGGTCCTGGACACCCCAGATCAGCAGGACCGGCACGCCGACGCCGGCCAGCCCGTCGGCCACCGCGACGGTCTGGGCGCTGTCGAGGCTGGCGAGGTGCCCGGCGAACTCCGTGCGTCCGCGCGGGTCGCGCACCTTGCCGTCACAGAACACGCGGTCGCGGTCCTCACGGGTCAGGCGCGACGGGTCGGCGAACGCCCGGGCGAGCTCCCAGTTGGTGTAGGGGTTGACGACGAGCCCGGCCGCGGCTGCCGGCGGGTACAGCCCGAGCCGCGCCAGGGCACGCGTCCGTGCGATGACGGGGACCGGCCAGTTGTCGCGGTACACCGAGTTGCTCAAGCTCAGCCGGCCGACGACCTCGCCGTGCCGGACGGCCAGGATCTGGGCCACCGCGCCACCGAGGTCGTGCCCCACGACCCACACGGGGCCGATCCTGCGCTCCACGAGCCAACGAGCGAGCAGCTCGGCGGCACCCGCCAGGGACCGGTCGCCGTTGCCCGGCACGCGCGTGCTGCCGTAGCCGGGCAGGTCGGGCGCGTAGGCCCGGTAGCCGGCGTCCCCCAGGCGCGGGAGGACGTCGCGCCACAGTTCCGCGCCCGCCGGGATGCCGTGGAGGCAGACCACGGGCTCGCCGTGCGCCGGACCGCTGGCGAGGTAGCTGAGTTGCACGGGACCGACGTCGATGGTGTGTCGGGTGACCTGCGTCACGGGGGCACCTCAGACGAAGCGGGCGAGGAAGTAGCGCTTCTTGCCGACCCGCAGCACCAGGGTCGTGCTGGTCGCCAGGTCGCCGGGACCGACCCGGTGGGCCGGGTCCTGGACCCTGGCGTTGTTGATCCGCACGGCGCCACCCTCGACCAGTCGCCGCGCCTCACCGTTGCTCGTGGCGGCACCGACGTCGGTCATCAGCTCCAGCAGGCCGAGGCCCTGGGCGAGCCGCGCGCGATCGAACTGCACCGATGGGGCCGCCTGGAAGGCGTCGCCGATCGTCCGCTCGTCCAGATCGCTGAACGGCTCGTCACCGAACAGGACGCTGGTGGCCCGCTGCGCCTGGGCCAGGCCCTCCTCCCCGTGCACGATGCGCGTGGCCTCCTCGGCCAGCCGGCGGTGCGCGACGCGGTGGCTCGGCTCGGCCTGGTGCGCCCGCTCGAGCTCCGCGATCTCGTCGAGGTCGAGGAACGTGAACAGCTTCAGGAACCGCACCGCGTCGGCGTCGGTGGCGTTGAGCCAGTACTGGTAGTAGGCGTAGGGCGAGGTCATCTCGGCATCCAGCCACACCGCGTTGCCCGCGGACTTGCCGAACTTCCTGCCGTCCGAGGTCAGCAGCAGCGGCCACACCAGACCGTGGGCCCGGGCACCGTGCAGGCGACGCACCAGGTCGCTGCCCGCCGTGATGTTGCCCCACTGGTCCGATCCCCCGACCTGGAGCTTGCAGCCCTCGGCCTGGTACAGGTGCGCGAAGTCGTACGCCTGGAGGAGCTGGTAGCTGAACTCGGTGTAGCTGATGCCGTGCTCACGGTCCTCGAGCCGGCGCTTGACCGACTCGCGCGCGATCATCTGGTT
>DASWKO010000175.1:0-8391 GCA_036396595.1 Nitriliruptorales bacterium | reverse complement strand
CGACTCCCAGCCACGCCCCGTCCGAGGACACCTGCGAGCGACCGGAACCCGGCACCTTCCCCAGACAGGGCGATCCCGATCCGCGCCTGTGCCTCACGCTGGTCCTCGACGCCACCACGGTCGAGCAGGGCGGCGTGCTCGAGGGCGAGCTGATCGTGGAGAACCGCTCGGCCGACCGCATCGAGGTCGGGCACACCTCGTCGTGCCGGACCGATGACGGCTTCTACCGCGACGCCGAGCACGTCGGCAGCTACGAACAGGTATGCGCGTTCGGAGGCGCGCAGACGACGTTCCAGCCGCACCAGACCCACCGCTTCGAGGTGAGCCTCCTGGCCTGTTCGGTCAACGGCCCCAACCGCCCGCTGTCACCCGGCACCTACCTCGCGGGCGCCTACCTCCGACCCAACGCGCCACCGTGGTACGCGCCGCCGGTCGAGGTCACGGTCACCCCGGCACCTAACCCGGCCGCCGCGGAGGCCACCTGCAACCAGACCCGGCGCTGAAGGCGACGCGATGGCCAGACACGGGTCCCACCGCCCAGCATGTGCACGCGACGGTGCGACCTTCGCGTGCGTGGTCATGCCCGCGCGCGCTGCGGTCAACCTGCTCCGAAGGCAGGGTGAATGACAACCCCAGATAGGGGGTAACCATCCCCCAGCGTGGGGAATTTTGCACTATTGGCGTAATCAATCGGGTGTCTCAAACGTACTACTAGTGAGAGCGATCGTGACCAGCGGTCGCCCCGGCGAGTCAGACCAGCCGGCGCCGCAGGCAGCCAGGAGGGACCGTGACCTACAGACCAGCACGCCGAGGCCAGCCGCATCCGCACGCCGGCATGCGCCCCTGGCCGCGTCGTTCCCTGCGGGCGTTGGCGGCCGTGGCGGCCGTGGTGCTGGCGGGCTGCGGCAGCCCCGCGAGCGATCTGGCCGCCCCGCCAACGGTCGCGTCCACGCCCCAGCCCAGCCCGGACCCGACCCGGCCTCCAGCGAGCCCGACGCCCCGAGACACGCCCACCACCTCACCGTCGGCGACCCCAACACAGCCGGCCACGCCCAGCCCGTCGCCGGACAACTCGCCACCCCCGACCTCGACTCCCAGCCACGCCCCGTCCGAGGACACCTGCGAGCGACCGGAACCCGGCACCTTCCCCAGACAGGGCGATCCCGATCCGCGCCTGTGCCTCACCCTGGTCCTCGACGCCACCACGGTCGCCCAGGGCGGCGTGCTCGAAGGCGAGCTGATCGTGGAGAACCGCTCGCCAGACCGAATCGAGGTCGTGCACCCCTCGTTGTGTCGCACAGAGGACGGCTTCTACCGCCACGCCGAACGAGTCGGCAGCTACATGAAGACCTGCGGACAAGAACCGACGCAGACGACGTTCCAGCCGCACCAGACCCATCGCTTCGAGGTGAGCCTGCTGGCCTGTTCGGTCGGCGGCCCCAGCGGCCCGATGTCGCCCGGGGCTTACCTCGCGGGCGCCTACCTCCGGCTCAACGAGCCGCCGTGGTACGCGCCGCCGGTCGAGGTCACGGTCACCGCGGCATCCGACCCGGCCGCCGCGGAGGCTGCCTGCAGCGAGACCCGGCGCTGACAGCCGGCGCAACCGGAACCCCACCACACACGGGCGTCAGCGGGACGCCACAGCGAGTACCGCAACCGCGGTGAGAAGGGCGACACCATGATCGCAAGCTCAGCGAACCACGCCCCGGCGCGCCGCGGCCCCAACCTCGGGCGTGTCCGGTCGGCTCGTATGCGCCGCCGGCACGACCTCCTACGCCGCCTGGCGGCGTCGGTGAGCATGGCCGTCTTGCTGGGACCCCTGTGGGCGATCCAGGCGCCAGCGGCAGCGGCCAGCGCCGGGCCGACCGAGGTCGTAGTCACCCGACCCGCTGGTGCCACCCAGACCGCCGAGTCCACCTACGCCGTGGCCGGGTTCGCGCCGCAGGGCAGCCTGGTGATCGTGTACCGCGACATCGGTCTGGTCGGGACCCTTGAGCTCACCGACCCGGTGGCAGCGCAGGTGCAGATGTTGACCGAGCAGGCGTACTTCGAGATCGACGTCGAGCTCGCGCACGGGGTCGCGAACAACTTCGTAGTCGCAGCCCACCGCCCTGATGGGACGATCGCGGACTGGGACGTGGCGGCGCCCATCGCCCACCGCCTGGTCGCGCCGGGAGGTGCGAGCGAGGTCGCGGCGGGCGTCGTGCTGGCCAAGATCGTGCCCGGCGTCGATGTCCGTGACGTGGTGACGGACGTCGAGGGCGTGGTCGGGCTGCTCGGGCCCGGGTTCACCCAGGGCATGGCCGAAGTTCCAGGGCTCGATCGGTGGTTCCGGGTGCAGGTGATACCGGGCTCCGAGCAGATCGTGGCCACGGCGCTGGCGGCCAACGCGGAGGTCGTGGCAGCGCACACGCTGCCTGCCGCCTTCCAGCCCCTGGCTCAGCCGTCCGACGCCAGGTTCGATGACCAGTGGCACCTGCGGGCACGCAACAGCACTGGCACCAACATCACGACGAACATGGAACTCGGGTGGGACGTGTTCCGCGGCTCGGTCGACGCTACCGGCAGCCCCGTCCACAGCGTGGCGGTCATCGACACGGGGCTGGATCGCGGCCACCCGGACTTCGTCGACGTCGGGCCCACTGTCAACCTGAGCGAGGGTGACGCCGACGAGGACGCCTGCGGACACGGCACGGCGGTGGCCGGGTTGGCCGGGGCAGAGACCAACAACGGTGAGGGCATCGCCGGTGTCGCGTGGAACGTCCGGCTCATCCCGGTGAAGATCGCTGCGTCTGTGGACTGCGATGACTACGACCGTGAGCTGCCACGGATGATGGACGAGACCGTCCAACACGTTCCGACCGCGATCAACATGAGCTTCGGCTCGCCGGCGGAGACACCCACGACGAAGCACCAGACCGCGTTCCAGGAGGCCGTCTGGGAGGCAACTCGGCGGGGCGTCGTCGTGGTGGCTGCGAACGGCAACGAGGAGGAGGATCATCCCGGAGCGCGTCAGATACCAGCCGGACTGGACGGTGTCGTCGCTGTTGGAGCGGTGGCGGATGACGGCAACCGGGCGCCCTACTCCGGCACGGGCTCGTGGCTCAACCTCGTGGCACCTTCGGGAGCTGGTAGTAGCTGCGATGACGATGCCGTGCTGACAACTCGTCCCAGGGAGACCCCGTACGACGGCGGCCTCTGCGACGAGTTCTCGTACGGCACCATGAGCGGCACATCGGCGGCGGCACCCCAAGTGGCGGGGCTGGCCACGTTGGTGGCAGGCCGGTGGGGCAAGGTCGGGTTCCAGGTGGTGCACCACATGCAGTCGCAGGCCCGCGATCTTGGGCCGGGCGGGTGGGACCACGAGTTCGGGCACGGGCTGATCGACGGCTACCTGGCGCTGTACAACAAGGTGAGCCGGGCAGCCGGGCAGACCCGCTACCACACGGCGGTGGAGTCGGCCCGGGAAGCCTTCCCGATGCGTCCGCTCCCGACCGTCGCGGTGGTAGCGGGCGGGACCGGCGAGGCATGGGTCGACGCGATCGGCGCCACGGCACTGGCCGGATTGCGTAACGGCCCGCTGTTCCTCTTCAACCCCAACTGCAAGCATGCGA
The DNA here is from genome assembly GCA_036396595.1 of Nitriliruptorales bacterium. GTDB lineage: Bacteria > Actinomycetota > Nitriliruptoria > Nitriliruptorales > Nitriliruptoraceae > DASWKO01. The sequence continues at coordinate 4,777 of DASWKO010000175.1, read as the reverse complement.
GCAACGAGCAGCTCGACGACGAGTTCCGGCGGCTGTTCGACGGCCAGAGTGGCACCCCGACCCTGTTGGTGGCCGGCGGACCCAACGTCGTGCCGTCGTGTTTCGAGGAGCGGTTCGCAGGTCGCTATGAGATCCAGCGCATCAACGGCGCCCAGCGTTGTGAGACGGCGCGGTTGACCGCTGAGCTGGTGATGCAACGTCACCAGGAGCTGGGCAACACGATCCAGGATGCGATCCTCGTTACCGGTGCCAACGGGCGCTTCGCCGACGGGCTGTCGATGTCGGCGGTGGCGGCTGAGCGGGGCTGGCCCATCCTGCTGTCCTACGACGACCCGGTGACCGGCGAGCTGTGCGCACCCACCCGCCAGTTCTTCGTCGACCACCCGGACATCGACGGGGCCCACGTTGCCGGCGGCGAAGCAGCAGTGCCCTCGCGTCACTACGAAGACATCAACGAGGCACGTGTGTCCAGCGGCGGTGGCCGCGGTCCGTTCTACACCCGCTACGAGGGCGCCGACCGGTTCGCCACCTCGGCTGCGGTGGCCACCGCGCTGTTCCCCAGCCCCAAGGATCTGACGGTCGCGATCGGTCGGGACTGGGCCGACGGCATCACCGGCGGCGTGCTGGCCAGCAGGTTCGACTCGCCGATGCTGCTGATCGAGCACGACAGCATCCCCACGCCGATCCGCAACTACATCAACGCCAGCGGCCGGACGAACCAGGACACCATGGGGCGCATGCTCGGGGGTCACCAGGTTCTGTCCCAGGCCGCCCAGGACGCGTTCGAGGCCCTGTTGCCCCGCAAGCCCGCGAACCTCACGACGGGCGCCGCCCAGTTCAAGCCATCCAACGCCAACAACGACCGGGACCAGGACGGCGTGAAGGATGCGTCCGACAACTGTCCCGACACCCCCAACGCCAGCCAGCGCGACACGGACGGTGACGGCAAGGGCGACGCCTGCGACACCGACGACGACAACGACGGCGTGGGTGATGCCTCGGACAACTGTCCGTGGGTCAAGAACGCCAACCAGGCCGACGCTGACGGTGACGGCAAGGGCGACGCCTGCGACACCGACGACGACAACGACGGGATAGCGGACACCTCCGACAACTGCCGGACCGTGGCCAACCCCGACCAGACCGACACCGATGGTGACGGGCAAGGTGACGCCTGCGACACCGACGACGACAACGACGGCGTGAGCGACGCGTCCGACAACTGCCCCACCGTGGCCAACCCCGATCAGAAGGACACTGACGGCGACGGGATCGGCGACGCCTGCGACACCGACAACGACAACGACGGTGTCGCCGACCCTGTCGACAACTGTCCGCACGAGCCGAACGCAGACCAGCAGGATTCGGATATGGACGGCTCAGGTGATGCCTGCGACGATGACGACGATGACGACGGTGTGCCGGACTCGTCCGACAACTGTCCGAAGCACGCCAACCCCGACCAGCACGACCTCGATGGGGACGGCCGCGGGGACCTGTGCGACGGGGACCTGGACGGGGACGGCTACCCCAACACGTCCGACAACTGCCCCGACTACCCGAACCCGGACCAGGCCGACACGGACGGGGACGGCCGTGGAGATGCCTGCGACCAGGACGACATCGCCGACGGGCTCCCCACTGAACTCAAGGACATGAAGGTCCTCCAGATCGACACAGGCGACGCCCACACCTGCGCGATCACGCTTCCGGATGACGAGAGTGCCCAATCCGACCCCGCGAACCTGACGGAACTCTGGTGCTGGGGCGACAACACGTACGGGCAGGCAGGCGGGTCGGGCAACCTCGTAGCCACCCCCCGCAAGGTCGAGGTCCGCGAAGGCACGGACCTACAGGGGGTCAGCACCGTATCTGCTGGAAGACGTCACACCTGCGCAACCGTCGAGCCCATCCAGCACACGAGCTACGGAAAGCTGCAGGACCACGGATACGTGGTGTGTTGGGGGGCCAACGACCGCGGGCAGCTCGGCAACGGAAGCATCACGACCACGATCTGGCGTTACCCGCGCAACGTCCAGTACTACCCGCCAGGGATCCCCGATTCCAAAAGAGACTTCTCGGGGGTACACCAGCTATCGGCCGGCGACGACCACACCTGCGGCACCACAAAGAACGGTGACGTGTGGTGCTGGGGCGCCAACTCGTACGGCCAGGTAGGTACCGGCTCGACCGCGGATCAACTCAGCGCCGTTTGGATCCCGATCAGGAACGTCGACCCGTCCGTCCCCGACGAGGTACCGAACACCGAGGAGGACGATCTCTACAATGACGTTGTCCGTGTAGCGGCGGGAGGCAACCGGACGTGCGCGGTCGACCTTGGTGTCCTGTACTGCTGGGGTGTCGTCGTCGGTAACGGCGCGAACAACACCTACACCCAGCCGGTTCGGATCACCCAGGACATGTTCCAGTCCGCGGACGTGCCGTTGACCTACACCCCGGTGATCGATGTCACAACCGGCCGAGGGCACACGTGCGTGCTGGCCATCGACGCCACCCCTGTAGCGACCACGGACACGCTCGTCGACAGTGGCAGGCGCCCGACGTACTGCTGGGGGGACAACAGCTACCGGCAGGCAGGCCAGTTGTCGACGAGCACGATCTACAAACCGACACAGATCGACACCGACGACGCGCTCACCCTCGATGTAAGCGCGGGCGCGCGGATGACCTGCGAGATCGACGGGGCGGGCGCCGACCTCGAGCGGCTCGTCGGTCCCGTGCGGTGCTGGGGCAACTACGACCACGACGGCCGCCCCATCGCGGACGGTTGGCTGTTCCGACAGCTCACGGTGGGAGGCACCCACGCCTGCGCCATCCGCGACACCAACGAGGCCTACTGTTGGGGCAGCAACCACCGGGGACAGCTCGGCGACGCCACGACCTCCGGCGGGTCCTGGGACGGACCGGTTCGGCCGGTCGTCTGGAACCGGCCGCCGGCCGTACCCGTCCTGCGAAGCCCCACGAACGGCGCGTCCCTCGTGACCAGCGACATCGTGCTCTTCGAGATCACGGTGTCCGACCCCGAGGGCGACCAGATGGTCGGCACGATCACGGTCCGTGATGCCGCCACGAACGAGATCGTCAGCGAGTTCACCACGACGTCGAGCACCGGCGGGAACGTGATCGGCGTACCTCCCGCTCCGCTCCCACCGGGCAGCTACACGTGGTCAGCGACAGCGACCGATCCCGCAGGGTCGAGGAGACAGAGTTACCCGTCCTTGCCGTGGAGCTTCAGCGTCGCGTCAATGCCTTGACCGTCCCATCGAGTGTGCTCGTTGCTGCCATATATGGCAGGAACGAGCACACTCGATCTATGCGGGGCGGCCTCTAGGCGGGGCGGCCTGTGGGGGCCAGGCCGAGGTGGAGGCTCGGCCGCTCGTGCGCGAGCGCCTCGGCGTCCGCGACCACGCCGGGGACCCACAGCACGCGCTCGCCGGCCACCACGACCGGGAGCAGGTCGCGCAGGACCCGCGGGACGCCGGCGTCGACGAACACGTCCTGGAGCTTGCGCGTGCCCGCGGGGACGCAGACGCGGTCTCCCGGCTCGCGCGGGCGCACGTCGAGCGCGAGCGCGGTCGGGTCGTCCGCGAGACCCCCGAGGGCCACCTGGGCGAAGCGCCGGTCGGCGCCCGGAGGTAGCGAACGGGGCGGCGCGGGCAGGTCCGGCGGCTGCCAGCGCTCCCCCAGCAGCAGCGCGAGCTGCACCTGCCCCTGGCTGGTGAGCGACACACCCTCGGCAGACGCCACGAGGTCCGCACCCGTCGGCGCCCAGCGGACCCGCCCCGGCACGGCCAGCCGTACCGCCTCGGGGACAGCCAGCTCTGCCGGCGCGACCGCCAGCCACCCACCACCGGTCGTGACCTCGACGCCCGAGCCCTCGAGGGCCTGACCGGGTGCCAGCGCGAGCACCTGCTCGACCTGCGCCGCCGATGGCGGGTCGCCGCCCCTGACCTCCAGGATCAGGGCCCGAACCACCCGGCGCGCCAACGGCGCTTCCAGCCGCGCCACGACCTCGGCCGGCACGGCGCGCGCAGGCCCGTACGCCACCACCACGTCGGCCAGCAGCCCAGCAGCGGCATCGTCGAGGAAGCGCGCGTCGTCGCGGGCGAGGTCGGCGAAGCGGCCCAGCGCCCCGACCGGGTCACCACCGAGCCGTTCCAGGGCCGGCAGCACCTCCAGCCGGGCGCGGACCCGGCGGAACCGGGTGTCGCGGTTCATCGGGTCGATCACGCACTCGAGGCCCTCGTGGAGCACGAACCGGTGCACGTCGCCGCGCCGCAGCCGCAGCAGCGGACGCACCAGGTCCCCGTGGAAGGGCGCCATCGCGCCGAGCCCGGTCAAGCCGGTCCCCCGCGCAAGGCGCATCAGCACCGTCTCCGCCTGGTCGTCGGCGGTGTGCCCCACGAGGATCCAGCCAGCCCCGACCTCCCGGGCCAGCCGGCGCAGCGCCGCGTAGCGGCGGTCGCGCGCCGCCGCCTCCAGTCCCTCGCCGCCGGTGCGCACCGTCACCGCGAGCTCGTGCAGCGGCGCCGCCAGCGCCTGCGCGTGCCACCGCACCACCTCGACGTCGCGGGCGTCGTCGCGCAGGCCGTGGCGCACGTGCGCGAGCGTGGACGCCAGGTCCGGCCTGGCCTCGGCAGTCAGGTAGGCCAGGGCGGTCGAGTCCGGCCCGCCGCTGACAGCCACGATCACGTCCGCGCCCTGCGGCAGCGGCCGCAGGGCGCGGGCGACCTCGCCGACCAGCGCCTCACGGTCC
>DASWKO010000174.1:0-12058 GCA_036396595.1 Nitriliruptorales bacterium | reverse complement strand
GCCGGGGCCCCGGGTTGGGGTGCTGAGGTGGTGGACTCAGCGACGGTGCGTGGGTTACGGGCGGTCGTCGCCGCGCTGGTCGGCGTTGGCCGCGCCTTCGTCACCCTCGTCGGGGACGTTGGAGGTGGCCTCTTCGGGCTGGTCGTCAGCGACGTCAGCGTTGTCGCTGTTGTCGGCGTTGTCAGCGCCGGCCTCGGCGGCCTCGGCGCCCTGGCCACCGGCGTGGTCCTGGCTCGCGGCCTCGCTCACGGCCTCGCCGCGCTCCCGGCCGGGGTCGGTGGCGTCGATCGCGTCATGGACGTCGCCCGCACGGGCCTGCTCGGGCAGGTCGTCGGGCAGCTCGCCCTCGCCCTGGACCGCGGCCCCGCCGCCGTTGGCCTCGTCGGGCAGCTCGACGCCGTTGGCCTCGTCGGGCAGCTCGACGTCCTCTGCCTGGACGGCAGCGCCGGAGACGGCGTCGAAGGCGTCCTGGAGCTGGTCGGGAAGGTGGTCGGCTGCGCCGGCGGCTGCGCCGCCAGCCAGCACCAGGCCGGCAGCGGCAGCCGCGGTCTTGGTGCCGATCAGCGCGGTCAGTGACTCGAAGAGTGCCATGTGCGGGTTCCTCCGTGGTTCGCGGGTGTGCGTGGGGTCAGGGTCGTGCTCGTGCGTTCGGTCGGGTGAGCGTTCAGGGGGCAGGGTTCGTTACGGGCACCGAGGTGTCCGAACGGTCAGGGTCGGGGTCGTCCGACGGGGCGTCGCCGGCGTCCGCACCAGACGTCGCGCGGCCGGCGTCGTCCGGGTCGTCGGCGTCGGTCGGTGGCACCTCGTCGGGTGCGTGGTCATCGGCCGGGTCGGGCGGCGCGTCGTCCGCACCGTCGGGCGGGTCGCTGGCCGGGGTGTCGCTGGCCGGGGTGTCGTCGACCGGTGTGTCGCTGGCCGGGGGGGCGGTGGGGGCCTGGGTCGGCGCGTCGTCGTCCGGGTCGTCGGCGCCGTCGGCTGGCGGCGGCGTCGGCGGGGTGGTCGCGGGGGGCTCGGTCGTCCCCGGCGCGTCGGTGCCCGGCGTGCCGGTGTCGGGCGCCCCGGGGGCGTCGCGGTCCGCCGCGTCGTCGGGGGACGGCAGGTCGACGCCGATGCGATCGGCGACCTCCGAGACCACACGCTGTGCGGGCTCGGGCAGGGTGCCGGTCACGGCCATCCCGCCCGACGCGGCCAGTGCGGCCGAGGCGGTCAGGGCGAGCTTGACGCTGGTCAGTCCCAGGACGCGCCGTGCGCGCGTTGCCCAAGGTGCCGCTGCCCCGGCCATGCGTGCCGTGCCCGGGACCGGGTCGGGGACCGTGTGCACGGCCTCCTCGGCGGCTTCGACGATGGCTGCCAGATGCCGTTGCGCCACCTCGGGGGCAGGCGGGGCGACCAGCGCGTCGCGGACCCGGCGCAGCGACTCGGGCAGCGCCTCGGGCAGGTCGTCGGCGCGGCGGCCGTCGGAGCGGGGGTCAGGTGTCATCTCGCCTCGGTAAGCGCCACCGGCGCCGTCAGGGGGTACGGGTCACTCCGGCAAGCGCCCTTCGAGTGCGCTCAGCGCGCGTCGCTGGAGCTGCTTGACGGCGCCGAGGCGCTTGCCCAGCACCTCGGCGACCTCGGCATGCGTCAGACCGCCGATCAGCCGGAGCACCAGCACCTCCCGCTGATCGCCGGTCAGGTCGTCCAGCAGCGCCAGCACCTCCCCGGTGGTCAGCCGGTCCATCGCCTGCTGCTCGGCCTCGGCCGGCGGCAGGTGGACGTCGAGGTCTTCCGTGGGCGTGGGGTCGGTGGGCGGGCGCCGCTGGATCCTGCGACGGGCGTCGATCATGCGGTGGTGGGCGATCGTGAACACCCAGGAGCGGAACTTGGCCTGGTCACCGTCGAACTGGCGCAGATCGCGGACGACCTGGAGGAACACCTCGCCCAGGACGTCCTCGGGGTCCGGCAGCCGCTGGCTGTGCAGGTAGCCCAGCAGCGCGGGAGCCAGCTCGTGATAGAGCTGCGTCCACGCATGTTCGGCGCCGGCGCGGGCGGCGCTGAGCAACTCGTCGAAGCGAGCGTCGTCCAGGTCGGAGCCCCCAGGCATTCGTCCCATCCGGGTGAGCGTCAGCGAGCCTCGGAGGGGTACGGGTCGCCGCACCAGGAGGCCTGTGCGCAAGTGTGGCGCACGCCTGGACGGTCCAGATCGCCCCTGGCTGCGTTGCGGACTCGCTCGCGTAGCGCTGCTATGCGTCGCTCGCCGCGCCTTGCCAGTTGTGCGAACCGCTCGGCCCGATCGGTCAGCGAGCATCCGCCGTGCGGGTTCGCAACTCAGCGACCGTGAGGCCTTCGATCTCTCGAACGAGCGGATCAGGGCGGCGCGTATCGGCGATCCTGCCATCGACTACACGGAACACGCCCTGGTCGTTGACGTAGCGGTGCAGGCCCGGAGCGTCGCTGGCTCGCAGGAAGATGGCCAACCGGTCACCCACCTCGAACTTCGGGTACCCCACGACGAGCAAGGGACGTCCGGTCGACGGATCCCAGTCGAACTGCTCGAACGTAACCCTTGACGTCTTCGGGCCGACGAGGGTGTGCTCGACCTGCACCACGACGTTGCGCAAGCCGAACAAGCCGACGACTCGCCCGCACGGTGCCTCCACGACCTGGCCGACCACGGCGCGTGTCGACGCAGCGGACAACTCCTCGATCGAGGCGAAGCTGGTGAAGTCATCGACCGATCGATGAACTGGTCCGAGCGAGGGGTCGAGTTCCCCAGGTGCCGGCTCGGCGAGCCCGTACTCGGCGATCACGTCGGAGTTGCGGTCGATGCACGAAGGTGCGGCCGCGCGTTCTGACGTCGCCGACGTCCCCGACGCGCCCGACGGTGCCACGTCGGACACCTCGGGGGCGGCCGGCTCGGTCTGGGACCCCATGAGCGTGGCCACGCCCACCGCCGAAGCGACGACGACGGCCGCAGCGACGCCGGCGGTGACCCAGGCCGAGCTCACACGTTTCGAACTCACACGATCGGTCTTCATCTGTACGCCCTGGTGTCGAGCCGCTCGTCAGTAGTAGCCGTTGATGTGGCCCTCGTTGTGCGAGCCGAGGTGGTGGCTGTTCCCGGTGTTCGAATCCGTACGCATGCACTCGTAGGCACCGTGCATCAGCCCTACGCTATGGCCGACCTCATGACACGCGACCTGCTGGTTCTGTGCCGCCGTGTAGCTGTCGGTGACCTCGCCCCCGAACCAGATGTGGCTGTGCTTGCACACCTTGTTGCCAGTGCTCGAAGAGGTCGAGATCCAGCGACAGTCGTGCAACCCGGCGTACCCGTAGGTACACCCGTAGCACTTCTCGACGTACACGTCGTAGTCCGTCGAGTCGCTCACGCCGATCCCATGGAAGCTGGTCACGAGGGTGGTCTGGTGGAAGTCCTCGAGGCGACTGTCCTCGACGGCGTCGATGATGTACTGACTCGCCGTCGGCGCGTAAGCGAACCAGTGGTATTCGTTGTTGGCACGGTAGAGGTCGCCGCCGTCGTCCTCGATGGACCCAGCGGGGCCAGCGAAGTTCGTTTAGTGCGCGGATGCGACCGTGGCCGCGAGGATCGCCACGACACCGAGCAGGACCGTAATCGATCGGAGAGTTCGATCGGCATCGGCTGCCCACAGCACATGAAATGCTGCCACCAAGCTGACCCCAACCGGGAGCGGACGATGCAACGCACGGACCGGGTAGCCCCCTCCAGCACCGTTCGTCAATATGTCCGACGTCTAACAGGGGCGTAGAACGCCGTCAATGGGTTGGCACGAAGTGCCGGTGAGGTATCACCCGCACGTGCGAAGAAGCTTCGCGATCTGCTCGCTCAACTCGCGCCCCGCGGGACGCTGCCCGCCCCCATGCTCGCCACGGACATGGAGACGCTGACTGCGTACCGGCGAGCAGTGGGAGCACTAGGATCAACGTGCATTCCGGGCCAACTTGGCCGCGTCTATGCGTCTCGCTGTCTTGCCCGACGGTGATCACGGCCCCAGGTCTCGCACGCCTCCTTCTGTTCCTCCCAGAACCGCATAGCTTCAACCATGCTCTCGTCATTGGCGGAACCATCGAGGGGGTCGACTGTCGACTTGACGATTGACCCGGAAATAGCACAAGCGTGTGCCCCGGGGGCGCACATTGCGGCTGCCAGGAGGTTACGGGTGACCGTCTTCACCCACCGGTTCGAGGTCGATGCCGCCCCGGGCGCCTCCCGGCTGGCGGTCAAGTGCTCGATCGACGTCCAGGGGCTGGTCAGCCACGCCGGCAGCGTCGCGCTGGCCAGGACCGCCGCCCCGGCGACCTCGGATGCCACCATCGTGCGGCAGGCCCGCGAGGCAGGCGCGGTGATCGTCGGCCACACGGTCATGCCCGAGCTCGGGCTGAACACGACCGGCATCAACCCGGTGATGGGAACACCGACCAACCCGCGCGATCCGGACCGGGTTCCCGGCGGGTCCTCAGCGGGCTCGGCGGTGGCGGTGGCCAGCGGCCAGGCCGATGTCGCGTACGGCACGGATGCGGGTGGTTCGTGCCGCATCCCGCCCGCCTGCTGCGGGGTGGTCGGGCTCAAACCGACCCAGGACCGCTGGTCGATGGACGGCGTGATCGGACTGACGTACACGATGGACGTGGCCGGTCCGCTGGCCCGCGACGTGGCCGGGGTGCTGCTCGGCACGACCTGGATGGACCCCTCCTTCCAGGTCGGTGACCGCCCGGCGCGTCGCATCGGCCGCCTGCGCGTCGGGGACGTCGCGCCCCACATCGACGCCTCGGTCGATGCGGCCCTGGCCCGGCACGGCGACGTGGCCGGGGTCACCATCATCGACGTCGACGTCGATGACATCGCTTGCTGGCGCGACGCCTACAACGCCGGCGGCATCCTGCTCGTGGACGAGGGTTGGCGCCAGCACGGCCGCCTGCTGGAGCTGCACCCTGACGGGTTCACGCCGGCCGCAGCGGACAAGCTGCGGCTGGGCGGCACGGTCGACGACGCCAAGCGGGCCTGGGTGGCCGCGACCCGTGACCGCATCCGCTCGGATCTCGATCGCGTGCTGGCCGACGTGGACGCGCTCGCGCTGCCGACCATCCCGATCGTCCCGCCGCGGCTGGACGAGGCCGGCCCCGACCACGACCTCGTGCTCAGCCGTCTCACCATCGCGTTCAACCTCAGCGGCCACCCCTCGCTGGCGATGCCCGTCCCCACCGACGGCCACGCCGTCCCCGCCAGCCTCCAACTGGTCACCGGGCACCACGACGAGGAGCACCTGCTGGCCACGGCGCTGGCGATCGAGTCCAGCCTCCTGGCCTGACCAGGGCTCAGCCGGCGACCTTCATGCGCATGTCGACGCAGACGACGCCGCTGGTGCGTACGAAGACGGGGTTGAGGTCGAGCTCGGCGATCTCGGGGAGGTCCTCCACCATCGCGTTGATGCGGTGCAGCAGGCCCTTCAACGCATCGACGTCCACCGGCTGGCTGCCGCGGTAGCCGGTGAGCAGGGGCTTCATGCGCAGCGAGTCGATCATGTCGTCGACATCGGAGTCGGTCAGCGGGGTGATCCGCACGGCCACGTCCTTGATGAGCTCGACCAGGGTGCCGCCCATGCCGGTCATGACGATCGGCCCGAAGCTCGGGTCGTGCGTGACGCCCACGACCATCTCGACGCCGTCGGTGATCATCTCCTGGACGAGGTACAGCCCCGCGTGCTCCTCCAGCCCGTGCTCCGTCAGGGCCGCCTCGATCCGCCTCACGGCAGCGGCCGCATCCTGGGGCGTGGCCAGCCCCAGCTCGATGCCGCCGACGTCCTTCTTGTGGATCGGTGCGGCCACCTTGATCGCGACCGGGGCCGCGAACTGCGTCTGGAGCTCGGCCGCTTCGTCGGGGGTCCGGGCGACCCGCTGGCGCGCCAGCGGCACCCCGTACGCCTCGAGGATCGAGGCCACCTCCGCCGACGACAGCCACACGGCGCGCTTGCCGGTCGTGTCGGTCCCCCGGCTGCCCAGGGCATCGGCCGCGTGGGGCGTCCCGATGCCCGCGGGGGCGTCCTGCCCAGGCATCGCCGCCTGCAACGCTGCCTCGATGATGGCCCGGGCGGCCTCCGTGTCGAGGTCGTCGGGGCGGACCAGGTCGCCGGTCGGGCGTTGCAACCAGGTCGAGTACCGGGCCACGCGTCCCAGCGCCCTGGCCGCGTCCTCGGGGAACGCGAACGACGGGATGCGGCCTGCGGCGAGCTCGTGGGGCACGCCCCGCGCGCTCATGAACACCGACAGGACCGGCTTGTCGTCGGGCAGGTCCCGGCGTGCCTCGACCAGCGCGCTGGCGACGTCGCTCGTCGAGGTCGTCCCCGCGGGGATGAAGATCACGAACACGGCATCGATCCCGTCGTCCTCGCCGAGCACGCGCAGCGCCTGGCCGTAGCCCTCGGCCGTGGCGCTGGCGATCATGTCCACCGGGTTGCCGATGCCGGCCTCGGGAGGCAGGAACGCCTGCAGCCGCTCCTGCGTCCGGTCCGACAGCGCCGGCGCCTCGAGCCCGTTGGACTCGAGCGCGTCAGCCGCCAGGATGCCGGGGCCACCGGCGTTGGTCAGGATCGCCACCCGGGGGCCGCGCGGCAGCGGTTGGGAGCCCAGCAGGGTCGCCACGTCGAACAGCTCCTCGAGCGTGTCCGTGCGGATCACGCCGGTCTGGCGGAACAGCGCCTCGACCGCCACGTCGCCGGCCGCCAGGGCGCCCGTGTGCGACGAGGCGGCGCGCACACCGGCCGCGGTCCGACCGGACTTCACCGCGACGATCGGCTTCTTGCGCGACACCCGCCGGGCGATGCGGCTGAACTTGCGCGGGTTGCCGAACGACTCGAGGTACAGCAGCACCACGTCGGTGTCCGGATCGTCCTCCCAGAACAGCAGCAGGTCGTTGCCGCTGATGTCGGCCTTGTTGCCGACCGAGACGAAGGTGCTGATGCCGAGCCCGAGCTGGTCGGCGTGCTCGAGCACGGCCAGTCCCAGGGCGCCGGACTGCGACGAGAAGGCCAGGTGGCCCGGTTGGGGGAAGGTCCGGCTGAACGTGGCGTTCATGCGCACGTCGCCGCCGGCGTTCATCAGCCCCATGCAGTTGGGCCCGACGATGCGCAGGCCGTGGCCGCGGGCGCGCTCGACCAGGTCGCGCTGGCGCTCCACGCCCTCGTCGCCGGCCTCGCTGAAGCCGGCCGAGATCACGCACACGGCTTTCACGCCGAGCTCGCCCGCCTCGTCCACCACCTCGGCGACGTCCGGCGCGGGTACGCAGACCACGACCAGATCCGGGACCTGCGGGCAGGCGGCCAGCGACGGGTAGGCCGCCACCGACTGCACGACGTTCGCGGAGCGGTTGACGGGGAAGACCACGCCGGCGTAGTTGCCCTTCAGCAGGTTGTCGAACACCAGGCCGCCGATCGCCCGCCGGTCGCGTGACGCCCCGACCACCGCGACCGCCTCGGGGCGCAAGAACCTCGACAGCGCGGCGCGGGCGGCCTGCTTCTCCTCGGCTGCGACCGCGTGCAGGAACGCCGGCGTGGGCTCCAGGCCCAGTCTCGTGCGCACGACCGCGCCGCCGTACGGCTCGTCCCGGCGGTGCTCGTAGGTCAGGCCGACGTCGCGGATGAGGTTGAGCATCCGGGCGTTGGTGGCCAGCACGTCGCCGGTCAGGCGCTCGACGCCGTGGTCACGCGCTGCCCTGGCCAACTCGCGGACCAGCGCGGTGCCGATGCCACGGCCCTGGTGCTCGTCGTCCACCAGCGCGGCGAACTCGGCGGTCCTGCGATCGTCCTCGTCCCGGGCGTAGCGGGCCACCCCGACGATGCGCAGCGACGCCTCGCGGCCGACCGTCGCGACCAGCGCGAACTGCTGGGCCGGGTCGAGGTCGGTGAAGCGCCCGACGTTGTCGTGGGTGAGCGAGAAGTGCCCGAGGAAGCGGTTGCGGCGCGACTCCTCGGAGGTCGCATCCCACATCGCCAGCAGGTGCTCCCGGTCGCCGGGCTCGATCGGGCGCAGCCGGATGGTCGTGCCGTCGGGCAGGACGACGTCGTGCTGTCGAGCAGCGGCGGAGTCCAGCTCGCGACGGCTCAGGTTTGGATGCGGCTGGGCCACGGCTGCCTCCGGTGGGACTGGCGGGTCGCGAGGGGTCCGGACCAACGCGGTGCTGCCCAGGGTGGCCGTGGCCCGACGGGCCCATCCTCGCCCACCGCGCGCGCCGGTGCCACCTGCCGGGGTCCCAGCGCCCGGCGCGGGCTTGTCCGGACGAGGGCTTGAATCTGGGGGACGCGGAGTGCCACGATGTGTCAGGATGTCTCACCCCGGAAGACAGGCCAACCGTGCGGGTACCCGCCCACGACGACGTCGACGTCGGCCAGGCTGCGGCCGAGTCCCGACTGGCCCGGCTGGACGAGGACGAGCCGCCCGCGCCGACGGGGGACAACGGGGTGGGTGACACCCTGGATCTGACCGAGGCGGCTGCGGACGGGATCCACGTCGAGATCGGTGAGTTCGACGCGTACGAGGTCGGTCAGGACGATCTGGACGACCTGCACGGTCCAGCCGACCAGGCGGTCGTGATCGACGCCTTCTGCGAGGCGTTCAACGCGCGCGACCTCGACGGGCTGTTCGACCTGCTGGCCGACGACTGCGAGACGCCCGGGCTCGGCAACGACTGCGACAACTTCGCCGAGGCGGTCGAGGATCTGTGGGAACGCAGGCCCACCAGCCTGCTCACCCGGGGCGAACTCGAGGGCGAGCCGGTCGCGGTGCTCTGGGAGGTCGGCGACACGGGCGCGTGGTGGCGGGTCGCGCCAGTGCTGTTCGACGCGGTCGAGGACGGCCAGGCCGGTGTGGTCGAGCTGTCCGACGACAACGACACGCTGGATGCGATCATCGCCGAAGTGCCCGAGGACGACCTGGACGAGGGCTCGCGGTGGTCCGAGTGGGACGAGGGCGCGAGCGTCTGACCGGTCTGACCGCCCGTGGACGGGTGTGCTCGCCAGTGCTCGCCCGTGCTCGCCCGTGCTCAGGCGTCGAGGCGGGGCATCGCCGCCTGACCGGCACTGCCCCGGACATCGCGCTCCCAGGACGGGCGCGGGAGCTTGAACACCTCGCCGAGCCGGGCGTAGCCGGTCCCCGCGAGGCGGCACACGGGATCGAGCAGCCGTGGGTCGACCCGGCCCTCGTGCCACACCCGCGGGGACACGTGCACGTGCACCACCTCGCCGATGACGAGGTGGCCGTTGCCGACTGGGACCTCCGAGACGGCCCGGCACTCGAGGTGCGCGGGTGACTCGGCCACCCGTGGTGCGTCCACGGCGTGGGCCGGCTCCTCGGTCAGGCCGGCCCAGTCGAACTCGTCCTGGTCGGGCGGGAAGTCGGTGGCGGTGAAGTTCATGGGCTCGACCACGTCCATCGACACCAGGTTGACGACGAACTCGCCGCGCGAGCGGATGTTGCGCAGCGTGTCCTTCACGCCGCTGGAGCTGAACACGACGTGCGGCGGATCGTGGGCGACCACGTTGAAGTACGAGTGCGGTGCCACGTTGCGCACACCGTCCGCCCCGTACGTCGAGACCCACGCGATCGGGCGCGGGATGACCAGCCCCGTCATCACGAAGTAGACCTGGTGTGCCGGCCAGTCCTGGGGGTCGAGCTCGAGATCCTCGTCGAGGACCTGAGGTGGTTCGGGGTGGGACGTCGCCACGGCTGGTCTCCTGTCTCCAACGGAGGCTACGAGGCGTGATCTGCCCGTGTCACGCGAGCGCTCGTTGACACGGTGACGTCAGGCATCGACGTCGGCCCCTTGCGACCCTTCGTCGGAGGGAGGCAACGGTGACTGGAGGTGCGAGGTCGTTGACCGTGGACATGACGGTGCGTGATCCGGCGCGGCTGCTGGCCGACGTGCAGCGGCTTGCGGGCGTCGGCTACTGGGAGTGGGACGTCCACGCGGACCGCATCGCGTGGTCCGAGGAGCTGTTCGGCCTCTACGGCATCGCGTCCCAGGGGTTCGCGGCAACCTACGAGGCCTACCTCGACCTGCTCCACCCCGAGGACCGGGCGGTGGTCGACGGCGTCGTGCAGCGCGCGTGCGCGACCGGGCGCGACTTCGGGGTCGAGCACCGCGTCGTTCTCCCCGACGGGGAGGTCCGCTGGCTGCTCGGGCGTGGCACGGTCGAGCGCGCGGGCGACGAGGTGATCCGCCTGTTCGGGGTCGCCATGGACATCACCGAGCGCAAGCGCTCCGAGAGCGTGCTGCGCTCGTTCGTCTCGAACGCGGCGCACGAGCTGCGTACCCCGATCGCCGCCATCGCAAGCGCGGTGGAGATGCTCGGCACACCGATGTCCACGCGCGAGCGGGGACAGGTGCTGCACGTCCTGGACCGTCAGGTCGCGCGCATGCGCGAGCTCGGCGAGGATCTGCTGGACCTGGACGCGCTGGACCAGCGGGCCGGGCCCGTGCTGCTTTCACCGCTGGCGCTGGCGCCGGTCGTCGAGCGCGCGTTGGCCGCCGCAGCGATCGACCACGCGACCGTCGACGTCGCGCCCGACGTGGTCGTGATGGCGGGTGCGAAGGAGCTGGAGCTGATTCTCGAGCACCTGCTCACCAACGCGGCGCTGCACGGCGGGCCATCCATCGAGGTGCGGGCGGTCCGCGATGGCGACCAGATCTGCATCACGGTCTGCGACGACGGCCCGGGCGTCCCGCCCGCGGTCCGCGAGGCCCTGTTCACGCCGTTCGCGCGGGGGGTCGGGGCCGCCGGCCACGGCACCGGCCTGGGCCTGGCGATCGTGCACCGGCTGGTCACCATGCAGCGCGGGGCCATCGAGTACCGCTCGACGCGGGACGCAGGGGCGTGCTTCACGGTCCGCCTCGGAGCGGCCGGGTGAGCCGTCGCATCCTCCTCGCCGAAGGCTTGCGTCGTGCCGGGCACGACGTCACCGAGCAGCACACCACCGGCGCCGCCTGAGCTTTCGCGCCGGGAACGAGCGTCCATCCGGCCGCGAGGTCTAGTGCATCTGTGGGGGAAACGCCCAGAAACGGCGTTCCTCGGCATTCCGGGAGTCAAGTTGCGTCCTCGAACGTTCGAAGACCCAACGGAGCCCGACCCGGAGAGGAGCCCGCGCTGGCGCGATGGACACCGCACCGCGACGACGGTCGCACCTGTGCCGGCCTGGGGGCTGTGGTGCTGCTGCTCGCGCTGGCTGTGGCCCCCGCCGACAGTCGGTCAGCCCCGGACCAGTCGTCGTCCTCGTGGTCGGCTTGGTCGTCGGCTGACGTTGACGCTGGCGACCCGGCGGGTCCGGTCCACGCTGCACCGAGGTCGGCGCGACCGCAGACGGGGCTGCGCGAGGGGGACGCGCCCGTCGGCTCGGACGCGCGTGAGCTCGCTGCCTCGCCGGCCGCGACCGCCCCCGTCGAGGTCGTGCCCCAGTCCCATCCCGAGGTGCAGATCGCCGAGCCCTACTACGGCGCGGTCGGCGCGGCGGAGGTGCAAGCAGCGAGCGCGCTGAGCGGCCAGCCGCTGGGGCTGTACCTGGACGATCACGACGCACAGGCGCGCGTCGACGCCGCGCGTTCGGAGGTCGAGGTGCTGCTGGCGGTCGCGGGCGTGGCGCCCCAGGACCGGCTGTCCCTGGATCTGCACGCCGCTGGTGAGGCGTTGCACCTCGACGGCGACCCCGCGGTGTCCGCGGAGGCAGCACGTGCGCTGCGCGCCGTTGTGGCCGCCCGGGTCATCGCACCGCTGCGGTTGGTAGGCGTGGAGCCCAGCGGGGCGGTGACCGGGGACGAGCTGCGGATCGCACTGAGCGCCATCGGCCACGACGCCGGCGGGCGGCTGGACGCCGGCGATGTGGCTGCGCTCGAGCGGGCGGCGGCAGCGCGCGTCGCGCCGCTCATCCACGCCAGCGGTCACCACCCGGGCGCGCGCGTCGACGCCGCGGACCTCGATGTGATGGTGCGCGCGGTCGGGCACGATCCCGGCACCGCCACGCAGGCGGGCGACGTGGTCGCCGCGCTGGGCCGGGC
>DASWKO010000173.1:0-7526 GCA_036396595.1 Nitriliruptorales bacterium | reverse complement strand
AGACGACGTAGCCGGCGCAGGCCCTGCCCCAGGTCGACATCGTCCGTGCCGGCGCGGACGACTTCGGCGATCTCGCGGAAGGGCAGGAGCCGTCGCTCGTCGGTGTCACCTGGCACCAGCAGCCACGGTCGGCGCCGGGTGTCATGGAACAGTGCCGACCCGGGATCGAGGTCCACGCTGCGCGTCACGACCACGATCGGCGGAACCTCCTCGCGCCCCAGGTCCGCCCGTGCTCGACGGACCTCGTCGGGCAGCGCCACCCCCCGGTAGTCCTCCGTGCGCACGGTGCCGGCACCGACGAGCACCGCGTCGGCAGCCGCGCGCAGGCGCCGGAACGCCTGGAGGTCACCCCGCCCCCCGAGTCCGGCGCTTTCTCCGTCGATCGTGGCGGCGCCATCCAGACTGCTGACCATCCCGAGGAACACGTACGGGCGGTCGTCACCCGGCGCAGGGAACGTCAGGTCCGCGTAGAGCTCGTCGAGCGGCTCCTCCACACCACCGGGCAGCAGGTGTCGCACGCAGATCCTCCCGGTGGTCGGATGACGCCACGCTACCGCCACGCGCACGCAACGGTCGAGGTGGGCCTCCGGCTTGGCACCGACCACCGCTGGTAGTCTCGACCTTCGGTCGACCGGAGGACCCGTGGCGGTGGCGGAGCTCGAGGAGGTGGAAGGCCTCCTGCGGGACCTGATCAGCGGGCTCGAGCGGATCGACCCCAGCTACCGGGCGATGCTGCCGGCCCGGCGCACGATCGAGGCTGAGCTGCCTGACCTGGGCGTCGTCTACCACGCGTTCTGGAAGCACGGGCAGATGAGCGAGCTGCACGAGGGCGCCGCCGCGCGGCCCGACATCCGGATCGCGGTCGACAGCGACGACCTCATCGCCATCGCCGAGGGCGAGCTCGACTTCGCCCAGGCCTACGCTCAGAACCTCGTCCGCATCCGTGCCTCGATGACCGACCTGCTCCGGCTCCGCGCCGTGATGTGAGTCTGCGAACATGGTGATCCCCGTCGGTGACGTGAACCCGACGCACCGTCGGGCGGTGCTGACGTTCCTGCTGGTGGCGGCCAACGTGGGCGTGTTCTTCCTGCTCCAGCCCGTAGAGGATGGGTGCGCGCAGCTCCGCTTCCTCTACAAGTGGGCCGCTGTCCCGCCGGAACTGCTGAGCCTGCACCAGCTCGACCCGGCCACGCTGGGAGGCGAGGCCGGCCGCTGCCTGAGCGGGTTGGACAAGAACGTGCCGCTGTCGGCGCTGACCGCGATGTTCCTCCACGCGGACGTGCTGCACCTGGGCGGCAACATGCTGTTCCTGTGGGTGTTCGGCAACAACGTCGAGGATCGGCTCGGACGCGTGCAGTTCCTGGTGTTCTACGCCGTGGGCGGGCTCGTGGCCACCTACGCCTTCGCCATCGTGAACGCTGGCGACCCCTCACCGTTGCTCGGGGCGTCGGGCGCGGTCGCGGCTGTGCTCGGCGCCTATCTGGTGATGTTCCCCAAAGCGCGCATCCGCACCTACGCCCCATTCCCGATCTACCTGCTGGCGTGGGTCATGGGCTTCCGCGTCGTGATGTGGCTGCTGTTCTTCGCCATCGTCGAGCTCCCGGCGTGGTTGGTGCTGGGGTTCTGGTTCCTGATCCAGCTCCGCGCCACGTCCAGCCCCGTGGCGCAACAGATCGCGTTCTCGGCCCACGTCGCCGGATTCGTCGCGGGCATCGTGCTCACGTTCCTGATGAACGGAACCCGGGCCCACCCGCGGCAAGCCACCCATGCGTGGGACGCCTCGTCGTACTGATCGCTGAGGAGCACCCGTGGTCGATCTCGCCCCGTTCCGTGGGCTGCGATTCGATCCCGCCACGGTGCCCGACCTCGGGCGCGTCACCGCCCCCCCCTACGACGCGATCGACGCCGACGAGCAGCGCCGGCTGCACGCCCGCAGCCCGTTCAACGTCGTGCGGCTGGAGCTCGACGCACGGAGCACCGACGACATCACGCCCGACGACCGCTACGCGCAGGCCGCTGACGTGTACCGGTCGTGGCGCCGGCAGGGAGCCCTCCGGCTGGACGCCCAGGCGATGTACGTCTACGAGCAGCGCTTCGAGCACGCTGGCGAGCCACGCCGCCAGATCGGGGTGCTCGCCGCCCTGGCGCTCACGCCCTGGTCGGACGGCACGGTCCTGCCCCACGAGCACGTGTTCCGCGACCCGGTCGAGGACCGCAAGCGGCTGCTGCAGGCGTTGCCGGTCAACGTCAGCCCGATCTTCCTCCTCACGCCGCGCACACCCGCTCGCGTCGCCGGGATGCTCGACGGTGTCGGGCAGCGGGCTGCGGACGCGGCGTTCGCGGGTCCGGGCGGCGTGACGCACCGGCTGTGGGTGGTGACCGACGCACACCTGCACGGCCTGGTCTCGGGTGCCTACGCCGACCAGGCGCTGCTGGTCGCCGACGGCCACCACCGGTATACGGCCGCCCTCGAACGCCATGCCGAGAGCCCGGGGCCAGGCACGGATCGCGTCCTGGCCTTCGTCGTCGGCGCCGACCGGGGACCGGCCATCGACCCCACGCACCGGCTGGTGCGACACCTGCCACCGGACGCGCTCGATCGCATCCGGGCCGAGGGTCTGCGGGTCGAGTGGGTCGAGGCGGAGCCCGGCGAGCTCGCCACGGCCGTGGCACGATCCGCCCCGGGCACGTTCGGTCTGGTGACGGCGGGGGGCAGCTACGTGCTGCGCGCCGATGCTCCTGCACTGGATGCGCTCACGGGAGCTGCGCCGGCGCCCGTGGACCGGCTCGACGTCACGGCCCTGCAGGCACTGTTGGTGGACCGTCTCGCGGTCCCGGATCGGATGCAGGAGCTGCGCTACACGCCCGATGTCGAGCCTGCGCATCGCGCGGTCACCTCCGGTGCCGCCGACGGACTCTTCCTGGTGCGGCCGGTGTCGTTCGACCAGTTCCGCGCGGCGTCGGAGGCTGGTGTGCGCATGCCACCGAAGACGACGACGTTCGTCCCCAAGCCGCGGACCGGCCTGGTCATGCGGCCCCTCGATCCCGACGGTGGCCCTTGAGCGCTTCCGGCGAGGTCGGCTCAGTACGCTCCGGTCGAGCTGCCTGCCGCCGCTCACGTCCTCCCCGACGATGACCTCTGGAGCCCGACGTTGCGCGAACCCCCACCGCTGCTCGGGTGGAAGGAGCACGTTGCGCTGCCCGACTGGGGGATCAGCAGGCTGCGGGTGAAGCTCGACACGGGGGCGCGCACCAGTGCGCTGCACGTCGAGGATCTGACCGTGATCGGTCACCACGAGGTCGACGATCAGCGCCTGCCGGTGATCCGGTTCCGGGTCCTCGTCGGCAGCCGCGACATCCCGACACGGCGCACGGTCACCGCGCCGGCCATCGCGCATCGGCGCGTACGCGACTCCGGGGCGAAGGCGGAGCTGCGGCACGTCGTGCGCACCCGGGTCGTGTGCGGCCCGCTCGACCGTGAGGTCGACGTGACCATCACCGACCGCTCGGGGATGAACTTCCGCATGCTCCTCGGACGGCTGGCGCTCCAGGGAGCGGCGCTCGTGGACCCCGCCCACGGCTACCTGCACTCACCCCGCCCTCCACGCCGCAAGCCGAAGCGGTGAGCGGCACCGAGCCACCCCAACCGCGGACCGTCGATCCCGGCGCGGCCACCGCCCCGACCCATGTGGGCCCCGAGGCGGTCACGATCGCCGGCGAGGTGGTCGATCCCGGTCAGCGCCGCGACCTGTACTGCATCACGTCCGAGTCCTACACGGGCGACCGGACATCCATCCCGATCTCGGTGCTGAACGGCGCCGAGCCGGGTCCCCGCCTGTTCGTCACGGCAGCCGTCCACGGTGACGAGCTCAACGGCACCGCGGTCTGCCGTGACCTGCTCGGCACGGTCGATCCGGCCGAGCTGCACGGCGTGCTGGTGGTCGTCCCCATCGTGAACGTGCTCGGCGCCCAGATCCACTCCCGCTACCTGCCCGATCGGCGCGACCTCAACCGCACGTTCCCCGGCTCGTCGACCGGATCCATGGCGGCGCGCATGGCCCGGCTGGTGTTCGACGAGGTCGTGCGCGATTCCGACATCGGCATCGACCTGCACACCGCTGCCAACCGTCGCACCAACGTCCCGCAGCTCCGGGTGCGGACGACCGACGCGCGGTCGCTCGAGCTGGCGCGCGCGTTCGGGGCGCCCTACATCCTGGACGCCACGCTGCGCGCGGGCTCCCTGCGCGAGACCGCCCGCGAGATCGGCGTGACCGTGCTGACCTACGAAGGTGGCGAGGCGTTGCGGCTCGACGGGCACGCCATCGAGGTCGGCTTCACCGGCGTGCTGCGGGTCCTGCGCTACCTCGGGATGCGGGCCGACGGGCCCGGGCAGCCGGAACGTGAGCCGGTGGTCATGCACGAGTCCAGGTGGCTCCGGGCCGAGCGGGGTGGGGTCGTGGACATGCAGGTCGACTTCGGCGACGAGGTCCACATCGGCCAGCCCGTGTGGACCACGACCAGCCCCTTCGGCGCCGAGCGATCCGTGGTCGAGAGTCCCTACGACGGCGTGGTCATCGGCGGTACGACGCTGCCGTTGGTGACGCCGGGCGATGCAGTGCTGCACATCGCCCTGCCCGGCGAGCGCGAGCCGTCCGAGGACGATCCCACCGACGAGGAGGACCTGCTGGGCCACGACCCGTCGTAGGTCGGTGGTAGCAGTGAGCTACGACGGGTCCAGGCGCTGGATGGCCGTGGCCACCACCTGCAGGCGGCTGCGGCTGTTGCCTCCGGCCTCCCAGAAGCGCCGCTCGACCCAGCCCACGACCCGGACGCGGTCGCCCTCGGGCCAGGCCGGCGGCGCGCGTGACCTCCCTGCGCCCGGCCTGGCCTGGTCGCCTGCGGGCGCCGCGGGCAGGCGGCGGGCCCACCGCCACGGGCAGGCTGTCCACGCGCTGGCCGTCGGGCCGCCGCACGACCACCTTCAGGGCGATCAGGTGGTCACCTGACGGCAGGTCCCGTCGTTGCGGGTCCGCGCTGAGACGGCCCTCGATCACGATGTCGTTGCGGTCCTCCATGTGCTGATCCGGTCTCCCGCCCCCGGGCCATCCTCCCGGCGTGTCTGCCCCACCGGAGGTGCGACGCTACGTGCGGACCGCGACGCCGCGCTCACTACGCTGCCCACGGCCTGTGGACAGGAGCGACGTGAGCGGCGGATCGGACCACCCGGCCCCACCCCCCAGCGAGCGCCTCGATGACGACCTCGTGGCGATCGACACCCTCACCGCTGGGATGACCAGCGTGACCGCGGGCTACCTCATCGAGGCGCCACGGCCGGCCCTGATCGAATGCGGACCCGCGCTCAGCATCGAACACACGATCGCGGGCCTGCGGGCGGCAGGCATGGATCCCGACGACCTGGCCTACCTGGTGGTCACGCACGTCCACCTCGACCACGCCGGGGGCGCCGGCGACGTTGCCGCCGCCTTCCCGAACGCCACGGTCGTGGTCAGCGAGGTCGGCGCCCGGCACCTGCACGACCCGTCACGGCTGAACGCTTCGGCCCGCCAGGTCTACGGCGAGCTGTTCGACCGCATCTACGGCGCGTGCACGCCCATCGACGAGGTCCGGCTCCTGGGCGTGAGCGACGGGGACCGGATCGACCTCGGCGGCGGTCACGAGCTGGAACTGCTGTACACGCCGGGGCACGCCAAGCACCACATCGGGGTACTCGACCACGCGACCGGGGGGATCTTCAGCGGCGACTCGGTCGGTGTGAAGCTGCCCGGCATGCACCACGTGCGTCCAGCGACCCCACCGGCCGACTTCCACCTGGAGGCGGCGCTGGCGTCCCTGGACACGTACCGCGATCGCCGGCCGACCCGGCTGTACCTGGCGCACTACGGCCCCATCGACCCTCCCGACGAGGCCCTGGACGAGGCATCGGACCGTTTACGGCTGTGGGTCGAGACCGCCGAGGAGGCCTACCGCGCGGCGGACGGTCCCACCGGGACCGAGCTGGACCACGTCACCGAGACTCTCGCGGCGCGGTTCGCCGACGAGGTCGATCCGGATGCGATCGGGGACGACCCCGACGGGCAGCGCCGGCTGGAGCTGCTGTCCGGGGTGCGATCCAACGCGGCGGGCATCCTGCGCTATCTGCGGCGACGCGACGAGGGCACGCTCACGCCGGTGGGCTGACCCCACCTCACCCCCGCAGAGCACGCAGGCGTTGCTCGACGTCGAAGTAGTCGCCGGTGTGCGCAGCCACGCGCGCGAACCACACCTCGGCCTGGTCCGCCTCTCCCGCTCGCTGCGCCAGGTCCCCGGCCACGTACCACAGCCGCAGATCGTGCTCCTCGGCCGACCCCCGGTCGACACGTCCGGCTGCGGGGCCTTCGAGAGCGCGCCGGAGCACGGCCCGGCCAGCACCCACGTCGCCGGCATCGGCGAGCGCGGACGCCCACACGATGATGCCTTCCGTATAGCGGTCGACGCCGTCGCGTGCGGCGTCCATCTCCCCGACGAGCTCACCGATGCGCGATGTGTCGCCGTCCGCGGCGCGGACGCAGTCGGCCAGCACGTGGTTCTGGTCGCGGTGCCCGGTCATGCGCTTGTACGCCTGCAGTTCGGTGATGGCCGAGGCGTAGTCCTCCGTGAGGTAAGAGGCGATTCCCAGGGCCTCGCGGATCGCGGACGAGCGGGGCGCCTGGTGCTTGGCCCACTCGAGGTAGGTCACGGCGATCTCCGGCTGCCCGTCGTCGATCGCGTCGCCGCCGATGGTCAGCGCCTTGGCGACCTGGTCGACGAGGTCCCTGCCGCCACGGACCTGGTTGCGCAGCTCGTGCAGCACCCCGCGCGGCAGATCGACGGTGGCGCCGGGGGGCCACTCCGGTTCCGGCGCAACGGGAGCACTACCGGCCTGCTGCCGGCGCAACGGGACCGGCGGGCGCTTGCCGGACTGCTCGCGGGCCCGGTCGATGCCGGCTGGCTGGCCGCGGCGCGAGCCATCTCGTCCGTCCTGTGGCACCTGTCGTCCTCCTGGTGATCGGGCCGTCTCGGGTCCCTGGAACGCGGAAACGCCGCCCCAGGAGGGGCGGCGTTTCCGATGAAGAAGTGCCGCGGCGACCTACTCTCCCACCGGGTTGCCCCGGCAGTACCATCGGCGCTGGAGGGCTTAACTTCCGGGTTCGGAATGTGACCGGGTGGGACCCCTCCGCCAAGGCCACGGCAGACCTTGGAACACTTTGTGGACCGGATCGGCATGAGGCAGATCCAGTGGTTGTCTGGTTTTCGTCACACGACCGGACGGTCCTGTGAACTCCATAGCGAGCGCGAGCGCGAGTACGGCAAGCCCTCGGGCTATTAGTACCGGTCAGCTCCATGCATCGCTGCACTTCCACTTCCGGCCTATCGACCCAGTCGTCTAGCTGGGGCCCTTACTCCCTTGTAGGGATGGGAAACCTCATCTTGAGGTGTGCTTCGCGCTTAGATGCCTTCAGCGCTTATCACGTCCGCACGTGGCTAAC
>DASWKO010000172.1:0-37938 GCA_036396595.1 Nitriliruptorales bacterium | reverse complement strand
CGCGAGCAGATGTACGTGGGCGCGGTCCCCAGGTCGACGTCGGTGAGGTAGACCAGCACGGCGAGCTGGCCGTACCGCGGGTCGTCGGAGGGGGCGAGCAGGCCGTTGTTGGTGTAGTCGCGGTGCAGGTCCTGGTCGCTGCTGGAAGGCAGCGGGTAGGACGCCCGCACCAGCGACTGGGTCAGGAAGACCGGCTGGCCGTCGAACGCCTGCTCGGCCAGGTCGACGAAGCGCTCGTCGAACGGCAGCAGGTTGAGCTCGTCGGCGTCGTAGGGGAACAGCCGGAACGCCAGCCCGTGGTCGTTGACGCCCGTGCGGTCGCGTCCCGCGACGACGTCCTCCCACTTGGGGAAGTGGTCGGCAGCCGCCTTGGCCAGGATCTCGACCCGCTCCGGGGCAACCAGATCCGGCAGCACCGCGTAGCCGTGCCGGCGCAGATCGTGCAGGTGGTCGGTCGTCACCAGGCTCACCTCCGCTCCGTCCTTGCCCGCGAATATCTATCGCCCGCTCAACCGTGCACGCTACCCGCCGCCCCCGTGGCGGTCAACCGCCCAGCTCCGGGTCAACCGCCCAGGACCGGGTCAGCCGCCCAGGCCCGGCTCAACCGCCCAGGCCCGGCTCAACCGCCCAGGCCCTTGGTCGCTCCCTCGAGGAAGACGGAGCGCAGGAGGTCGGGGCGCTCGAGCAGCTCGCGGGCGGCGCCGTCGAACCGGATCTCGCCCTTCTCCATGAAGTAGGCGTGCTCGACCACCGACAGCGCCACGTTGACGGACTGCTCGACCAGCACGACCGCGGTCCCCTCCTGGTTGATCTGGCGCACCATCTCGAGCAGCTCGCCCACGATCTTGGGCGCCAGGCCCAGCGACAGCTCGTCGATGAGCAGCAGGCGGGGCCGGACGATGAAGGCGGTCGACAGGCCGAGCATCTGCTGCTCGCCGCCCGAGAGGGTCGAGGCGAGCTGGTTGCGGCGCTCCGCCAGCCGCGGGAACGCCTCGAAGCTGGCCTCGATGCCGGCGTCCACCGCCCGGCGGTCGCGGCCGTGGGTGTGGCCCAGCACCCGGAGGTTGTCGACCACGCTCAGCGGCCCGAACACCGCACGTCCCCCGGGGATCTGGCTGATCCCCAGGGAGACGCGGCGCTCCGCGTCCACGTAGGTGATGTCGGCACCACGGAACCGGACCGTCCCGCGTGTCGGCAGCCCCAGCCCCGAGACGACCCGCAGGAGCGTGGACTTGCCCGCACCATTGGTGCCGAGCAGGGCCACGATCTCGCCGTCGTCGACCGTGAAGTCGACACCGAACAGGACCTGGAGTTGACCGTACGAGAAGTCGATGTTGCGGCAGGCGAGCAGCGGCAGCCGCGCCCCGCGCGACGTCAGCGCCGCGATGCGCTCCTCCTCGACGATCTCGTCCAGCATCCGGTCCATGTCGGCGTTGATGGTCCTGGCGGCCGTGCGCAGGATCAGCCCGCCGACGATCCCTGGGACCGCGAGCGAGAGGATCGCGCCGGTGGTCCCGAACCGGCGGTCGATCCCGCCGAGCAGGACGAGCCCTGCGGTGCCTCCGACGCCGGCGAGGAAGATGCCCTGGAGGGCGCCGAGGTGAGCGCGCATCCGGGCCGGGACGATGGCGTACATCGGCAGCGCGAGGGCGGGGGTGATGATGGTCATCACGGCCAGCCCCGCCCCGAACAGCACGGCCATCACCGGGAACACCGGCGCGTACACCGCCACGGCGATGGACGCGACGCCGACGGCCAGCAGCGTCCCACCGAGGCGGAGCAGCCTGGCCGGGTCCTGGGCGAACAGCTTCTCGCCCCGGCGCCCGAACAGCCGCAGGGCGATGATGCCGAACACCGGCATCACGGCCATGAACCCTGCCCGGGCCCCGGGCCCCATGCCCCAGCGCTCCTGCAGGAAGAACGCCAGGTACGTGAGGAAGGGCGCCAGCAGCATCCCGACCACCGACCAGGCCGCGAGCACCCGGCGGATCGTGGGGATCAGCAGCAGCCGGCGGGTGATCTCGAAGAAGCCCAGGCTGACGTCGCCGTCATGGGTGGTCGCGGTACCGATGCCCTGCCGGGCGGCCTCGCGGACCTTGTCGGTGTCGAACCGTCCGAAGCCCGGGTCACGCAGTCGGGACGCCGCGATGGCCGCGACCAGCGACACGGCGGCCAGCCCCAGGAACACCCCACGCCACGTCAACCCGATGATGGCCGCGCACACCCCGATGACGATCGGGCCCGCGATGTCGCCCACGTTGTCGAAGCCGCGGTAGAAGGACATCATCCGCACCCGCGCGGCCGTCGGGTAGCAGTCCAGCAGCAGCGGCTGGTGCACTGAGCGCACCGAGGCGGTCGCCGCGCCCGCCGCGACCGCGATGACGACCAACCCCCAGATCGAGATGACGAACCCCGTCATCGCCGTCAGGATCGCCCACGCGAACGCCGTGACGATGCTGACCGCAGCGCGCCGCGGTGTGCGCTGGACCACGGCTGCCAGCGGCAGCGCGGCCACCATCACGACCATCGTCTTGACCACGAGCACGAGCGCGTACGCCGGCCGGCCGATCCCGAGCGCTCCCGTGATCTCGGGTCCCAGGATCGTCAGCGCCGTGGACTGGAGCTGGTCGACGGCGACCAGGAGCCCGAGCGCCAGCGCCGGGTACAGGCTGACGTCGGAGGCAGCCAGCGCATCGCGCAGCGTGCCGACGTCGGCCGACCCCGTGACGCCCAGGGCCTGCCGGCCGGCATGCCGGAGCCGGTCCGCGGCGGCGCCGATGTCGTCGACGCTGTCGCCGAGATCTGGCTCGAGCGTGACGGTGCTTCGCGCTGGATCGAGCGTGGCGTCAGGCGGCATCATCGGCTCTCCCGTTCGACGATGAACTCGGTCGTGAAGACGGACTCGCCGACCCGCCGCCCCGACTCGTCGAACAGCACGATCGTCAGGTCGTGGCGGTCCTTCTCCCGGTCGGTCTCACGCAGGTCGGGGAGTTGGTCGACGCGCAGGCTCGGGTGCCGGACGACGTAGACGTTGCGGTCGGCCAGCCACTCGGTGTCGGGGCAGTCGGCCCGGGCGCGACAGGGGTCGGTGTCGGGCACCATCGCGAGCAGGGTCTCGTTGGGGCGCACGGGCGAGCGGTCGAAGAACACCACGAAGTAGCCGTCGACGTCCTCGGCTGTCCAGCGGAACTCGTACGGCGGCTCGATGGTCGCGTTCGGCGTGGGCTGCACGATCCGGACGCGGTCGTCGGTCACGAACGACAGGCCGTCAACGGCGCACGCCTGCAGCGCGATCGCGACGGTCAGCCCCAGCGCCAGCCGCCTCACGGTTCACGGCGACGCATCACGCGCGTCAGTTCGGTGAGTACGTCCAGGTCGGACGCTCGGAGGATCACGGTGATGCCCCCTTCGATCGGGATCCGCAGGGTGAGGTGGTGCAGGTCGGACGCGAGCGCACCCGGCCCCAGGGGGGTCATGAACGCAGCGCCTGGGCGATCGGTGAGGCGGTCGGTCTCGACCTCCTCGACGTCCACGAGGTCGGGGCCACGCCGGTAGAGGCGTCGCAGCGATCCACCGGTCACGCCACCGCTGGGGTCGAGGGTGACCCACGCGACCACGCCGTCGGCGGTGACGTCCGCGGGCGGATCGAGGACGACGGCCAGCGTTGCGAGGACGGCCTCGCCGACCTCCACGAGCTGGCGCCCTGCCGGCGGAGGCCCAGGGGCGGCCGGGACCGCCTCGAACTCGCGGTCACCCAGGGCGGGGTCGAGCTGGAGGTCCACGGCGCGTCGCTCACGCACGGTCCGCCCGTCGATGACCCAGGTCTCACGCAGGACGACGTCGGCCTCGTCGACGCACAGCTCCACGTGGTCGAGCTCGGTGGGAGGTGCGGTCGCTGGGCTGCCGATGGGCTCCCGCGTGAGGACGAGCTGGCACTCCCGGTCCAGGACGCGCGCGGTGCCGACGAGCTCGGCCAGGCCTTCCCCGACGAGCGGCCCGAGCGTCCCGAGCGGCCGGGCGTCGGCCTCGGCTCTGCGACGACCGGGGTCCACGAGCTGCCAGCCGGGCTCCGGCTGCTCGACCCACCGCCAGAGTCCGGCGTCGTTGGCGAGCCACCCGGAGGCCGTGGCGCCGTCGCGGCCGGACGTCCGCCGCGACTCGTAGGGCCGGCGCACCACGATGTGCTCCTCGCGCGTGCGGTCGAGCTCCTGGACCTCGTACACCACGCGGAAGGACCCCACCGTGGTCGTGGGGGATGCGGGTGTGCTCCCACCGCTCCGGCACGCGGTCGCAGCCAGGGCGGCCGCCACCAGGGCGGTCGCGACGCGACGGTCGGTGGCCACCTCAGCCATCGTGTTCACCCGGCGCATCGACCGTGACGGGGCGGGTGAGGCTCCAGCCCATGAAGCTGCCGAGCAGCAGGAGCACCAGCGGGAGGATCAGGATCGAGGGGTAGGCGAACCCCTGGTCCGCGACGGAGCCGGCGGCGACCGGCCTGTCCGGGGCCGCAGGCTGAGTCGTGGGGGCCGGCGCGGCCGTGGTCGGCGGCAGCGGCGTCGGGGCGGCTGGGACCGGCGGCACCGGGGCGATGCCGGAGCCGCCATCGACCGGAGCCGGTGTTGACCGTGGCGGGGGCTGCGGTCGCGGGGCGGGCGACCGGGTGGTCGGTCCGGTCGGCTCGGGCTGCGGCTGCGGGGTGTCGGGTGTGGTTGTCGTCACCACCAGCGTGTCCGCGCCCGGTGGTGCGAACGACGCCGAGAACGCCGCGGGCTGGCCCGTGCTGGGGTCCCTGCCGGGCAGGAGAACCAGGTCCAGCTCGGCGGACGGCGCCAAGGCTCCGAGATCGAACGTCAGGAAGCTGCCGTCCTCGGACAGCTCGCTGGTGGCCCTGCCCGCCTCGCAGTCCGCGGCCGGGCGTGCCTCCCACGGGCCGTCGTCGCCTGGCTCCCAGGGCGCGGCGGCCACGCACGCATCGACCACCGGCGTCCCGATCGCCTCGGCGACGGTGATGGTCAGTGTCGTGGCCCGGTCGCCGTCCCCGAGCGGGAAGCGCAGCGCCGAGATGCCCGAGTGTCCCGAGACGTCGCCCGCGACGTACAGGCCGTCCTCGGGCACCTCGGGCACGGGCTCGAGTTGGAACGGCGACGACGCCGACCGTCCCGCCCACCACCAGCCGTCGGCGGACGGCCCCTGGGTCCGGACCGACGCTGCCGCCGACAGCGACAGCCCGGCTGCCACCAGGCACAGCCACACGCGCGGGCCCCGACGGCTCACGACGGCTCCTCGCCCTGGTGCGACCGGGCCTGGGCGAGCAGCCCGGTAGCGGCCATGACCACCCGGGCCAGCTCCGCCCGCCGGCGAGCCTCGATGCGGCGGCGCGACTGGACGTTGCCGATCCCGACCGCGAACACGATCAGCCCGAGGCCGCCGAAGCCGCCCGAGACCAGGTAGGGGAGCTGGTCCGAGACGCGCACCTGCGCCGCCGCTCCCTGCCACCCGAGGAACAGCATCGCCAGGCCGGCGATGACCAGCGAGACCAGGACCAGCACCGACGACGCGAACGGGTCGCGCAGGGCCGAACGGAGGCGACCGATCATCCCCGGCCCTCCCGCTGGTCACCGAGCACCTCGCGCAGCTCCTCCATCACGCTGACGAGCTGGTCGATCTGGCGGTCGCGGTCGGCGGCGTCGGCGTGGCGGGCGGCGATGTTGACGACCCCGACACCGACCAGGATCAGCCCGAGGCCGGCCAGCCCGGCCGAGACCAGGTAGGGGACCTGGCGGTACACCTGGATCTCGCCCGCGATCTGCCCCCACGCGACCGCCAGCAGCCCGAACCCGGCCACGGCGATCGCCACGCCCAGCCAGGTCCACGCCGGGGCGCCGGCCGCCAGCCACGGCGGCAGGCGCTGGGGGGCGGGTGGCGGCTCGACCTCGGTCATCTCGTCCTCCGTGCTCGCGTGGGTCCGATCCTGAGCGCTCATGGCGCGGGGTCCGTGGTCCCGGCGCCGACCAGGGCGCCCTGCTGCCCGGACCGCTCGATGGCCGCGACGTCCGCACCGAGGTAGGACGTGACCACCACGGGATCGCTGCGTACCTGTTCGGGCGTGCCCGTGGCGATGACCCTCCCGGTGTCCATCGCGATCACGCGGCTGGACAGCCCCATCAACAGCGGGATGTCGTGCTCGATCATGATCAGCGTGCAGTCGAGGTGGTCGCGCAGCCGCAGGAGCAGCTCGCCCAGGGCCTCGCTCTCGCGTTGCGCGATGCCCGAGGAGGGCTCGTCGAGCAGGAGCACCACCGGCTCGAGCGCCACCACGCACGCCAGCTCCGTGATGCGCCGCGTCCCGGTCGACAGCTCCCGGATCTGCTTGTTGCGGTAGCGGTCGAGCCCCATCAGGCTCACGAGGTCGCGTGCCGCCGCCTCCTTGCGGCGCTCGGCGCCGTGGAAGCCGGCGGTCGAGAACACGGCGTGGGTGGGCTGGAGCCGCTCGAAGGCGAGCGCGACGGTCTCGAGCACCGTCAACGTGGCGAAGAGCCCCGCGTCCTGGAACGACCGGATCAGTCCGAGCCGGGCGCGCTGCTCGGGTGACAGCCGCGTGACGTCGTGGCCGAGGAACTCGACGCGGCCCGCGTCAGGCTCGGTGAAGCCGCCGAGGATCTCGAACAGCGTGGTCTTGCCGGCGCCGTTGGGTCCCATCAACCCCAGGATCTCGCCGCGCGTGAGGGTGAGGTCGACGCCGTCGACGGCGCGGACGCCGCCGAAGTGCTTGACCAGGCCGTCGGCCCGCAGCAGGGTGCGGGTCCGACCAGTCACGGCCGGCCGGGTCGTGGGCTCCAGCGCCACCCTGTGCGAGCTGATTCCGGCGTCCTGGTCGTCCACCTCACCCGCCTCGATCGCCTCGGGGTCCAGACCGTTACGGCGCGCGAGCCAGTGGATGATGCGCTTCCTCGGGGCGGCGATGAGCTGGGCGATGCCACCGGGGAAGTACAGGATCAGCAGCAGCCAGCCGAGCGCCGTGGCCGCGAGCCCGGCGTTGTCCAGCGGCAGGAACCGGGGCAGCCCGATGATGTAGAAGGCGCCGAGGATCGGCCCGGCCAGCAGCCCGATCCCGCCCAGGACCGTGAGCGCGACCACGTTGATGCTCGTGACGACGTCGAAGCTCTCCGACGAGATGCGCGACAGCAGGTGGCCGTAGACCGAACCAGCCATGCCGACCAGCACCCCCGCGATGGCGAACCCCTGGAGCTTGACGGCGGTGGCGGACACGCCGAAGGCGCGGGCGCCGTCCTCGTTGTCGCGGACGGCGCGCAGGCGCAAGCCCACCCCGCCCTGCCAGACGTTGCGCGCCAGCCAGAACCCCAGCACCAGCACGGCCAGCGCCCACAGGTAGTAGCGCTTGGTGGCTTCGAACGACAGCGGCCCGAGGATCGGCCGGTTGGGGCTCACGCCGATGTCGAGGGCCCAGCTCTGCGCCAGGCCCCAGCGCTGGGCCGCGAGCGCGAAGGACAGCGTCACCACGCCCAGCAGCAGCCCGCGCACCCGCAGGGCCGGCAGCCCGATGACCATCGACACCGCACCGGTGAGCAGACCGGCGTAGACCAGTGCGAGGACGAAGCTGCCCGGCCCGAAGCGGCTCGTGATCGCGTACGACACCGTCGCCCCGACCCCCGCGAGCGCGAACTGCCCGAGCGAGAGCTGGCCGCCCAGGCCCGTCACGACGCCCAGCGACAGCCCGATCAGCGAGAACGCTGCGATCGCGGTCAGCGTGACGGCGGTGGCGTTGCTCGACACCAGCCCCGCACCGACCCCGGCGGCAACTGCGAGCACGCCGACGATCCTCCCGAGGTTGCGCACGCCCCAGACCTGATGGAAGGCCTCGGGGAGCACGCCCCACGGCTGGAGCAGCGACCACTCCTGCTTCTCCTCGACGCGACCACCGCGGCGGGCCTGGAACAGCAGCGCGATCGCGATGGTCGCCAGAAGCACGACCTCGGAGATGCCGCTGGTGGGCGAGTTGAAGATCAGGATCTGGTCGACGACGCCGATGCCGAGCCCTGCGACGAGCGCGACCGGCAGGCTCGTCATGCGGGCGATCACGGCGGGTGCCAGCGCTCGCAGCAACAGCACGGGCCCGAGTGTCTCCACCGTGATGAACCCGCGCGTCGGGATGATCAGAACGGTGGTGAACGCGGCCACGGCCCCCGCCAGCGCCCATGCGATCGTCGACATCCGCCCCGCCGAGACGCCCGCCATCCGCGCCCGTTCGGGGTTGGCCGCTGCGGCGCGCATCGCCAGTCCGAACCGGCTCCGGCGCAGGAACAGGGCCAGGGCGATCACGACGACGGGCGTGAGCAGCAGCATCGCCGAGTACGCCTGGGTGACCAGCAGCGGTCCGACGTTGAACTCGGGCAGCCCGGAGGGCTGGGGGAAGGTGCTCCCGGACCGTGCCTGGGCGTTGACCACCGTCGAGAACGCGAGCAGGAACTGGGCGACACCAAGCGTGGCAACCAGGCTCATGAGCCTCGGAGCGTTGCGCAGCCGGCGTACGACCACGACCTCGGTTCCCGCCGCCAACGCCGCCGAGACCCCGACACCAACCGGCAGCGCGACCCAGTACGGGAAGCCCGTACGGGCGACCAGCACGCCGGTCACCGCGGCGCCGAACGCCCCGATCTCGCCGTGGGCGAAGTTGATGACCCTGGTCGAGCGGTAGACGAGGATCAGGCCGACCGCGAGGATCCCGTAGGTCATCCCCGTGATGGCGCCCAGCGTCAGCAGGCCGGCGGAGACGTCGAGGCCGAGGACCGAGAAGCTCACGTCGACGTCCGTTGCGTCACCCTCGGGTCCCCCCGCTCGTCCGTCCGCGCCTCGTACGAGCCTAGCTTTTTCATCAAATGATGTAAAAGTGCCAGTAGCTGTACGAAGAGCGGCAGACCGCTCACGCGGGGTTTTGCTTGACGAAGCGGGCGCAGGCGTTAGCCTGTTTACTGAACACTAGAAAATGATCGAGGGGTCGTCGTGGGCGCGTCACAGCGGATGAGGCTGCCGAGGCTGCCGAGGCTGCTGCTCGGGTTGGTGACGGTCACCGTGCTCGCCACGGCGTGCGGTTCGACCGTGCCGCTGGACGGCCAGCCGTCGGCGGGGGCGGCGGGGCCGTCTGGGCCGTCGTCCGAGTTCGCCGGCCCGGAGACGGGTACGGACGGGTCGCTCGACGCGTTCGGTGACGAGCCGCGGGGTCCGGACGCCGTGGCGCCCCGGGATCCCGGGGCAACGTCGCCAGGCAGTGTGCCGCCGGGCTCGACGCCACCAGGTGACCCGGCACCGTCCGAGGGGAAGCCAGCCCCCGGTACCAGCGGGGGTCCGGACGACCCCGAGCCGGGTACCCAGGGCAGCGCCCGCATCCCCGCCGCCGCCGACGCCAAGGGCGTGACCGACGAGACCATCCAGATCGGGATCGTGACGACCGATACCACCGCCGCGTTCGGGGTCGCCGGCGCGATGGCGGGCCAGACCAACGAGTCCGGCGGCGATTTCAGCGAGGCCAACAAGGCGGCCGTCGAGGCGGTGAACGAGACCGGCGGCATCGCCGGTCGCACGGTCGAGCCGGTCGAGTTCTTCTACAACATCGCCAACGTCACCACGGCTTCGGGGCGCCAGCAGGAGAACCAGCGCGCCTGCGCGCACTGGACCGAGGACAACCAGGTGTTCGCGTTCGCGGGACAGATCGGGACGGAGGAGGTCCTGGTCGAGTGCGCTGCGCGGACGCGGACGCCGTGGATCGTCGGCGGGTACCACGTGCCGGTGTCGCAGAGCCGTTTCGACTCGATGTCGCCGTACTGGTACCGGCCGCCGGGGTTCGTCACCGACCGGCGCGAGCGCGCCGTCGCCCGCTTCCTCCTCGATCACGGGTTCTTCGACGGCGCGGTGGTCGGACTGATGATCGAGGACAAGCCGATGACCCGTGAGGGCGTCGAGCGGGGGATGAAGCCCGTGCTGGCCGCCGCGGGCATCGAGACGGTGGACATCCACTACCCGGACATGATCGAGTCGCCGTGGTCGACCTACGTGCTGCAGCTCCAGACGGAGGGAGTGACGCACGTGGTGTGGTCGGCGATGTCGTCACCGTTCCCGGCGCCGCTGTTGATGCTGCGGGCCGCTGAGGACCAGGGCTACCGTCCTCAGTGGGGCGTGGGCACCGACACCTGGCCGAGCGCGCTGGTGCTCTACAACGCGCCGGTCGAGCAGATGGCCAACACCCGCGGGATGGGCTGGCAGCCGGTCTACGACGTCGGCGACGTCTCCGAGCAGTCCGAGACGGCACGGCTCTGCAGCGAGGCGATGACGAGGCGCGGGCAGCCGACCGACAACTGGGGCTACAACCAGTGCGAGTCGCTGTTCTTCCTCCAAGCGGCCTTCCGGCAGGCTGGCGTCGTGAGCCCGGAGGGACTGGCGGCCGGGGTCGGCAAGCTCGGAGACGGCTACCCGTCGACGATGACGATCGGTGGGGCGACGCGGTTCGCACCGGGGCGTCACGACGGCGCGGCGCTCGTCCGCGAGGTGGTGTTCGACCGTGAGGCAGGACAGTTCGCCTACACCGGCGGCGCCGAGCCCGTGCCGGACTGAGCAGGTCGGGCCACCGGGAGGTGCTCGTCGAGGAAGTCGGCCAGCAGCTCGAAGGAGCGGTCCCAGTACGCGGGGCTGACGTCGAAGCCGTGGCCCGCCTCGAACACCTCGAGGCGGTTGGACGCGCCGTGGGCGTCGAGCGCGGCGTGGAACGCCTGGTTGTGGGCCAGGATCGAGACCGGGTCCGCGTCGCCGCTGATCGTCAGGACCGGCGGGCAGGCGCGCGACACGTACGCGATGGGCGAGGCCACGAGCGCCCGGTCGTCGGTCGGATCGCCGAGGAACCTGGTGATCGGCTGGGCCGACTCGTCGGTGCGCCCCGCCAGGCGCATGTCGACGACCGGGTACCACAACACGATCGCCTGGACCTCGCTGCGCTGGTCCGCGTGACCGCCGCTGCCCTCGAAGCGACCCGGCGTCAGCGCGGCCATCGCCGAGAGCTGCCCGCCAGCCGAGCCGCCGGCGGCCGCCAGCCGGTCGGGGTCCAGGCGGAACACGCTGCCGGGTGGTGCGGGCGGGGGCGTGAGCTTGTCGAGCAGCTCCGCGATCGTGAAGCCCACGGGCAGCTCTGCATCGGGCGGCAGCGCGCGGAGTTGCTCCACCCACTCGTGCGCCTCCCCATCGAGTGTGCTCGTCACTGCGAAATATGGTGGTGACGGGCACACTCGATTCGAAGTGGGGGGAGTTCGCTCACCGCGGTACCTCCGCTCGGTAGGGCTCGGGGTCGGCGTTCGGGTAGCGGGCGACGAAGCCGTCGATGGTCTGCTCGGTCCAGTACGGGTGGCCGGGCGCGGGGATGCCCAGGAGCTCGCGCTGGCGGGGCGTGAGCTGCTCGATGCAGCGCCGGCCGTGCTCGGTGTCGAACAGCGGCGGCCAGGCGGTGAAGCTCATCCAGTCGCATCCTGCCGGGCGGAGCACGAGGTGGTGGGCCAGCCGGTAGCCCTCGGGGTCGGTCGCGGCCGACCCCCGGTGGAACGTGTCCATCGAGTAGAACATCACGGTCCCAGCCGTGACGAGGTTGGGGCGCTCGTGGTCGTACAGCTCGGGGTCGTCCTCGCGCTGGCGGTAGAAGGGCACCAGAGGCCGGTCGCCGCCGTCGCGGTTGCGGACAACGAACGTCGGCGAGGTGCCCTCGTCGACGTCGGTGTAGTAGATGAGGACCGGCAGGTGACCGAAGCCGGTGTCCGCCGAGGCCGGCGGGAGCAGGGTGTTGTCGTGGAAGTCGCGGTGCAGCGGCTGGTCGGCCGTGTCCGGACCGCCGTAGGTGACCCGCAGGATCGACTGCACCAGGCGCAGGTCGGCCGTGCCGAGGAGCTGTTCGGCCGCGGCCGTCACCTTCGGGTGGAACGCGGTGAGGTTCAGCCCGTCACCCTTGTAGGGCAGCATCTCGAAGCCCATGCCGCTGGTCAGCTTCGGGCGCTCCTCGGGTGGGGCCGCGTCGAAGTCCTCGCGCGATGGGAAGTGCAGCAGGGCGTCCTCGCGCGCCTGCTTGACCTCGGTGGCATCGAGGAAGCCCTCCACCAGGACGAACCCGTCGGTCCGCCAGCTCTCGATCTGCTCGTCCGTCAGGACCCGCTCCATCACCCGTCCTCCTGGGTCGCCGCCTCGACCGCACGGTCGAGCCCGGCCCGTTGCTCGTCGGTCAACCTCAGCTCCGCCGCGGCAGCGCTGTCGGTCGCGGACTCGACCCTGCGGCAGCCCACGATCGGCAGCAGCCGGTCGCTGAGTCCGAGCATCCACGCCAGGACGACGCGGTGCACCGACACGTCGAGCTGTCCGGCGAGCTCTGCGAATGCCGGGAGCTGCTCGGCCAGCGATCCCGCCTTGGCCAGGCCACCCAGCGGCGAGTACGCGACGAACGCCGCCCGGTTGCGCTCGCACCAGTCCAGCACCGGGCGCGATCCCTGAGCCAGCGGCGAGAACCGGTTCTGCACGGCGTCGATGCGACCGACCGTGCTCGCGGCGTCGAGCTGCTCGACCGAGACGTTGCTCAGCCCGACCAGCCGGATCCTGCCCTCGTCGCGAAGTTCCTCGAGCGCTCCCATGCTCTCGGTGATGGGTACGTCCGGGTCGGGCCAGTGCAGGAAGTACAGGTCGATGGTGTCCCTGTCGAGCGCTGCCAGGCTGCCCTCGGCGTCGCGCCGGAGCGCCTGCGGGCTGCCGTCGAAGCCGAACGCCTCGAGCGTCATGCCGTCGGTGACACGCCGGTGCCCACCCTTCGTGGCGATCACGACCTCGTCCTGCGGACCGTCCCAGGTCGCGACAGCCGTGCTGAGCAGCCGTTCGCTGTGGCCGGCCCTAGCCAGGTCCGGGGTGTAGGCGGCCGCCCCGTCCAGCAGGCGCACCCCCGCGTCCAGCGCCGCGTGGATCGTCGCCGTGGCGGACTCGGGACCGATGTCGAAAATAGCCATCTCGGCGGACCCCAGGCCGATCGCCCCCACTTCGCGGTCGCCGACGAGCCGGGTCGTCGACGGCAACTGACTCACCTGATCGGTCGTCACGGGTTGGCCTTCCCGCGCCCGCCGGCGCGCTGTTCGCTGCTGGTATGATAGTTCTATCAAAAGTCACGTGCAAGCCCCAGGAGGTCGAGGTCACGCGGGGCGGTGGTCGAGGTAGGCGGTCTGGCGCAGCGCGGTGCCGTCCCGGGACGGGGCGTGGAGGATGCCGTCTGGCTCGAGGCCGAGCGCCCGGAGCTGCTCGACCGCTGTCGTGCCGCCCTCGGTTACGCGGTCGGGGCGCAACGTGAGCCGACCCCCGGGCGCGAGCCAGCCCATCGCACGGTCGATCAGCTCGCGCTCCCGCCCCGGGGGCGCGGCGTCGAGCCCGAGGTTGACGACATCGAACCGCCGGGGCGGGTCCCACGCGAGCGCGTTGTCGGCCCAGATCCGGTCCCGCCAGGCGGGCAGACGCCGCTGCGCGAGTGCCACCAGGCGTGGCGAGATGTCCAAGCCGTAGGGCTCGACCACGACGCCCCGCTCGGCCCCCCACCGCGCCAGCGACTCCATGAGATACCCGTTCGCGCAGCCGACGTCGAGGAGGTGGACACGTCGGCCGGCGGCCGACGGAGGCAGGGCGTCGAGCGTCAGCTCGCGCGACCAGCGCCACTCGGCCTCGTCATCGAACTTTCCGGACTGTGCGCGCGGATCGTCCGACGCGAGGTAGGCGTCGACCAGCACCTCCTCGACGAGCTCGTGCCAGCGCGGCTCGTCGAACTCTCCCCGCGCGAGCTGCTCATCGAGCCGGCCGATGGCGTGACGCGCGTAGTCGCCGTCGGGTGGCGGCAGGCCGAGGGCCCGCGCCGCCCACGGCAGCGCGATCCGTGCCTGGCGCTCCTGGATCCAGCGTACGCGGGGCGCGTCGGCGATCGGCGGCAGCCCGGCGCGGGCGCAGAAGTACCCGGCGATCGAGGCCGCGAGCTCAGCTTGGTCGGGCACGATCTCCTCCGGCAGCGGCCCGCCCTCGAGCCGCAGGCTCGGGGCGAACGCCGCCAGGTCGAACACCGCGTTGCCACGCACGGGCATGTTCCAGTCGACCAGCACCACCCGGTCGTCGAGGAGGCAGAGGTTGTCGCTGCGCACGTCGAAGTGCAGCAGCGCGCCGCCGGCGAGCGGGGCCGCGGCTTCGGCCTCCACCAACGTTGGCAGGGCCGCTTCCAGCCACTCCGGTGAGCACAGCCGGATCGACAGCATCGGGTGCGGGTCGTCGCCGACCGCGCGCCACCCAGCCGTGCGGTCCCAGTGGTCGTAGAGCGCGGGCACCTCACCCGCGACGGCTGTCGCGGCCACGCGCCCCAGCGTCTCGACGACGCGCTCGGCATCCCCGTCCCGCCAGGGTGGCGGCCAGTGACCACGGGACAGATCCTCGAACACCACCACCGGTGGCGAACCGTCATCGAAAGCCAGGACCTCGGGCACGAAGTCAGCGTGGATGAGGCTGCACCACCGGTGCTCGTTGCGCACCCAGGTCGCGGTGTCGGCCGTCGTGCCGATCTTCACGAACGCGCTCGTTCCGTCCTCCAGCCGCACGACCCACCGCCCCGCGGACGTGAAGCCGCCCGCGGGGCGGTGCGCCGCCACCACGCGCGCGCCCAGCAGGCGTTCGACCCGTGCCCGTACTGCCGGAACCTCGTCCACCGTCGCCTGCGCGTCGCCGAAGATGCTGTGGTTGCTGCTACGCCGCCAGCGTACGGGCGGTTGCGGCTCGAGGGCCCTTGCGATCAACGCCAGGTGGGGGGCGTCGCCCGCCGGGCGGTCAGCGGGTGCTCAGGTTGCGTCCCTCGCCGTTGCAGGGGTCGGTGTCCGCATGCTTGAGGTTCAGCAGGTCGGTGTCGGGCCACTGCCAGGGTAGGTGGCGCATGCCACCATCGGCAGAGCGCCAGCAACCGACCCCCGACTCGCCATCGAGCACCCCGGCGGGATCCCACCACATCGCCGTCGAGTCCTTCACGCAGGTCCAGTCGTCGGGCTCGTAGAAGCAGGCCGGCACCCTCGGGCTGCTCGACGGGTGGGCGGGGATGGCGCGGAAGCCCTTGTCGACCGCCTGTGGGGTCAGCTTGGGGCCCGCCACCTGGACCGCCGTGAACAGTTGGCGGAGCTGCTCGTAGAAAGCGCAGGCGTAGGTCATCTCCAGCGCGCCCCCGGGACGCTCGCCGTCGTTGACGTCCGGCTTGACCTCGCGGTACGCGTCGTGGCAGGGCGTCCCACGCCAGTGGTAGCCCTGCACGGTGAGCGTGGTCACGTTCCACGCGTGCTGCCAGACGGTCTTGTCCTGCCACCGGGCGGTGTAGTAGCCGTCGTTGCTGCGGTCCGAGGCGACCACCCACTCGGGGCGGTAGTTGAGCTGGCCCGCGGCGTTTGAGAAGCTGGTCTCGTTGCCCCCGACCCACAGGATCGTGGTGATCCCTTCGCGCTGGAAGCGGGCCATGGCCTCGTAGGCGTACTCCGGCGTGGTCTGGCTGTCAGCGAAGTAGCCGGTGGAGGGGTGGGTCGCCTCCTCGGCGGGCACGACGCCGCATTCCTCGAGCAAGGGCAGGACCTGATCCTTCAGGTCGCGGAGCTTGTCGGCCCGCGGATCGGTGGTGTAGATCAGCCCGTACGTGCGCGGCGCGCCGATGTTGTCGTTGCCGCCGAAGCTCACCGGGAACGGGGCGATGGTCTGGCACACGGCGCTGGCGTAGTTCTGGGCCTCCCGCTCGGTCAGGGTGTCGTAGGCCCACATCAAGGGCTGGTGGCGCTGGAACATGTCCAGGCTGGGAGGTGTGCGCGGGAACGCCATCGCGCCCCGCGCGGCCATCGCGTCGTAGTAGTCGTAGGCGTAGCCGCCCTCGACGAACCGCATGATGGTGGCGAACGGGTCGTAGTCGGCCTCGTGCTGGGCGGCGTCGGCCCGGCGGGTCTCGGGCGTGGTGCTCGCGATCGGCGCCCCGTAGCAGACATGGAACCGGGCGCTGCGACCGTAGGTCTGGTAGCGGTCGTTGAAGTAGTACTGCCAGTGGCGCAGCGTCGTGACGAAGCTGTGCTCGTCGGGGTCGTAGGGCTGCGCGACCAGGTCGTAGCAGCGGTTCTCCGGCGCGGTCTCGATGTTCTGGCCGGGGCTGTCCTTGGCCGCTGGCCGTTGGCGGCGTCCCGATGAAGCGTGCGGGAACCGGCGTATCCGCGTGTAACCGCACGCCTCATCGGAGCCGGGCGCACCGAACGCTACGACGGCCCTCTGGCCCCCAGACGGCCGAGCATGCCGTTGCACGGGTCATCGGGGCGCCAGTAGGTCATGAGGTCGTTGTGCGGCCACTGGCCTGCGAGGAACCGCCGGCCCTCCTCGGGCATCCGGTGGCACCCGACGCCCGAGCCCGGCTCGATCTCGCCGTACGAGTCCCACTTCATCGCGGTCGCGTCCTTGACGCACGTCCAGTCACCCGGCTCGTAGAAGCACGCCGCGCTGTAGGGGCTGGGCGAGGGCAGGGCGGGGATGGCCCGGAACCCCTTGTCGACGGCCTCCGGGGTGAGCCTTGGCCCGGCGACCTGGACCGCGACGAAGATCTGGCGCAGCGTGTTGTAGTACGCGCACGCGTACACCATCTCGAGGTTGTTGGTGCTGGCGTCGGGCTTCACGGACCGGTACGCGTCGGCACACGGCGTGTCGCGCTCGTTGACGTTCTCGCGCACGGCGGTGGTAACGACCCAGGTGTGGTTCCAGACCTCCTTGTCCTGCCAGCGCGGGGTGGCGTAGCCGTCGTTGGTCCCATCAGCGGCCAGGATCCACTCGGGCTCGTAGCCGAGCGATGCGGCCGCCGCCGAGAAGCGGACCTCGGTCCCGCCCGGCCACAGGATGGTCGTGATGCCCTGGGTCTGGAACCGGGCCATCACCTCGTAGGCGTACTCCGGGGTCGAGGCCGAGTCGAACGCCGCGCCGTGGATCGGGTGCGTGCCGACCTCCGCGATCTCCACGCCGCAGGCCTCGAGCCGTTCGAGCACCAGATCCTTC
Source organism: Nitriliruptorales bacterium (assembly GCA_036396595.1). Classification (GTDB taxonomy): domain Bacteria; phylum Actinomycetota; class Nitriliruptoria; order Nitriliruptorales; family Nitriliruptoraceae; genus DASWKO01. Next base: position 20,832 of record DASWKO010000172.1, on the reverse strand, counting down.
AGCTCACGCAGCTCCGGGAACTGCTCGTCGCTGGTGTAGATCAGCCCGTACCTGCGATCCTGTCCGTTCTCGCCCTGGTTGCCGCTGAAGCTGACCGGGAACGGGGCGACGCGCTGACAGACCAGGCTGGCGTACGCCTCGGCCCGGCGCTCGAGCGGTGGCAGGTAGCTCCACATCAGCGGGGCGTGCTGCTCCATCATCGCCTGTGGCGCTGAGTCCGGGAACGACATCACTCCGAGGTCCGCCATCGCGTCGTGGTACTCCAGCTCGTTGCCAGCGTTTATCTGGCGCACCATGTACGCGAACGGGTCGGCGTGCTCGACGTGGGCGACGGCGTCGGCTCGGCGCGCCTCGGGCGTGTAGCCCGAGTTGGTGGTGTTGGCGTTGAACCGCACGAAGAAGTGGGCCCGCCGGCCGTACGTCTGGTAGCGGTCGTTGAAGTAGAACTGCCAGTTGCGCAGCATCGTGACCCAACTGAACTCGCTCGGGTCGTAGGGGTCGGCCCACAGGTCGTACCACGCGTCCTTCGGGCACGCCTCGACGTGCGGGCCCTTGGGCCCGTTGGACCCCCCGCAGTGGCCGTCGTGGGTGATCACGATGCGGATCTCGTCGCCGGTGACGCCCTGGTAGGTCGCCCCGCCGTTGTCGCCCTCGAAGAACGCGACACAGGGAGGTGCCAGCGGGTCATCGGTCTGGCGGGGCGGGTTGCCCACGCAGCGCTTGGTCACGGGGCGCTCGCCGACACCCGGGGGTGGCGGTGGGGGTGGTGGGGGAGCCAGCCCGTCGGCGTCACCGCCGAGTGCGTCGCCGGGCAGCGATGACGAGGACCCCAGGCCCAGCGAGGAGGTGTTGCCGCTGTCAGGAGGCGGGGGTTCGTCGTCCTGCGGGGGGACGGGGGCGAACTCGAGCGTCTGGCTGGGGTTGCTCTGCGGGACGTTGAGCGCGGACGGGAGCACCGCGACCAGCACGAGCATGGCCAGCGCGAACGACAGGCCCGGCATACCCCAGCGCGTGAACACGTTGCGGCCACGTTCGCGCGCGTTCGACGCCATCGACCTCCCACATCCCCACGGTGCCAGCTATTCTATCTGACTATCAGGACGGGCGCGACCCGTCGCTCGCTCAGCGGTGGTCCTCGACCCGCAGATCGGCCGGTGCTGCGGTCACGAGCTGCAGCCATGCACGCGTAGCCCGGCGAGGCGCTCACCCGTCTCCCGTCGATTCACGTCGGCTCCTCCATCATCGGAACGGTTCAACGGCACGGAACGCCCGTCAGCGCGTGCTCAGGTTGCGGCCCTCGCCGTTGCACGGGTCGCCGGCCACGTCCTGGAGGTCGGCGAGGTCGGTGTCCGGCCACCCCGAGGGGAGGTAGCGGATCCCGCCCTGGGCGGGGCGCCAGCAGCCGACGCCGCCCTCGCCCTCGAGCTCGCCGTCGGAGTCCCACCACATCACGGTGGCGTCCTTGACGCAGGTCCAGTCGTTCGGCTCGTAGAAGCAGGCCGGCACCTTGGGGCTGCTAGATGGCCCGGGCGGGATCGCGCGGAACCCGCGATCCACGGTAGCGGGCGAGAGCTTGGGCCCCGCGACCTGGATGGCCGTGAACAGTTGGCGGAGCTGCTCGTAGTAGGCGCAGGCGTAGGCCATCTCCAGCGACCCCCCGCCCACCGACCCGCTGCTCGCCCAGCCGGCCTCCGGCTCGACCGACCGGTACGCGTCCGCGCACGGGGTCTCGCGCCAGACGGCGCCCTGCCGGAGCTGGGTGGTCACGACCCACGCGTGGTCCCAGACGGTCTTGTCCTGCCAGCGCTGCGTGTAGTAGCCGTCGTTGGTCCCGTCGGCAGCCAGGACCCATTCGGGGCGGTAGTTGAGCTGCCCGGCCGCGTTGGAGAAGCTGGTCTCGGTGCCGCCGGCCCACAGGATGGTCGTGATGCCCTCACGCTGGAACCGCGCCATCGCCTCGTAGGCGTACTCGGGTGTCACGGTGCTGTCGAGGAAGTAGCGGTGACCGGGGTGCGTGGCCTGCTCAGCGGCCACCACCCCGCAGTCATCGAGGTGTGCGACGATCTGGTCCTTCAGGTCACGCAGGTGCTGGGCCGCCGGATCGGTGGTGTACAGCAAGCCGTACGTGCGCGGCTGGCCGTGGTCGGCGTTGCCGCTGAAGCTGACCGGGAACGGGGCGATCATCTGGCACACGGCGCTCGCGTACTGCACGGCCCCACGCTCGAGCGGGGCTTCGTAGGCCCACATCAACGGCTGGTGGCGGTGGAACATCTCCACCCCGGGGGGCGTGCGCGGGAACACCATCGACCCCGTACCGGCGATCGCGTCGTAGTAGGCGTGGGTGTAGCCCCAGTCCTGGAAGGCCGCGATGGTCGCGAACGGGTCCCACGTCTCGTCGTGTTCGGCCGCCTCGGCCCGCCGGGATTCCGGCGAGGCGGACTCGCTCCCGAAGCAGGCGATGAACCGCGCGTGCCGACCGTAGGTCTGGTAGCGCTCGTTGAAGTAGTGCTGCCAGTTGCGCAGCGTCGTGACCCAGCTCGGCTCCTCCGGATCGTAGGGCTGCGCCACCAGGTCGAAGCAGCGGTCGACGGGCGCTTCCTCGACCTCCCCTGCGGCCCCGGTCTTGGCGGTGCCCGAGCGCCCGATCGCGCCGTCGTGGGCGATGAGGATGCGGATCTCGTCACCCGTGACGCCCTTCGCGGTCGCCCCGCCGTTGTCGCCCTCGAAGAAGGCGACGCACGGCGGCGTCAGCGGGTCGTCGGTCTGGCGGGGCGGGTTGCCCACGCACAGCTTGGTCACGGGTCGCAGCCCGGCGCCATCGGGCCGCGGCGGGGGAGGAGGTGGCGGGAGGCCGTTGCCGTCACCGACCCGGTTGCCGGGGATCGAGCCCGACGAACCGAGGCTCATCGATCCGAGGTTGGCGGCGTCGGGCGGGGGCGAGTCCTCGTCCTGCGGTGGGATCGGGGCGAACTCGAGCGTCTGGGTGGGATTGGACTGCGGGACGTTGAGCGCCGACGGCAGGACCGCCACCACGAACACGAGCGTGATCGCGAACGTCACGCCGGGCACGCCCCAACGAGTCACGCCGCCGCGTTCGTTTCCCGTGCCGGGGGGACGGGTCGAAGGGCCGCGGGTCCCCATCAGCGCAGACCGATCTCTTCGAGAGCCGCCCGTAGCCCGGCAGCGTCAGGTACCTCGTGCAGGATGGGGGCGTCCGAGTCCCAGTCGATCGTGCCCCAGTGCAGCCGCGCCCCGTCCTCGTGGTCGCGCAGGTAGGTGACCAGCCAGTATCCGCGGGCGCGCTCGAACAGCCGCAGGTTGCGCGGTCGGGTCGGCGCGTCGGTCGCCAGTGGGGTCAGCCCCTCGGTGTAGCGGTCGCCGGTCGCGCTCACGGCCACGTGGATGCCGACCGCTCCTGCCTCCTCGCGCACGTCCGCGACGAGCCCGAAGCGCAGACCCTCGTTGATGGGCAGGACCTGGACGTCCAGTGTCTCGACATCGTCGGTCGCGAAGAAGGTCGCCTGGTTCTCCCAGGCCGCGACCTCGCCCCACACCGTGGCCGCGAGCGGCGCACCGTTCCGGCGATGCCTCACGGGCACCCGTTGGGAGGAGAACCGCAGCTCTGCACGGCCATCATGCAGCCCGATCAGCACGTCCGCGCTCTGACCGTCGGGCACGTGGTCGTGTGCCGCCCCCAGCAGGCAGAAGTGCGGTCGCGCACATCGGACGCCGGGGACCGTCGCCACGGCTTGCCACGACACGTGGTCCTCCGACGCGAGGAACCGGGTGCCGCTGCGCGTCGCCACGAGCAGCAGCGGGCTGTAGCGGGCGTCGGTCTGGACGCCCAGAACCTCCTCGTCGAACTCGAGCCGACCCAACTCCTCGACCGCGACGAGGTCGGCGGAGGCCAGGAGCTTGACGACGCACGGCTCGTCGTGATCGACGACCGCGAACCAGACCGTCCCGTCGAACCGCGAGGCGGTCGCAGCGACGATGCCACCACCCGACCCCAGGCCGTGGGAGATCGCCGCGTCCGCTTCGAACGTCAGCGGCGGGGCGGGAACGCGGAACGAGTACCCCAGCGTGGACAAGTAGCGCAGCGAGAACGCCTTCTCCACGGTCGACAGCTCCTCGAGCGGCCGCTCGCCGGGGACGATGCGTCGCTGCGGCATGAACTGCGTCACGAAGGCGTGGCGCGCGTGCGGGCCGGCGAGGTTCTTCGAGCCGCTGTGGACGATGTGGTGGGTGTACAGGAACACGTCGCCGGCATCGGCGACCAGCTCCACCAGTTCGTCGTCATGGTCCTGGCTGATGGCGTAGCCCCAGTAGCTGTCCCCGCCCCGTTCCACCCCGACGTGTCGCGCGCTGAGCGGTGAGCGCGGGACGTACATGAAGCAGCCGCCCCCGGGTCGCACGTCGGTCAGGAACCCGAAGCACGCGACGCCGATGCGATCGGGTGTCACGGTGGGGTGCCACAGATCCATGTGTGCGCCGACCTGCTGTTCGGCCTCTGGCTCGTGGGGGCGGTACTTGTTCTCGTGCCAGACGGCTGCATCGAAGGGCACGTCACCGAAGAGTTCGGCGACCGCCTCGTGCACCGCCGGTGGCATGCACTCCTGGAAGACGCGTGCTCGTGCGTCCGGTGTGAGGTCGAGCGTGTCCGCCATGCCCGTCTCCGCGGGGACGAAGACGTCGAGCGCCCGCTGGACGACATCGGGTGGCAGCAACCCCTTGACCAGGACCCATCCGTGCTCGAGGAAGTGCTGGTGATCGGCGGGGCTCAGATGCGACCCGGAACGCGTCGACGCGTCGCGGAGCTGCGCTCGAGCCTTCGTGTCCATGGACGCCCTCCCCGTCGCTCTGCTTATTCTATGGATGGATCAACCAGCGCGCTACCGTGCGTACGTTGCGCTGGTCCGGCGCGAAGGGGAGCGAGGATCACGACGTGAACATCCTGCTGCTGCACAGCGACCAGCACCGTTACGACTGCGTGGGCGTGAACGGCCACCCGCTGGTTCACACCCCCAACCTCGATCGGTTGGCCGCCCAGGGAGTGAACTTCAGCCACGCGTTCACCCCGTGTCCCATCTGCACGCCAGCGCGGGCGAGCCTCCTGCACGGCACCTGGTCGTTCCAGCACCAGGCCATCTCCATCGACGCGACCGAGGCGCCCCGCGGCCCCGCGGACGGGCTGCCGGCCTTCACGAGGCTGCTGCGCGAGGCGGGCTGGTACCTGGGCTACGTCGGCAAGTGGCACCTCGGTCCCGGAACCCAACCGACCGACGCGACCTACGGGTTCGATGACTACGTGCCAGAACATGCCTACGAGCGGTGGCGAGCCGAGCGGGGGATCGCCCGTGCACTCGACGCGCCCGACCCGGGATCCGACGGGTGGTCGACGGACGCCGTGCTGCGGTTCTTCGCCGGGAAGACCGATACACACGTCGGCCCCGAGCAGGCCAGAGTCGCTTGGACCGCGGACCGTGCGATCGACCTGCTGGCCCGGGCCGCGGATCTCGGGCGGCCGTTCTTCATCCGCTGGGATCCCAGCGAACCGCACCTGCCCAACCTGCCGCCCGAGCCCCACGCGTCGATGTACCCGCCCGAGTCGATCGAGCCGTGGCCGAGCTGGGGCGACATGCTCGCCGACAAGCCGGCGATCCAGGCGCAACAGCGTCGCACGTGGGGTGTCGACGGTTGGACCTGGCGCGATTGGGCACCGGTCGTCTCGCGCTACCTCGGCGAGATCACGCTCATGGACGCGCAGGTCGGACGGATCCTCGGGGCGCTGGACGACCTCCACCTCGCCGACGACACGATGGTGGTCTACACGACCGATCACGGAGACCTCTGCGGCGGGCACGGGATGATGGACAAGCACTACGTGATGTACGACGACGTCGTGCGCGTGCCGTTGATCGTCCGATGGCCCGGACGCGCAGCCCCGGGGATCGTGTCCGACGCGTTCGTCACCCACGGGATCGATCTGGCAGCGACGTTCTGCGAAGCCGCCGGCGTGCCCATCCCCGACACGTTCGCCGGACTCAGCCTGGTGCCGCTTCTCGAAGGCGAGGTGAGCAACGGCAGGTCTGACATGCTGTCGGCGTACCACGGGTGCCAGTTCGGCCTCTACAGCCAGCGGATGGTGCGCGACCGGCGCTTCAAGTACATCTGGAACGCCACCGCCGAGGACGAGCTGTACGACCTCGACGCTGATCGAGGCGAGCTGACCAACCTCGCTCGGCACCGCGACCATCGTGACGAGGCCGAGCGCTTGCGCACCCGTCTGGCCGAATGGCTCCGCCAGGAGCGCGATCCCCTGTACGCCTGGGCGGGACGCGTTCAGCTCCCCACCTGATCGTCGGCCAGCACCGTCTGCCCATCGCAAGGCAAGGTTATCTAGTGTACGATAAGGGCGTGGCCGTTCGAAGGGGAAGGCACGTGGGAACTCGTCGACGGCTGCTCCTGGACGGGGTCGCGCTGGCGGTCGTGATCGCCATGCTCGTGCTGGTCCCGGCGGTGGCCACACCGCCGGACGGGGATGCCGCTCGCGGCCAGGTGCCGGTGCCGGAGCCGGGGTCGGCGCCGCCGCTGGAGGTGCCAGGCAACGGTGAGCCGCCGGGACGGCAGGACGATCGGTCGTCGCCCGACGTCGACGAGCGGGTCGCGGACCTGCCCGAGCCGTACGCGTCGTGGAACGTGACCGTGCAGGTCAGCGACTGGCACCCGCAGGGGCTGGAGGTCGCCTTCGACAGCGAGCTGCTCGGCCAGCGCGCCCACAACTTCGTGTGGCTGCCCGACTCCTACAGCCACAAGAAGAAGCAACCGTCGGGGACGGTCTACTTCCTCCACGGGACGACCTGCTCCTACGGGTGCCCGGCGGAGGATCTGGACTCCCTGGACTCCGAGCCGACGACGCCCGTCTGGGATCAGCTCCAGACGTGGGAGTTCGCCCCGAGAGGCGGCTACTACGTCGGGGCGCACGGGCTGAACACCTTCCTGCACCGCCACCAGTACGTCTCCGTCGTGCTCGACGCCGGGCCCGAGCCGCACTGGTGCGGCCACTGCTGGTGGGTCGACGGGCGGGACGGCACCGGCATCCAGGCGGAGTCCCACCTCTACGAGGAGCTGATCCCGGTCGTGGAGGCGCTGTTCAACGTGCGCACGGACCGTGGCGGACGCGGGATCGTGGGCCACTCGATGGGCGGCAGCGGCGCGCTGATCCAGGGCATGCGCCACCCGGACCGGTGGGGCTACATCGGCTCGACCGGCGCGACCGTGGTGGTCACCCGGCCCTTCACCGGTGGCGTGCACCCGGAGTGGATGTGGTTGAACTACCTGCGACAGCAGGGCTTCGACGTCCACGACGAGATCGCGTTCCGCAGCATCGATCCGTTCGAGCTGGCGACCAACCTGAGCGGCCAGAACATCGAGACCCTGATGGTGCTCGGTGACGGCTGCAACCCGGACGACCCGGAGAACCCGTGCCACGACTACCCCGACGACCCCAACGCCGTGAACGCGGTCCGCGTCCGATTCTGGGACATCGAAGGTAAGTACCGGTTCTACTCGGAGGCGGCCAGCGCGAAGCTGGCTGAGCTCGGGGTGCCGCACCAGTTCGTCAAGCGCACCGGGACCCACGTCGGCCTCATCCGCGACACCTACGACCGGCTGATGATCGACCAGATCAACCGGGTGTTCGCCCGGGACGTGCCGGTCCCGACCGTGTTCTCGTACAAGACCACCGAGACCGACTTCGACGTGTGGGACTACGCGATCACGGTCGAGCGGCCCAACGAGGAGTTCCTGAACCTGCTCGCCGCCCGCACCGACGGCACCGACTTCGTGCTGGCCGGGACCGGGACGGTCACGGTGTCGACGCCCGCGGCGTTCGAGCCGCACCGGTCGTACACGGTCCTGATCACCCCGGAGGACGGGACGACCCGGGAGGTGTCGGTGTCGGCTGACGCCCAGGGGCGCCTGCACCTGGAGCTGGACCTGGGACCGACCCGTGCCGTCGACGAGCGGCTGGCACTGGTCGAGGCGGGAGAGTTCTCGTTCCCCCATACTCGCGTCCAGGTGCTCTGAGGTCCGATCCAGACCAGCAACAACGTCCGTGCGAGGATGCCGCATGCCGGGAACCACGATGCGCCCGACCGGGTCTGCCCCCGCGGCCCGACCCGGCCTGGACGATCACGTGGTCGTCGAGCTGCTGCGGTTGCACCACGGTCTGGACGTCAGCGTCGTGGGGCGGCTCGCGGGCGAGGTCGACGAGAACGTCGTCGTGCAGGACGGCGACGGGCAGCGGTTCGTCGCGAAGATCTCGCGCCCCGCGGACCCGGCGCACGTGATGATGCAGGCGGCGATGCTCGACCACCTGGCGGGCACGGAAGTCGGGGCGCTGGTGCCCCGGCTGGTACCCGCGACGACCGGGGAGCACGTGGTCGCGATCGGCGAGGTCGAGCCGGGCGCCTGGCTGCGCGTGCTGGCGTGGACGCCGGGGCGCCCGCTGCACGAGCTCGCCCGCCCCGCCACGAACCTGCTCCGTGACCTCGGGCGCACCGCAGGACGGATGGTCGCCGGCCTGGCCGGCTTCGAGCACCCGGCGGCCGAGACCACCCACGTCTGGGACCTGCGCCCCGCCCCGGCGACGCTGCGCGCGGGCCTGGACGGGATCGACGGGGGCCAGCGGCAGATGGTCCAGACCGTGCTCGGCTGGTTCGACGAGCTCGTGGCGCCCCGCCTCGCCGAGCTGCCCACCGGCGTGGTGCACCACGACCTCAACGACAGCAACGTCCTGGTCGACCGCGACGGTGCCCGGGTGACCGGCGTCATCGACTTCGGCGACGCGCTGCACACCGTCGTGGTGGCCGAGCTCGCGATCGCCGCGGGCTACGCGATGCGCCGGCAGCCCGACCCCGTCGGCGCCGCCGCCGAGGTGGTCGCTGGCTTCCACGAGGTGCGGCCGCTGGGCGACGCCGAGCTCGCGGTCGTGTTCCCGCTGGCGGCCACGCGCCTGTGCCTCAACGCCGTGAACTGGACCGGGCGGCTGGCCGACCGCGACGACGGCTACGCCACGATGCGGATGACCGGTTCGTGGGACGCGATCGCCCAGGTCACGCGGACCGATCCTGGCCTGGCGACCGCGGTCATCCGTGGGGCGTGCGGCCTCGAGCCGGACCCGTCGGGGGCGGCCGCGGCCGCCTGGCTGGCGGACCACCGCGACCGCGTCGTCCCGGTGGTCGTCTCGGTCGTCGACGCGTCGGTCGGCAGGGCGGGCCAGGAGCCCGTCGCCCCGGCCGTCGGCACGGCGGTCGCCCCGGTCGTCGACGCGTCGGTCGCCCCGGTCGCCCCGGTCGGCACGGCGGGTGAGGAGCCCGTCGCCCTGGACCTGGGTGTGGGCAGCGACCTGTTCGACACGATCGACTGGTCGCAGCCGGCGCAGGTGCGCGAGGCGGTCCAGGTGGCGGTTGCCGCGGTGCAGCCCGCCCTGGGGTTCGCCCCGCAGGGCCAGGCGTGGCTGCCTCGGTCGGGGCGTCGCGCCGCGGGTGAGAGCGAGCTGCGATCGGTCCGTCTCGGCACGCTGCTCTTCGCGCCTGCCGGCACGCCGGTCCGCGCCCCGCTCGACGGCGTGGTCGTGCGCGTCGATGCCGACCTGGGCATCGTCGGCCTGCGCCACGACGTGGGGGAGGGTCCCCCCGTCTGGAGCTGGCTGCGTCGCGTCGACATCGGCGACCTGGAGCCGGGTGGACCCGTCAAGGCCGGGGACCAGCTCGGTCGCGTCCGGGCCGCGCGGGACGACGAGGACCTGCCCGCGCACGTGCACGTCCACCTCGCCGGTCGTGAGCTCCCGGGTGATGGCGTGCCACCGACGTTCGTCGCGCCGTCGCGCAAGCGCGCCTGGACCAGCATCTGCCCCGATCCCGCTCCGCTGATCGGGGCCAGCGCCGCGCTGGAGTTCCGGCTGCCCGTACAGGAGGTACTGGAGGTCCGGGACCACCGGTTCGCGCGGTCCCAGCGGGTGTACTACGACCGCCCGATGAACCTCGTGCGGGGGCGGGGCTCGTGGTTCTACGACGAGGACGGCCTGGCCTACCTCGACGTGATCAACAACGTCACCCACGTGGGGCACGCCAACCCGCGGGTCGCGGACGCGGTCGCCCGCCAGATGCGCAAGCTCAACACCAACAGCCGCTTCCTCTACGAGGGCATCGCCACCTACTCGCAACGGCTGGCGGACACGCTGCCCGATCCGCTCGAAGTCGTGTTCCTCGTGTGCACCGGCAGCGAGGCCAACGACCTCGCGCTGCGCATCGCGCGCCAGGTCACGGGGCGCCGTGACGTGCTCGTGATCGACGGCGCCTACCACGGCAACACGTCAGCCGTCACCGGCATCAGCCCGAACCGGTTCGACGGGCCGGGTGGCTCCGGGGCTCCCGCGGACACGCACCCGGTGACCCAGCCCAACCGCTACCGCGGGGCGTTCGGCTACGACCACCCCGACCCCGGGGCGGCCTACGCGCAGGAGCTGGGCCAGGTCGTGGACCGGCTGGTCGCGCAGGACCGCCCGCCCGCCGCGTTCTTCGCCGAGTCGCTGATGGGCACCGCCGGCCAGGTCGTGCTGCCTGCGGGCTACCTGCGCGACAGCTTCGTGCGCGTGCGGGCCGCGGGTGGCCTGTGCGTCTCGGACGAGGTGCAGGTCGGCTTCGGCCGGATGGGCGAGCGGTTCTGGGGCTTCGAGCTCGGCGACGTCGTCCCCGACATCGTCACGATGGGCAAGCCGATCGGCAACGGCTTCCCGCTGGCGGCGGTCGTGACGACGCGCGAGATCGCCGACGCGTTCGACAACGGGATGCGCTACTTCAACACCTTCGGCGGCAACCCGGTGGCATGCGCCGCCGGCAACGCGGTGCTCGACATCATCGAGGAAGAGGGCCTCCAGCAGCGGGCGCGCGACGCGGGGGCGCTGCTCCGGGACGCGCTCGCCGAGCTGGGATCGCGCCACGAGGTCATCGGTGACGTGCGCGGGGTGGGCCTTTACGTCGGCGTCGAGCTGGTCGAGGACCGTGCGACCAGGCAACCCGCCAGGGCGCTGGCCCACGACGTGACCGAGCGGCTGAAGGACGAAGGCGTGGTGGTCTACCCCAACGGCGACCTCAGCAACATCATCAAGCTCAAGCCGCCGATGACGACCCCCGACGACGACCTGCTGCTGTTCGCCGAGGTGCTGGACCAGGTCCTGTCCGAGGCGCGGTGACCAGCCCGGCGTTCGATCCACACGAGCACCTCGCGGCGGTCGACGCGGGGATGCAGGCGGTGTTCGAGCGCGACCCGTCCGCGCCCGGATGGATGGAGGACGCGATGCGCCTGACGTTCCTGATCCACGAGCTGCCCGTGCCTCCCGGCGCCCGTCTGGTCGAGGCGTTCGAGGGGCTGGTCGCAGGCAGCGAGCTCGCGCACGCGGCCGCCGCCCGGGACGTGTCAGCGATCCGGAAGGACCTGCGCGCGCGGCTGGTCCGTGCCGGCTTCATCGCCTGACCCCCCGGCTCCCCTCCGTCCCGCATGATCGAGTGTGCTCGTTACGACGAGATTTCGCTGTAACGAGCACACTCGATTCAGAGGTGGTTGTACGCCCCGATCTGCTTGAAGCCCGGGATGCGGTCGTGCCACACCCAGGGTCCCTGGAAGTAGGGGTAGGCGTCGAAGGCGTCGCCGGAGCCGAGCTCGCGCGGGTCGTCGAGCTCGCGCAGGCGCGTGGTCAGGCGCGCGTGGAGCCGCGCCCGCACCTCCGACAGCGACGGGTCGTCGATCCGGTTGTCCAGGCACTCCTGGTCGGCGCGCAGGTCGTAGAGCTCCGCGGCGGGGCGCTTGGCGAACGCGAGATCGAACAGCCGGTCGATGCCCGGCTCGAACCGGCGCCCGACCATGAGGAACTTCGTCGGGCCGCCGTCGGTGTCGGCGTAGTAGCTGTCGGGCCCGCCGACGGGCCACCGGTCGGGCGCGTAGTTGATGACGTAGAGGTGGTCGTCGGTGCGGATCGCCCGGCTCGGGTAGCCGCGGTTGTCCGGCCGGCAGTGCACGTGACGCTCGCGGCCGGTCAGCACGTGGTCGCGGGCCGGGTCGATGCGGCCCGACCGCTGCGCGTCGACCAGGGGGAGCAGGCTGCGGCCGACGACGTGGTCCGGGACCTCGATGCCAGCGGCTTCGAGGAAGGTGGGGAGCAGGTCCTCGAAGGTCACGAAGTCGGTGACCGCGTGGCCGCCCCATGACCGCTCGCCCCAGCGCAGGGCCATCGGGACCTGGCACGAGTCGGGGTAGAGGTTGCACTTGGCCCGGGGGAACGGCATCCCGTTGTCGGCGGTGCACACGACCAGGGTGCGGTCGAGCTCGCCCCGCTCGTCCAGCTCGTCGAGGATCGCCCCGAGGTGCCGGTCGTACCACGCGATCTCGGCGGCGTAGTCCAGCAGGTCGCTGCGGACCCTGGGGTCGTCGGGGAGGTAGCCGGGCACGACCACCTCGCCGGCATCGCCACCCTGTCGCCGCCCCGAGCCCTCCTCGTACGGCCGGTGCGGCTCGCGCGCCCCGAACCAGAAGCAGAACGGCTGGCCGGGGCCCCGTGTCTCGAGGAAGGCGAGGAAGTTGCGCGTGTAGTCGGTGCCGGCCTGAGCCTCCGAGGGCGGGTGGTCGCGGTGCTCGTTGAACTCGGGGCCAGCCGGGTTGCGGGTGCGTCCTCCGGCCTTCCAGTTCCCCGGCCCCCAGCCCTTGCCGGTGTGGCCGACGGCGTAGCCGTGCGCTTCGAGCAGGTCGGGGTAGACCGCCAGCTCCTTCGGGAACAGTCCGGCCAGCAGGCTCGCCTCGGCGAGCTGCCAGAACGGCCGGCCGGTGAGCGCGGCTGCCCGGGCCGGGCTGCACTGCGGCGCGCTGCAGAACGCCTGCTCGAACAGCACGCCCTCGGCGGCGACGCGGTCGAAGCCCGGCGTGGACACCCACGTGCAGCCATAGGCCCCGGCGTGCGGCCAGGACTGGTCGTCGGCGATGACGAACAGGATGTTGGGGCGCGTGTCTGAGCTACCCATAAGAATGATGTTACGATGCGCGCGCGAGACGGCCGAACCTGGAGAGCGATCGATGCCGCGCAGCGCCCTGCTTCACGCCCTCGAGTCCGAGTTCCGGGAGATCGAGCGGACCGCGCAGGACGAGCGGCCGTGGGTCGACGCGCTGGTGATCGTGCGTGACGGCGAGCTCGTCGGCGAGCTGTACCGGGGCGAGGCGACCCCCGAGCGGCTGTACAACGTCAAGTCGGTGACCAAGTCCGTCGTCGCGATGCTGTACGGGATCGCGCTGGACCGGGGGCTGATCGGCGAGCTCGACACGCCAATCCGCGCGTACCTCGCCGACTACTTCGAGGCCGATGGCGTCGACCCGCGCAAGGGCGACATCAAGCTCGGCGACCTGCTGCGGATGCGGTCGGGGCTCGCGTGGGTCGAGAATCAGATGATCACGGTGGAGTGGGCGATGGCCGACGACCCGGTCGCGTTCAGCCTGAGCGACGCCCAGCCCCTGGAGGCCGAGCCGGGGGAGCGGTGGCGCTACAGCACCGCCGATACCCAGCTCCTCGGGGCGTGCCTCGCGACGGCGACGGGGCGGACGCTGACCGACCTGCTGCGCGAGTGGCTGGCCGACCCGCTCGGCATCGAGCAGTTCGGCTGGATCCCCACGTACACGCAGCGCGCGGTGTTCCCGCCCGAGAGCGCCGGGGCCGGCCTGCTGCTGACAGCGCGCGCGACCGCACAGCTCGCCGACGTCGTGCGCCGGCGGGGCGAGTTCGACGGCCAGCAGCTCGTCTCGGAGGGGTGGGTGGACCGGATGCTGACCCGCCAGCCGGGCGTCGGGCCCGAGCAGATGTTCGCGCCGGACGCCCCTGAGGGCCGCAAGGTGTCCGACGGGTACGGACTGCTGTGGCGCTGCGGCGACCTCGGCGGGCACGAGGCCTGGGTCATGGAGGGCTACGGCGGTCAGCTCGGGGTCGTCGTGCGGGACCTCGGCCTGACGATCGCCCAGCACGCCCACGTCGTGCGCGACACCGACATCGAGCAGCGCATCGCCGCCGCCATCGAGAACGGCGACCTCGACGGCTCGTCCATCCCACAGACGCCGGCCGGCCGGCAGCTCGCCGTGGACGCGCACGTGAGCACGCTGGCCTCCGCGGGCGACCCGCGCGTCGGGGCGATCGCCGGCGGCTGGACGATGATGCGCGACGTCATCATCCCCGCCGTCGAGCGCGCCTGACCCCGTCCCGAGGATGAGGCGTGTCGGAACCGGCGTATACGCGTGTTGCAGCACGCCTCAACGGGGCGGCGGGCGGCGGCGGGGCGCGGCAGGTGCGAGGTGGTCGTCGAGGAAGGCGATCATCAGGTCGCAGCAGCGGTCCCAGTTGGGCTGGTCGAGGTCGAAGCCGTGCGGGCCCGCGAACACCTCGAGCCGGTTCGGCACCCCGAGCTGCGTCAGCGACGCGTGGAACGCCTCGGCCTGCGGGATCGGCGACACGGGGTCGTCGTCGCCGACCATCGTCAGGATCGGCGGGCAGCCGGCTGACACGTAGGTGACCGGTGACGCTTCCTGCAGGCGCTCGGGCGTGGGGTCGCCGAGGAACTGCGTGATCGGCTCGACCGACTGCTCCGTGCGTCCCTCGAACCGCAGGTCCAGCGTCGGGTACCACAGCACCGCCGCCTGGATCGTGCTGGAGCGGCCCTCGTGGCCGCCGGAGCCTTCGAACTGACCTGGCGTCAACGCGGCCAGCGCCGACAGGTGGCCCCCCGCCGAGCCGCCGCCGGCAGCCAGCCGGTCCGGGTCCAGGCCGATCTCGGCCGCGTTCGCGCGCATCCACCGGATGGCGCACTTGAGGTCCTCGAGGGCGGCCGGCCACAGCGCCTCGGGGGACAACCGGTACTCGATGGTCGCGGTCACGTAGCCACGGGCCGCCAGCCGCGCCGCGTGGTCGATGTGCATGTGCGGGTCACCGCTGCGCCACGCTCCGCCGTGGATGAACACCACGCCGGGCTGGCGCTGCGAGGTGTCCTCGCGCGCGTACAGGTCCAGCAGCAGGTCACGGCCGCCCGTCCCGCCCGTGCCGTACGCGACGTCGGGGTGGAACACCGCCCCGTCCGGAGTGGGCGGTCGCGTCAGCAGCTCGAGCAGGGCGCCGGCGGTCTGGCCCGTCGGGATGACGGTGGCCGGCGGCAGCGCGCGCAGCCCGTCCACCCAGGGCGTCCGGGTCACGCCGTCGCCTCGCCCGGGTGGTCCGGCGCGTTGCGGGGCCAGGGCGCGATGGCCTCCCAGCGGGCAGCGGTTGCCAGGACGCGCTGGTCGTCCAGCCGCCTGCCGACGAGCTGCAAACCGACCGGCAGGTCCTCGACGAACCCGGCTGGCACCGACGCTGCCGGGTGTCCCGAGAAGTTGAACGGGTAGGTGAACCCGGCCCACGCGTGCTGGCCCACCTGGCTGCCGGGCACGTCGGGGACCGGGCCCTCGGCGCCGTACGCCGGGATCGGGATCGTCGGCGTCAGCAGCAGGTCGGCCTGGTCGAACACCTGCAACAGGTGCTCGCGCAGGGCCTGCCGCGCGGCGTTGCCGGCCGCGATCTTGTCGGCGGTCGGGCCCTCCTGCACGCCCTCGAGGATGGCGACGATCTCCTCGGCCGCGGGGGTGTGCCGGAAGTTGTCGAGCACGGCCTCGAGCATCGCGCCATCGGTCGGGTCGGGGAGCTGGTCGATGACCAGCAGCCCGAACAGCGGGCGTACCTCGGGCAGATCGAGCGACACGTCCACCGCGACCGCCCCGCACGCCTCGATCAGCTTCTTGCTGGCGTCCCGGATGATCTCGGCGACCCGCGGGTCCGCGGACACGAGCCCGGTGTCCAGGCACACGGCGACGCGCATCCCGCTCAGGTCAGTGTCCTCGAGGATCTCCTCGAACCGGTACGGCGGCGCGGGCAGCGAGAACGGGTCGCGGTCGTCGGGGCCGACGACGACGTCGAGGTAGCGGGCCGCGTCGCGCACCGTGCGCGCAAGCGGGCCGTAGTGGGCGGCGTGCAGGTTGCCCAGCCACCCCGGCCCCCGGGCCACCAGGCCGTACGTCGGCTTGATCCCGACCAGGCCGCACGCGGCGGCCGGGACGCGCACCGAGCCTCCGAGGTCGGATCCGGAGGCCAGCGCGACCAGCCCGCCGGCGACCGCCGAGGCCGAGCCTCCGCTGGAGCCGCCGGGCGTGCGCTGCGGGTTCCACGGGTTGCGGCACGTGCCGTGCAGCACCGACACCGTGTGGCCCAGCATCCCGATCTCGGGCGAGGCGGTCTGGCCGACCGGCACGGCGCCGGCCGCCAGCAGCCGACCGGGATGTACGCCGGTGGCCGGCGACACCACGTCACGGTAGAACGTGCTGGCCTGGGTCGCCGGCCACCCCTCGACCGCTTCGAGCTCCTTGATCCCCAACGGCACGCCGGCCAGCGGTCCGGGGTCGGCTCCGTACTCGACCTGCTGGTCCACGCGCGCGGCGACCGCCCAGGCGCGATCGGGGTCGACGTGGACCATCGCGCCGAGCTCGCCGTTGCGCTCCTCGATCCGGCGCAGATGGTGGTCGAGGACGTCCACGGCCCGCAGCCGGCCCGCCCGGACCGCATCCGCGATCTCGGTGGCGGACAGCTCGTGCAGCGGTGTGTCGATGAGCGCCGGTGGGCTGATCACGGCGATCCCCCTGACCTCGTGGCGTACGTCGCCGGGTTGCCCAGCAGCCGCTGCCTGACCGGCGGGGCGGTCGCGGCGTCGATCGCCGTCCACGCCATCAGCACGGCCCCGTCGCGCACGGCACCATCGGCGCGATCCGAGACCGCCGCGGCGGCGAACCCCGGCTGGTGGTTGACGGCGGGCAGGCAGTCCAGGCTCAGCAGCGGGTGGATCGCCGGCATCGCCAGCGAGACGTTGGCCATGTCCGTGCTCCCGGCGACGTTGGGGTCCAGGTCGTCGTCGAACGTGCGGCCGGCCGTGACGGCGTTGCGGCGGTACAGCTCGCCGAGCTCGACGTCTGCCTCCATGTGCGAGTAGACGGGTGGCACCTCGTCCCAGGACAGGGTGGCGCCGGTCGCGACCGCCCCCGCCTCGAAGCACGCGCGTACCCGGTCGGTCAGCGGCTCCAGCGCCTCGGTCGTCGCCGCCCGCGCGCTCCACCATCCGGTGGCCTCGTGCGGGATGACGTTCGGGACGTCACCAGCCCCGGTGACGATGCCGTGGATGCGCTCGTCGAGGCGGATGTGCTGGCGCAGCAGCCCGAGCGCCACCTGCGCGATGGTCAGCGCGTCCGCCGCGTTGATCCCGTCCTGCGGGAAGGTCGCCGGCGCCGAGCGGCCGTGGAAGCGGGGGCGGAGCTGGCCCACCGCGAGGCACGGCATCTCGACGGACTCGTACGGGGTGGGGTGGACCATCATGGATGCGTGCACGCCGTCGAAGGCCCCGCGCTCGAGCATGAGGATCTTGCCGCCGCCGCGTTCCTCGGCGGGCGTTCCGAGCACGCGGACGGTGATGTCGAGGTCGTCGGCCAGCGGCGCCAGCGCGCGCGCCGCACCCACCGCGGCGGCGGCGATCACGTTGTGCCCGCATGCATGACCGAGCCCGGGCAGCGCGTCGTACTCGGCGCAGATGCCGATCGTCAACGTGCCGCTGCCGGCCGTCGCCGTGAAGGCGGTGGGCAGGTCGCAGACGCCGTGCTCGACATCGAAGCCCGCCTTTGCGAGGGCGTCCGCCACCCAGGTCGACGCGCGCTCCTCCTCGAAGGCGATTTCGGGCGTGCCGTGGATGCGGTGGCTCAGCTCGACCAGCTCGTCGCGTGCGCCGTCGACCGCGCCGGCCACGGCCGCCTTGGCGAGGTCCACCGAGCCGGCGTCAGTCACGGGCGAGCACCACCGTCGCGGTCGTCGACATCATCCCACCCACGCCGTGAGCGACCGCCACCTCGGCGCCAGGCACCTGACGGTCCCCGCACTCGCCGCGGAGCTGGCGGACCGCCTCGATCAGAAGCTGGATCCCGAGCGCGCCGGGATGGTTGTGCGCCAGACCGCCGCCGGAGGTCATCGACGGCAGCTTGCCGCCAGGACGCAGCGTGCCGTGCTGTAGGAAGGGGCCGCCCTCGCCCTTCGCGCAGAAGCCGAGATCCTCCAGCGCCATCAGCACCGTGATGGTGAACGAGTCGTAGGGCTGGAGCACGTCGACATCGTCGGGGGTGATGCCGGCGCGTGCGAACGCCTCGGGGCCGCTGCGGGCGCCCGGTGAGACGGTGAGGTCGCGCATCTGCGGCAGGTGCACGTGCCCCTGGGCGTGCGCCGCCCCCAGCACCCGCACGGCCGGCTTCGCCGCGTCGCGGGCGCGGTCAGCCGCGGTCACGACGACCGCCCCGCCGCCGTCGGTCACCAGGCAGCAGTCGAGCTTGTGCAGCGGCTCGGCCAGCAGCGGCGAGGCGAGCACGTCGGCGACCTCGATCGGCTGGCCGTAGCGCCACGCCGCCGGGTTGAGCTGTGCCCACGCGCTGGCGGCCGCCGCCACCTCGGCGAGCTGCTCGGAGGTGGTCCCGTACTGGTGCATGTGCCGGGCCGCCATCATCGCGTAGTGCCCGATCGGCAGCGGCAGCCCGTACGGCGCCTGGAACTGGGCGTCGAGCGTGTACGTGTCGCGTGGCGGGCCGCCCAGGGACCGCAGCCGGCGGGTGCGCTGCCGCGATGCCCAGCCGACCAGCGCCACCTCGCAGTGCCCCTGCGACACGGCCAGCATCGCGTCGTGGACGTACTGCTCGAACGCGCAGCCGCCCAGGTCTGACGAGCCGACGAACCGCACCTGCTCGTTGATCCCGAGGTACTCGCCGACGGTCGCCGACGCCATGTTGCCCATGTAGGCCGTGAACAGGCCGTCGACGTCGGCGAAGCTCAGCCCGCCCTCGGCCAGCGCCTCCTGGGCGGCGCGGGCGAACATCCCGAGCTCGGTCTGGTCGGGCACCTCGCCCAGGGCGGTGTCGACCGCCCCCACGAGGTAGACGTCCCGGTGGCTCTGCATCATCGCGGGACGACGATGCCGGCTGCCTCACGGTCGAACACGACCTCGAGATCGACATCGCGCAGCTCGAGCTTGCGGATCTTGCCCGACGCCGTCTTGGGCAGCTCGTCGACGATCTCGACGTAGCGCGGGATCATGAACCGGGGCATGCGTGGGATCAGGAACTCCAGGAGCGCCTCGGGCGTCACGGTCGCGTCGGGCTTGGGGACCACGACGACCTTGATCTCGTCCTCGGTGTGCTCCGAGGGCACCGCGACCGCCGCGGACTCGAGCACGTCCGGGTGGTTGTTGACCTCGGCCTCGACCTCGAACGACGAGATGTTCTCGCCGCGCCGGCGGATGGCGTCCTTGAGGCGGTCGACGAAGTACCAGTTGCCGTCGTCGTCGAACCGGAACCCGTCCCCGGTCCTGAACCAGCCGTCCTCCCACGACTCGGTGGTCTTCTCGGGCTTGTTGAAGTAGCCCTGGTTCATCACGACGGGGTCGTGGGCCCTGACGATCAGCTCGCCGGTCTGATTCGCGCCCAACTCCTCGCCGGTGTCGGGGTCGATCAGTTTGAGGTCGTAGCCGGGACGCTGCTTGCCGCATGAGAGGTGGTTGTCCCGCCTGACGTCGTGGCCGAGCAGCGGCCACCCGATCTCGGTCATGCCGTAGATCACGCATATCTTGACGCCGAAGCGCTCCTCGAACTCCTCGACGGACGGAATCGCTGGGGCCATGAACGTCCACCGCAAGGGGTTGTCGCGGTCGCCGGGCTGCTCGGGCTGCTGCATGAGGAAGTTGGCCATCGCGCCGACGAGCACGGTGTCCGTGCAGTCGAAGTCGATGCAGTCCTGCCAGAAGTGCGCGCCGCTGAACACCTCGCGCATCACGACCGTGCCCCCCAGGCGGGCCGCCCGAACCACCGGTGTAGTGCCGGTGAGGTGGTTGATCGGGAACGGCGAGTACATGATCGGGTGGTAGTCCTCCCAGTGGTCCGGGGTGACCGTGTGCAGCGTGCTCAGCTCCGCCCACGGGACCAGAACGCCTTTGGACGGGCCCGTGGTCCCGGAGGTGTAGACGATCTGGGCGATGTCGTCCGGCTGGGGCGGCGTGAGCCCCTTGGCCAGCTCGGTGCCCTCGAGGAACTGCCCCAGACGCTTGATCGTGAGCGTCGAGTCCGGCAGCGCACCTTGGGGGTCGTCCGTCAGCACGACCGTCTCGAGGTGGTCGAGCTCGTCGGCGACCTCGACGATCCGGCCGAGCAGGTCGGGCGACGTGAACACGATCCGTGCCGTGGAATCGTTCAGCACGTAGCTCAGCATCCGCCCGCGGTAGTCGGTGTTGTAGGGCACTTCCTGCGCCTTCAGCCAGGCGCTGGCGAACCAGGCGAGGTGGGCCTCGAACACCGGCCGCAGGAACACGCCGACCTTGTCGTCCTCGCCGACGCCGTGACGGCGCAGGGCATCGGCCCAGCGCAGCGCCGACTCGTGGAACTGGCCGTACGTCAGCGTCGTGCCGTCCACCTCCTGGAGGAAGACCGCGTCGGTCGCGTCCTGCGCCCGCTTGGCCACCAGTACCGGGCCCACCAGCTCGGGATCGCTCCCGGCGCCGATCGGGTCGTCGCTCCAGCCCTCGAACGTCCACTCCACCATGCCGGCGTTCTCCCCTTCGCGCCTCTGACCTCTTAGCTTGCCATAAATAATCGTACGCCGCACGCGGGCGGCCTGTCAACGCCCCGCCCCGCCCCGCCCCGCCC
>DASWKO010000171.1:0-9359 GCA_036396595.1 Nitriliruptorales bacterium | reverse complement strand
GAGGTCGGCGGCGAACTGGTCCGGATCGGACCCCTGTTCGCGGTCGGCATCGTGCTGCTCGCCTCGACGCCCGGTGGGGCCGGCTCGAACTTCATCATCCACGCCGCCGACGGGGACCGGGCGCTGTCGGTGACGCTCACCGCGATCTCGTCGGTGATCGCGTTCGCGACGATCCCGATCTACGCAGCGATCGCGTTCGAGCTGTTCCTCGACGGCCAGGAGGCCGCGGTCGTCGTCCCCGTGGCCGCCATGGTCCGCAGCGTCGCCGTCCTCACCGTCATCCCCGTGGCCATCGGGATGACGATCCGGTACCGCCACCGCGCCTTCGCACAGCGTGCCGAGATCCCCTCGAAGGTGCTGGCCGGCGTGGTCGTCGGGTTCATCATCGTCGGGGTCGTCATCGATTCCTGGGAGACGATCACCGGGTTCTTCGCCGCGCTGGCGCCCACCATCGTGGTGCTCAACCTCAGCGCGCTGGGGCTGGGACTGCTGGCCGCCCGTCTCGCCGGCCTGACCCGGCGCGAGTCGCTGGCCGTCTCGGTCGAGACGGGCGTGCAGAACTCGCCGCTGGCGATCACCCTCGCACTGACGGTCATCGGGGAGCCGGCGATGGCCATCCCCGCGGGCCTGTTCGGGCTGACCATGCTGGTCACGGCGAGCCTGGTCGCCGCGCTGGGCCGACCGTGGGTCGCCGCGGATCCGGGGGCGGCGGCCGCCGTCAGCGTCGTCGGCCCGCCTGCCGGTGCCGAGAGCACCACCCCCGTGACCTGAGCGAGGCCGGGACACGGCCACCGACCGCAAGGAGTCCAGCTTGTACACCGACGACTTCCCGGCCACGGTCGGCCGCACGGTCCACGACTCGGTCCAGGGCTGGCAGCACCCTCCGCGCCCTCCGGACGGCGCGCCGAGCGTCGTGGTGATCGTGCTGGACGACGTCGGGTTCGCACAGCTCGGCTGCTACGGCTCGCGGATCGACACGCCCAACATCGACCGGCTCGCCGAGCGCGGATTGCGCTACAACAACTTCCACACCACGGCCCTGTGCTCGCCGACCCGGGCGGCCCTGCTCACCGGCCGCAACCCCCACGCCGTCGGGGTCGGCTCCGTGGTCGAGCTGCCGATCGGCTTCCCCGGCCACGACGGGGTGATGCCTCGCAGCGCGGCGACCATCGCGCGCATCCTGCGTGACCGCGGCTGGAACACCTGGTGCCTGGGCAAGTGGCACCTCACCCCGGAGTGGGAGCGCACCCCGGTCGGCCCCTACGACCGGTGGCCGCTCGGGATGGGCTTCGAGCGCTTCTACGGCTTCCTCGGGGGCGAGACCGACCAGTACGCCCCGTCGCTCGTGCACGACAACCACCGCATCGACCCGCCGGGCCCGGCCGGCGGCGGCTACCACCTGTCGGAGGACCTGGTCGACCAGGCCATACGCATGCTGCGCGAGCAGCGGTCGGTCGACCCGACCCGGCCGTTCCTCACGTACCTGTCCTTCGGTGCGTGCCACGCGCCGCACCAGGCCCCCCGCGCCTTCATCGACCGGTACCGGGGACGCTTCGACCACGGCTGGGACGTCGAGCGCGAGCTCGTGCTCGAGCGCCAGAAGCAGCTCGGCATCGTCCCGCCCGACCAGGAGCTCGCGCCGCGCAACGACGACGTGCGGCCCTGGGACGAGCTGTCCGGCGACGAGCGCACGCTGTTCACCCGCATGCAGGAGGTCTTCGCCGGCTTCCTCGACCACACCGACGTCCAGATCGGCCGCTACCTCGACGCGCTCGCCGAGGTGGGTGCGCTGGACGGCACGCTGGTCGTGCTGCTCTCGGACAACGGGGCGTCCCAGGAGGGCGGCGCCGACGGCACGCTGAACGAGATGGGCTACTTCAACGGCGTGACCTACACCGTCGAGGAGATGCTCGGGCGCATCGACGACCTCGGCGGGCCGGGGTTCGACAACCACTACCCCACCGGCTGGGCGATGGCCGGCAACACGCCGCTCAAGCGCTACAAGCAGAACACCCACGGCGGGGGCATCCGCGATCCGCTGATCGTGTCGTGGCCCTCCCACCTGGCCGGCGAGGGCACCGGGAGCGTGCGTGACCAGTACCTGCACGTCGTCGACCTGCCGGCCACGATCCTCGACGCCTGCGGCATCGAGGCACCCGGCCAGGTCGATGGCGTCGACCAGCTCCCGTGGCACGGCCGCTCGCTGCTCGACTCCTTCCGCAACGGCGACGCACCCACTCCTCGAGACACACAGGTCTTCGAGATGCTGGGCCACCGGGCGATCTGGATCGACGGCTGGAAGGCCGTCGCCTACCACCGGCCCGGGACCCAGGTCGACGACGACACCTGGGAGCTGTACCACGTCGCCGAGGACTTCGCGGAGCTGCACGACCTGGCCGAGCACGAGTCCGAGCGTCTGGCCGCGATGGTGGACCGGTGGTGGGCGCTGGCGGGCGAGATGGGCCTGCTGCCGGTCGTCCCCACCGACGACCGGCTCATGCTGATGTTCCAGGGGCGCGAGGGCATGCCGCGGGCGACCACGCAGCGGGCACGGTTCACCTACTACGGAGGGACGCAGTCGCTGCCCGAGAACGCCACGCACGACGTGCGCAACACCTCGCACCGCATTGAGGTCACCGTGGACGTGTCCGGGGACGCGGCACCCGAGGGCGTCCTGTTCGCCCAGGGTGGCCACTCCGGCGGCTACGCGCTGTTCGTGCACGGCGACGAGCTGGTGTACGAGCACAACCACGTCGGCCACGAGCGGTTCACCGTCGCCGCGCCCACCGATGGCCTGACCCCCGGCCGCCACCTGGTGGTGTTCGCGTTCGACAAGGACGAGCACGGCAGCGGGGGCCACGGCCGCCTGCTCGTCGACGGCGAGGAGGTCGGGACGGGACGCATCGATCGCACCGTTCGGATCCGCTACGCGGCCGACGAAGGCTTCGACGTCGGCTGCGACCGTGGCACCCCCGTCTCGGAGCGCTACCAGGTGCCGTTCCCGTTCACCGGGACCGTCGCGCAGGTCGTGATCGACACCAGCGAGCACGAGCCCACCGCCGAGGAGCTCGCCGACCAGGCGCGCGTCGCGCTGGCCAGCCAGTGAGACCAGCGCCGTGAGCGGGTCCTGCTGCGTGCCGGGCGACCACGACGGCCACGACGGCCACGACGGCCGCGACAACCCGGTGTTTCCCGCGTCGGATGGCCCGCCCTCCCTGCCCTCGGCTCCGGGGTCGGTCGCGGACGCGGCGGCCTGGCGGCGGTTCGAGATCTCGACGTTCACCATGGGCAGCGATGGTCCGGACGCGATCCCCGGTGACGGTGAGGACCCCCCTCGGCGCGTCACGCTGTCGGGCCACGCCGTCGCGCTCGAGCCGGTGACCAACGCCGCCTTCGCCGCGTTCGTCTCCGCGACGGGTCACGTGACCGACGCCGAGCGGGCCGGCTGGTCGTACGTCTTCGCACCGCTGGTCCACCCCGAGGCGGCCGACCACGTCGACGGCGAGGTCGTGGCAACCCCCTGGTGGCTGCGGGTCCGTGGCGCGACCTGGCGCTGCCCGCACGGGCCGGGGTCCGAAGCCACCGAGCTCACCAACCTGGGCGATCACCCGGTCGTGCACTGCTCGTGGCACGACGCGGGGGCCTACGCCCGCTGGGCAGGGGCCCGCCTGCCGACCGAGGCCGAGTGGGAACACGCGGCGCGGGGCGGGCTGGAGGGCGCGCGCCACGCGTGGGGCGACGAGCACCCGCTGCGCCCGGACGGGTCCCGGCTGGCCAACGTCTTCGCGGGCGACTTCCCCCGGCCGTCACCGGACTTCGGTGGCACGACCCCGGTGGGTGCGTTCCCGGCCAACGGGTACGGGCTGTACGACGTCTGCGGGAACGTCTGGGAGTGGGTCGCCGACACGTGGACGACCGGGCACAGCAGCGAGCCGGTCCACGACCCCCAGCGGCGGACGACCGACCGGCGCGAGCGGCGCGTGGTGCGCGGCGGCTCGTACCTGTGCCACGACTCTTACTGCACCCGGTACCGGGTGTCGGCCAGGACCGCGAACACGCCCCGCACCACCGCCGGGAACGTGGGGTTCCGGCTCGCCGCGGATCCTGACGGCTCCTCCTGACCCGGTGACTGGAGGCCACGCTCCGCGTAGGTCACGCGCCAGCTCTCCGCCCCCGAGACCACCGGCACCATCGCCCAACCCACCGGGTCCGTGATGTCCCCGCGACCGGCGAGGTCCCAGCTCCACGTCCCCGCGTCCGACCGCTCCCCCGCGACGCAGTCCTCGGGGTCGTAGGCGGGCCCGTCACCGATCTCGCTACCCGGTTCGATGGACCAGTCGTCGTCGAGGATCTTGCACAGCCCGACGTCGGCGAGCACATCCAGGTAGCTCGCGCTGGGGTCGTTCACCAGCCGCAGGCGCAGGACCTCCGCGGTGCCGGCCAGCCGTACGAACGACCGCGCCGCGTGCTCGCCGGCCCGTGCCTCGACGGCGAACCCGTCCTCCGTGACCCCGGTGTCGGGGCGCAGGTCGCCGATGACCCCCAACCGCATCACGGTGCCCCCGTCGACGATCGACAACGGGATCGTCACCAGCGGGCCCACGTCGCCCCCTCCGTCGGGCGGCGGCGGGGGCGGAGGTGGAGGCGGCGCGGGCGGGGCGGGGGGGGCGGGAGGAGCCGATGGGGCCGGGGTCGAGGTCGTCGGAGGGTCGGGCTCCGCGGGGTCGTCGACGGCGTGGGTGGACGGCGGCGCGGCGATCGGGGCGGGCGCCCTCGCGGGCACGGTGGCCGGTCCAGCCCGCAGCGCCCCGGGCAGGCCCAGGATCAGCAGGGCGGCCGAGACCGCGGCCACGGCCGCCAGGCTCCACGCCTGGCCCTCGTCGAGCCCTACGCGCTCGGCAGCACGAGCGCTCCAGCCGCCCGGTGCCGGCGGGTCGGGGGTGAGCGAGGCTGGTCCGGTCACGCGTCCGCCG
Organism: Nitriliruptorales bacterium; assembly: GCA_036396595.1. GTDB lineage: Bacteria > Actinomycetota > Nitriliruptoria > Nitriliruptorales > Nitriliruptoraceae > DASWKO01. The sequence goes on along the minus strand of DASWKO010000171.1, from coordinate 4,386 downwards.
ATCCCGAGCGGGCGATCGCGCGCGCGTCGGTGCCGAGGTAGGCCGCGACCACCGCGGGATCCTCGCGCACCTCGGCCGGCCGGCCCTCCGCGATGATGCGCCCCGTCGCCATGGCGTACACCCGGTCGGAGATCGCCAGCATCATGGGCAGGTCGTGCTCGATGATCAGGATGGTCGTGTCGAGTTCGTGGCGGATCCTGCGGATGAGCGGGCCGAAGACCTCGGCCTCGCGCTGCGCGACGCCGGCGGTGGGCTCGTCCAGCAGCAGCAGGCGCGAGCCGGTGGCGAGCAGGCACGCGAGTTCGACGATGCGGCGTGTCCCCGTCGACAGGTCGCCGATCCGCGCGGGCGCGTAGCGACCGAGCCCGAGCAGGCCGATGACGTCGTCGGCGGCGCTCCGGCGCCACCGCTCCAGGCGGTTGGAGGGCGGCAGCGCCAGCAGCGAGGGGACGAGGTAGGTGGGTGCGCGTGCCTCGAGCGCGACCTGCACGGTCTCGTGGACCGTGAGGTCGGCGAACAGACGTGCGCTCTGGAAGGCGCGTCCGATGCCCGCCCGTGCCCGGACGTGGGAGGGTTGACCGGTGACCTCGTCGCCGTAGACGTGGACGCGCCCGTCGGCGGGGACCAGACCCGTGATGGCGTTCATCAGGGTCGACTTGCCCGCCCCGTTGGAGCCGATCAGTCCGACGATCTCGCCCTGACGTGCGTCGATCGAGACGTCGTCGACCGCGACGAGCCCCCCGAACCGGACGGCCACACCCTCGGCGCGAAGCACGACGGGACGCTGGTCGAGGCCGTCCGGCGCCGGGGCGAGCCGGCCCGATCCTGCGTCCGCGGCCGCGCGCGTCACCAGCGTCGCTGCCTCGCCGGCCTGCTCCCCGGAGGTCGGCAGCGGCACCGGCTCAGGCCCCGACGCCGGCCCGGCGGGGCGGTCCCCGCGGTCGGCGGCCACGGCCGCGTCGAACCGATCGCGTCCGACGATCAGACGGGCCAGACGGTCTCGCACCACCAGGCTCGCGGCCGCCAGCCCGCCGGGGAACAGCAGCAGCACGACCAGCAGGCCCGTCCCGGCCATCAGCGCGCGGAAGGTGGAGTCGCCGCCCACCAGGATGGGCACGCCCTCGATCACCGCTGCACCCAGCAGCGGCCCGCTGACGGTCCCCAGGCCCCCGACGACCGCGACCGCGACCACCCGCAGCGACTCGGTCACCCCGAAGCCGTCCACGCGGATCTGCACGAGCAACCCGCCGAGGAACGCGCCGGCCAGGCCGGCGATCGCGCCCGACAGCGCGAAGGCCAGCAGCTTGGTGCGGGTCGGTGAGATGGTGAACGCCGCGGCCGAGTCCTCGTTGTCACGGACCGCCAGCAGCGATCGGCCCACCCCGGTCCGGCGCAGGTGGGCGATCATCGCGACCACCACGACGAGCACGACCAGCACCAGCCAGTAGTAGGCGCGCTGCTCGGCGAGGTCGAACGGACCCAGGGTCGGGCGCGGCAGGTTCACGACCCCACCCGAGTCGCCGACCAGGGCCGTCTGGCGGAACAGCCACGAGTCGGCCGCCACGGCGAAGGCCAGCGTCGTGACGGCGAGGAACACGCCACGGACGCGCAGCGCCGGCTGGCCGATGGCCAGGGCCAGGACCACCGCGGCCACGACCGCGTAGGCGACGGCCACGAGGAACGGCATCCCCCGCGTGACCAGCGCGTAGGTCACCAGGGCCCCGAGTCCGGCGAACGCGAACTGGCCCAGCGAGAGCTGGCCGGCCCAGCCGGTCAGCAGCGACAGCGACAGCGCGACCAGCGCCACGACCAGCACACGGCTCAGCGCGGCGTGCTGGGACGGGGCGGTGAGCAGGAGGGGGGCCGCAGCCGCCAGCGCGAGGCCTGCCACCCCCGCGACCAGTGGCAGGCGACGCACGACCGGGTGGCTGGCGATCGCCGGCGGGAGCGACCGCAGGCTCGTGGCCAGCGACGGTCCCTCGCTGTGGTCCCGGCCACGGAACAGGACGAGCGCCACGACCCCGACCGCGATGCCCAGGTTGGCCGTCCCGAGGTCGAGGTTCGCGATCAGCAGCGCCTCGCCGATGCCGACCGCCAGCCCGCCGACCAGCGTGAGCGGGATGCTGGACATCCGCCCGACCAGCGCCGCGGCCAGGGCCCGCAGCATCAGGGTCGGGCCGAACGCGGGCACGGGTGCGCCGGGGACGGGCGAGCGCAGCGGGTTGTAGACGATGATCGTGAGCGCCGCCAGCAGCCCGGCGATCACCCACACCATGGTCGACACCCGCTTGACGTCGATGCCGGCGAGGCGCGCGGCGTCCGGGTTCTCGGCGGACGCGCGGATCGCGTTGCCGTACGGCGTGTGGTTGAGGAAGCGCGTGAGGCCCACGATGGCTGCGGGCAGCAGGACGATGGCCGCCAGCTCCGGCGCCAGGAGCTGGACGTCGCCGAGGACGAGCTGACGATCGAAGGGCACGGGGAACGACGCGCCCGCGGCGATCTCGATCAGGTGCTGGCCCAGCACGAAGATGAGCTGGGCGACGCCGATGGTCGCGACCGTGATGAGCAGCCGGGGTGCGTCGAACAGCCGGCGGACGACGATCCGCTCGACGAGGAACGCGAGCGCCATCCCCACGGTCAACGCGATCGGCAGCGCGACCAGGTACGGCAGTCCGGCGTCGAGCACCAGCTCGGCGAAGACCGCGGCCGAGAAGGCACCCATCTCGCCGTGCGCGAAGTTGACGACACCCGACGCGCGGTAGACCAGCACGAGCCCGGCGGCGAAGACGGCGTAGGTCAGGCCGGTCATGGCGCCGTCCACGAGGGTCTGCAGACCGATCGACATCAGCCCTCACCTCCACCGAGGAACACGGCTCGCGCGAGGTCGTCGCGCTCGGCCAGCTCGGCCGCCGCCCCCTCGAAGCGGACCTGGCCCTTCTCCATGAACACCGCCCGGTCGCTCACGGCCAGCGCGATGTTGAGCGACTGCTCGACCAGCACCATCGTCAGCCCGTCGCTGCGCAGGTCGTCGACCACGGCCAGCAGGTCCTGCACGACGATGGGCGACAAACCGAGCGAGAGCTCGTCGATGATGAGGATCCGCGGATCGAGCAGCAGCGCCTTCGCGATGGCGAGCTGCTGCTGCTCGCCACCCGACAGCGTGCCGGCGGGTTGCTTCAGGCGCTCCCCGACGCGAGGGAAGATCCCGATCACGCGTTGCATCCGCTCGGCGACGCGGTCACGCTCCCAGACGAACGTCCACGCGCCGACCTCGAGGTTGTCCCGGACCGACAGGGACGGGAAGATCGCGTCGCCGCCGGGGACGGTGACGATCCCGCGCCGGACCCGGTCCTCGGTGGGTACCCGGGTGATGTCCTGGCCGTCGAAGCGGACGCTGCCGGCGCTGGGAAGCGTCAGCCCCGAGATGGCGCGCAGCAGCGTGGACTTGCCGGCACCGTTGGTCCCGAGCAACGCCAGGGTCTCGCCGTCGTGGACGCTGACGTCCACGCCGAACAGCACCTGGACGCTGCCGTACGCGACATCGAGGTTCTCGACGCACAGGAGCGGCCCGGCCGTACCGGCTGCGGCCGGCACCGGGTCGCGGATGTCCGAGGGCGTGCTCACACCGGACGCGGTCGGACGTCGTCGATCGGGTACCAGCAGCCGTCGCCGGCGTCGTCCGGGCAACCCTCCCCCGCCTGCCACTGGACCGCCCAGAGGTAGTCGCCGCCCGTGTACTTGTCGCGCCCCCAGGACAGCGGGTGCAAGGTGCCGATGTCGAAGGCGCCGAACGAGAGCTGTGCCGCCGTGAAGCGCTCGCGTGTCAGCACGGTCCCGGCCTCGTCCAGGGCTCGCACGAGCGTGTCGATCAGGCCGCACTGGACGACCGTGATGGCGTACTGCGACTCGTCGGGCTGGAACCGGCTCCCGTGGGCCCGTTCGTGGCGGTCCATGCAGTCGCGCTCGAGCGCGTTGGGGGCCAACCCGGCCTTGAAGCCGTGCGACCTCAGCATCGAGAAGGCGATCGCCCCGTCGAACCCGGCCGCGTCGAACCCGGTGGTGGCCTTGTCGGTCGCGATCTGACCGAAGTCGGATGCGAGGTACTGGGGGTAGAAGTTGCGGCTGGCCGCCTGGTTGACGAACGACTGCACGACCACGAAGTTCGCGGCCAGGAACACCACCTCGACGTTCTTGCGCTGCATCTCGGACACGGCGACGGGGACCTGCGCCTGTGCCTCGCCGAGGTTGGTGGCCGTGGTGTGGCGGTGCGTCACCTCGTACCCGAGCGCGTCGAGCGTGGCCAGCAGGCCCTGCTCGGACGCCTCCTTGTCCGACGGGAACTCCGAGTCGAGCACGCCGATGTTGCGGCCTTCGAGCAGGCCGAGC
>DASWKO010000170.1:0-11685 GCA_036396595.1 Nitriliruptorales bacterium | reverse complement strand
TGCGCACGCTGCAGATCAAGCCCGAGGACCAGGCGCGCTGTGCGATGGTCGGCGACCGGGCGCACGACATCGAGGCCGGCGCCACGCTCGGCTTGATCACCGTGGGCGTGACCTGGGGGATCGGCAGCCGCGCGGAGCTCGGGGCGGCCGGCGCCGACCACCTCGTCGACACCCCGGCCGATCTCGTCGAACTGGTTCCGTGACAGCCCCTGGGCAAGCCCTCGGGGCCGCTTCCCGCTAGGCTCGGCCGCGCGCCGACCCGTCGTGCGTCCCCCGACCCGAGGCAGCGCCGTGAACGTCCTGCAGTCCTGGCTCATCGTGGGCATCCCGGGCCTGGTGGTGCTGGGCGCACTGTTCGTCGGCCGATCGCCGCTGCGCAGCGCACTGGGCTATGTCGCCCTGGCCGCGCTGCTGGTGTTCTTCCTGATCGTCCCGGCGGACACCGCCTCGGCCGCTGCCGTCGGGGTTGTGGGTGCCCTGCTGGTGGCCGCCGGACGGGGTGGCGAGATCGAGAACGAGCCCGAGCATCACCAGGACGTCAAGCGCTTCACCACCGACCCCAGCGCTGGCTGACACCCGGCTCGACCCGTGCGGCGCCCCCCGACGTACCCTGCGAGCCCGCACGCCACGACCTCGAGTTCGGATCCCCGCAGTGTCCCGCCGCTACCTCATCCGCACCTACGGGTGCCAGATGAACGTGCACGACTCGCAGCGCGCGGCCGGCGTGCTCGAGACGCTGGGCTACCGCCAGGCCACCGACGAGGCGGATGCCGACCTGGTCCTGCTGAACACCTGCGCCGTGCGTGAGAACGCCGACAACAAGCTCTACGGCGCCCTCGGCCACCTGAAGGCCACCAAGGACGAGCGCCGCGCCGAGGGTCGTGACCTCACGATCGCCGTGGGCGGCTGCCTCGCACAGAAGGACGGGAGCACGATCGTCGAGCGGGCTCCGTGGGTCGACCTGGTCTACGGCACCCACAACCTGGCCGACCTGCCGGCGTTGCTGGCCCAGGTCGACAGCCAGACCATCCCCGTGGTCGAGCTCATCGAGGCCATCGAGACCTTCCCCAGCGCCCTGCCCGCCAAGCGCGACGTGCGCCACAGTGCGTGGGTGTCGATCAGCGTCGGCTGCAACAACTCGTGCACGTTCTGCATCGTCCCGAGCCTGCGTGGTCCGGAGGTCAGCCGCCGCATCGGCGATGTCGTCGCCGAGGTCCGCGCGCTGGTCGCCGACGGCGTGGTCGAGGTGACCCTGCTCGGACAGAACGTCAACAGCTACGGCCGCGACCTCAACGGTGGCGACCTCGACGTCCCCGGCAGAGGCGCCGGTCAGAGCCTGTTCGCCGACCTGCTGTGCGCGGTCGGCCAGGTCGAGGGCCTCGAGCGGGTGCGCTTCACCAGCCCCCACCCACGTGACTTCACCGAGGACGTGCTGCACGCGATGGCCCAGACCCCCAACGTGTGCGAGCACCTGCACCTGCCGCTGCAGTCGGGCAACGACCAGGTGCTGCGCGCGATGCGGCGCAGCTACCGCCAGAAGCGCTACCTCGAGCTGGTCGAGCGCACCCGCGAGCTGCTGCCGCAGGCGGCCCTCACGACCGACATCATCGTCGGGTTCCCTGGCGAGACCGACGAGCAGTTCGAGGACACGCTGCGCGTCGTCGACCAGGTCCGGTTCGACCAGGCCTTCACGTTCCAGTACTCGCCCCGTCCCGGCACGCCCGCCGCCGAGCTGGTCGACGACTTCGTGCCCGACGAGGTCGTCCGGGAGCGCTACCAGCGGCTCGAGCAGGCCACGCGCCGCCACTCGGCGCAGCGTCACCAGCAGCTCGTGGGCACGACCCAGGAGCTGCTGATCGAGTCGCCGTCGAAGACCGACCCGACCCGGTTCAGCGGCCGAACGCGCGGAAACCATCTGGTCCACCTGCCCGCGCCCGACCTCGACGGCGACCGCCCCTTCGCCCCCGGTGACTTCGTAGACGCGGTCATCACGCAGGCAGCCGCGAACTACTGCCTGGCCGGCCCGCCCGAACACATCCGGCGCACCGAGGCAGGGCGCGAGGCCGAGGCGGCGCTGCGTGCCGGCGGCGACTGGCGCGGGCGGGACCGCGCTCCGACGCCCGGCGACCCGCACGCTGTGGTCGGCGCCGAGGGACGTCGCACGCTCCCGCTGGTGGTCGGCGGGGCGTGAGTTCCAACCTGCCTGCGGCGGCCATCGTCCCGGCGGCGCCGATCATCCTGTCCAGCGCGTCCCCGGGACAGCCGGCACCCATGCGCGAGGCGGTCGCAAACCTCCGGCACGCCATCGAGGAGGCGGTTGGCGGCCTGCCCCCGACCGACGCCGTCCTGCTGGTCGGCGCGGGTGCGGGCGGGTTCCACGATCATGCCGCCGCCGACCTGCGCCCGCTGGGGGTACACGCTCCCGTGCTCGAGCTGCCGGTCGCGACGCCGGTGATCGAGGACCTGACCCGGCTGACCCAGTACCCGCGGTTCCGTGGCGAGCCCCTCGGCGTCGAGCTCACGATCCTGACCCGCATCGTCGGCCGCATCCTGGGGCAGGTGCCGGTCGTGCCGGTCTCGGTGCCCCGCGGGCCCGAGGCGGACGTACTGCGCGCGGTCGGCGCCAGCCTGCATGAGGCGTTGGAGGACGTCGACGCGACCGCGACCGTCGTGGCCGCGGGCGACCTCTCGGCTGGCCTGCACGACCGCAGCCCGGCCTACCTGATCGAGGGCGCCGCCGCCTACGACGCCGCGATCGTGCAGGCGTTGGAGCACGACGACCTGGGCTCTCTGGCTCGGTACGGGCCGGACGAGGCCGAGCGCGTGCGCGCCCGTGGCTGGCCCTCGATCGTCGTGGCGGCCGGCGCAGCCGCTGCCGCCCGACTGCGCCCCGTCGAGGTGAGCTATCACGCGCCGTGCGGCGTCGGCGGGCTGGTCGCACACCTCGTGGGGCGCGACGCCCCGCTGACGCGTCGCTACGAGATCGCCGGGGGCCGCACCGGCGTCCTCGAGAAGCCGTACCGCCCCGACCAGTGAGCCCCCCACCCGTCCTCGCCCTCGTGGGCCCGACGGCCTCGGGCAAGAGCGACGTGGCGCTGGCGGTTGCGCGCGCCCGACGCGACGTGCGAGCCGATCCGGTCGAGCTGGTGGCCGCCGATGCGTTCACCATCTACCGGGGCATGGACGTCGCGACGGCCAAGCCCTCGGCGGCCGACCGTGACGACGTCCCCCACCACCTCATCGACGAGCTCGAGCCGTCGCAGGACGCGACGGTGGCGTGGTTCCAGCAGCGGGCCCGCGAGGTCATCGCCGCCATCCACGATCGCGGGCACGTGCCGCTGCTGGTGGGTGGCAGCGGCCTGTACTTCCGGGCGGTGGTGGATGACCTGCGCTTCCCCCCGACCGACGCGGAGCTGCGTTCCGCGATCGAGCAGCGGTTCGCCGGCGATCCACCTGCGGCTCACGCGGCGCTGTCCGAGCTCGACCCCGATGCGGCCGCGAAGATCGCGCCCGACAACCTGCGCCGCAGCGTTCGGGCGCTGGAGGTGATCGAGCTGACGGGTCAGCGGTTCTCGGCCTACGACGACAGCTTCGAGCGCTACGAGAGCATCTTCCCCGGCCTGGAGGTCCGCGGCCTCAACCTCGACCGGATACAGCTACGGGCCCGGATCGAACGCCGGGCCCGGTCAATGGTCGAGGGGGGGCTGCTCGCGGAGGCGCAGAGGCTGCGGGACCGGCGGCTGTCACGAACCGCCCGCCAGGCCATCGGGTACGCCGAGGCGTTCGCGGTGCTCGACGGCGATGCGCCGGCGGGCGGGCTCGTGGACGCCGTCACGACGCGGACGTGGCGCTACGCGCGCCGGCAGCTCGGCTGGTTCCGGCGCGACCCGCGCATGGTCTGGTCGCCACCTCAGGCGGTCGTCGCCGCCTGGACGTGACGGCGCGCTGTCGGGCCGAGGGTCTGCGTGCTCCATCGGCGTACACCGCTTTCCGGCCAGGTCGGCAAGCTCACGCCCCCGCACGGCAGGCACGGCAGTACGCTCGGTCCGATGCGCTACACCAAGGCTCACGGCACGGCCAACGATTTCGTCGTCCTCGTCGACCTGGACGGCGTCATCGACCTGCCGGCGTCGCTGGTCCGCGCGCTGTGCGACCGCCGGCTCGGGATCGGCGCCGACGGGGTCCTGCGCATCGGCCCGGGTTCGGGCGACGCGGATGTGTTCATGGACTACCGCAACGCGGACGGCTCAATCGTGGAGATGTGCGGCAACGGCGTGCGCGTGGTGGCCAAGCACGTCGTGGACCACGCGCTGGTCGATCCTGACGGCGACGCCCTGGTGGTCGGCACGCGCGCCGGCGATCGGCCCGTCACGGTCTCCCGTGGCCGCGACGGCCGGGTGGACGCCGTGACGGTCGACATGGGCCCCCCGATCTGGGCGCCGGCCGACGTGCCCTTCGACGCCGACGGGGACGCTGCCATCGAGGTCGAGGTGATCGTGGACGACGAGCCCGTGGTGCTGACCGCCGTGTCGATGGGCAACCCGCACGCGGTCCTGGCCGTCGATGACGTCGACGGGGCGCCGGTCACCACCCTCGGCCCGCGCCTCGAGGTCCACGAACGCTTCCCGAAGCGGGCCAGCGTCTCGTTCGCCGAGGTCGTGGATGGGGGCCATGTCCGGCTGCGGGTGTGGGAGCGCGGGGTGGGGGAGACCGCCGCGTGTGGGACCGGCGCCTGCGCGACCGCCGTGTCGATGCAGCGACTCGGTCGCGTGGGGCAGGACGTGGCCGTCGAGCTGCCGGGCGGCGTGCTGCGCGTCCGGTACGCGCCGGGTGGTCGGGTCATGCTGACCGGTCCCGCGGTCGAGGTGGCGTCGGGCACGATCGACGAAGGTTGGCTGGCCAGCGTGGCCCGGGAAGGGGGTGCCCCCTGAGCGCCGAGCGACCGGACGCCCACGACGCCCGCGACACCCACGACGCCACGACGCTGCCCTCGGCCCACGAGGCCGACCAGGGCGCGCTGCGCCGCGCCCAGCGACGCCGGGTCGAGCGCGACGTCATCGAGGAGGGCGCGCCGCGCGAAGGCGTGGACATCATCCGACCCGTGGAGCGGGCGATCATCGTCGGTGTGTACCTGCCCGACCGGTCCAGCTCCGAGGTCCAAGCCGCGCTGGACGAGCTCGAGGCGCTGCTGGACACCGCCGGTGCCGAGGTCGTTCATCACGAGATCCAGCGCCGCGACCACCCCGACCCGGCGACCTACATCGGCAGGGGCAAGGTCGACGACCTCAGGCGCATCGCCGCCGAGGTCGGCGCGGACGCGGTCGTGTTCGACGACGAGCTGGCGCCCGCGCAGCAGCGCAACCTGGAGGAGCGGATCCGCCAGAAGGTGCTCGATCGCACCATCGTGATCCTCGACATCTTCGCCCAGCACGCACGCAGCCGTGAGGGCAAGACCCAGGTCGAGCTCGCTCAGCTCGGCTACATGCTGCCGCGACTGCGCGGTTGGGGTGAGGCGCTGTCGCGCCAGGCCGGTGGGCGTGCGGCGGGCGGCGCCGGCATCGGTGGCCGGGGCCCGGGCGAGACCCAGCTCGAGGTCGATCGGCGCCGCATCGGCCGCCGCATCAACAAGCTGCGCGCAGATCTCGTCGGCTTCGAGCGCATCCGCGCCACCAAGTCGCAGCAGCGCGAGCGCAACCGGATCCCCACGGCGGCGCTGGTCGGCTACACCAACGCCGGCAAGTCGTCGTTGCTGAACCGCCTCACGGGCGCCGAGGTGAGCGTCAGGAACCGGCTCTTCGAGACGCTCGACACCACGGTGCGCCGGTTGCCGCTCGACGACGGCCGTGAGGTCGTGCTGAGCGACACGGTGGGATTCATCCGCAAGCTGCCGCACGGCCTGGTCGAGGCGTTCAAGTCGACGCTCGAGGAGTCCGTCCGCGCCGACCTGCTGCTGCACGTCGTGGACGCTTCACACCCGGAGGCCAGCGGGCACATCAAGGCCGTGCGTGAGGTGCTCGAGGAGATCGGTGCCGACGAGGTGCCGGAGCTGATCGTGCTCAACAAGGCCGACCTGGCCGACCCGTCCTCGGTGCGTGGGCTCGTGCGCGACATCGAGCTGACGACCGGCACGCAGCCGGTGACCGTCTCGGCCGCCACCGGCCACGGGCTGGACGAGCTGGTCGAGCGCATCGCCCTGCGGTTGCCTGGCCGCCGCGTCCAGGTCCACGCGCGCATCCCCTACGCGCGCCAGGACCTGGTGGCGCTGGCTCACCGTCGCGGCGAGGTGCACGAGCAGACCCACTCCGAGGCCGGCACCGAGCTGATCGCGACGGTCGACGAGGAGGCAGGGGTCCAGATGCGCGAGTTCCTCGACGAGGACCCGTGGGCGGCCGAGCCCGAGGAGTGGGAGCGCTGAGCCTCAGCGCACCGACCGCAGGACGCTGACCACCTTGCCCAGGATCGCGCTGTCGGCATCCGCGGGGACCGGGATCGGCTCGAACCGCTCGTTGGCCGGGTCGAGGTACACCTGGCCGGCCCTGGTCCGGCGGAACAGCTTCACCGTGGCCTCGCCGTCGATCATCGCCGCGCACATCTGGCCCTGCTCGACGGCCGGCTGCTGGCGCACCACGACGAGGTCGCCGTCGAGCACGCCCGCGTCGATCATCGACTCGCCGCGGACCTTCAGCATGAACAGGGTGCCGTCACCGACCAGCTCCTTGGGCAGGCTGTACATCGCCTCGACCCGCTCCTCGGCCAGGATCGGCCCACCGGCGGCGACCTCGCCCACCAGCGGCACGTGGCGGACCGACCCAGGGCGCAGCTCGAGATCGGTGTCGGGGTCTCGGTGCAGCTCCATCGCCCGCGGCTTGGTGGGGTCGCGCCGCAGGTAGCCCTTCTCCTCGAGGTTGGCGAGCTGGCCGTGTACCGACGACGGAGACGACAGCCCGACCGCATCGCCGATCTCACGCACCGACGGTGGGTAGCCGTGCTGGTCCACGTGTGCGTGGATCATCTCGAGGATCGCGCGCTGACGGTTCGTCAGAGTCACCTGCGCCGTCTGCTCGGTGTCCTGGTCAGCCACGTCACTACCTCCTCATGTCGCCGGGTCGCCGGGCAGCCGGGTCATCGGATCGTCTCGAACGGATGTTCGCAAGCATACGCCGAACGCCCGTTCGGGTCAAGGATCTCCGACGGTACCTGTGGATCGTGGAGGGGGCTTGACAAGCGAACACGCGTTCGGCGATACTCCGAACAGGAGTTCGGGGCATGCGTCACATCCCGTGTCACACCCCCTCCGTAGCGTCTGAGCGGGTCGTGGGACCCGAGGCACCAGCACACCGAGGAGCGCACCGTGCAGCACGCCGCGACCACCCTGACCACCTTGACCACCCTGCCCACCAGGTCTCCCCGTCCGGCCGACCTGGACGCGGCTGTGATCGACCCGGACGCAACCGTGATCGACCTGGACGCGGAGCGTGCGGCACGCCGCCAGGCCACCCACAGGCTGCACCTGCGGCGTCGGCTGGCGGTGCTGCTGGCGGTGCTGGGGCTGGCCGTCGCGTTGGCCCTGCTGGTCGGAGCGGTCGGCGCCACCGCCGACCTGCAGCAGCCGGCCGTCGCCGGCCAGGTCGTGCTCGCACCGGGCGAAACCCTGTGGGAGGTCGCCAGCCGGCACGCGCCAGCCGGCGTGGACGCCCGGGTCTACCTCCAGGCGATCCAGGACGTCAACGGCTTCGCCACGGCCGACCTGCCCGCGTGGACGACGGTCATGCTGCCGGCGACCGCCGGCTGACGCGACGGTCGGGGTTCAGCCCAGCTCCGCCCTGGGCTGATCGTCGGCCTGTTCGGCCCGCAGCCGGTGCAGCTCCGCCTCGAAGTCCTCGGCCCCCTGGAAGTCCTTGTACACCGACGCGTAGCGGACGTAGCTGACCGGGTCGAGCTCGCGAAGCTGTGTCAGCACCTGCAGGCCCACTCGCTGTGACTCGACCTCGCGGGTGCCGTCCTCACGCAGGGCGGCCTCGACCTCGGCCACCGCACGCTCGATGGTCTCGGCGTCGATGCGGCCCTTGGCGGCACGGCTCATCCCGTCACGGACCTTGGCGCGGTCGAACGGCTGGGTCGTGCCGTCGCGCTTGCCCACCAGCAGCACGGGCAGCTCGATGCGCTCGAACGTGGTGAAGCGGCTGTGGCAGCCACGGCACTCGCGGCGTCGCCGGACGGCGTCGCCGTCGTCCGCCGGCCGCGAGTCGACGACGCGATCGTCGTCGGTCCCACAGTTGGGGCAACGCACGCGAGGCCTCTTCCGACGCAGCCGACACCCACCGACGGGGTCGGCACGGCGACGCTACGGCGTCTCCGGAGCGGGTCCAAGCACCCGCGCTTGCTCGACACGAGCGCGAGTTCGCCGTCGGCGCTGCTCGACCCGAGCGCGAGTTGGCCGTCGGCGCTGCTCGACACGAGCGCGAGTTGGCCGTCGGCGCTGCTCGACCTGAGCGCGAGTTGGCCGTCGGCGCTGCTCGACACGAGCGCGAGTTCGCCGTCGGCGCTGCTCGACCCGAGCGCGGGTGTGTGGTTGCATCTGGCCCCAGGCCACTCCCGGAGGGATCCGCCACGAACGCCCGCCACCGCGTGTCCTTCACCGTGCTGGCGCTGTGTTGCCTCCCGCTGGCCGGAACGACGTTCGCACAGGAACCTGCCGCCAACCAGCCACCGACGGCCGACTTCACCCTCGACCCGGATCCGCCGACCGCAGGCGTGCCCACCACGCTGGATGCCGGGGCCAGCGCCGACCCCGACGGCGACGAGCTGACCTACGCCTGGGACCTCGATGACGACGGCACGGTGGACGCGACCGCTCGGACGGTCGAGCACGCGTTCCCGACGGCGGGTGACGTGGTGGTGGTGCTCACGGTCGACGACGGCAACGGTGCCCAGGACGAGCTGCGGGCGACCCTGACCGTCAACGCCGCACCCACCGCCGCCGTCGATGTGACCGCGCCGGAGCAGGCGCAGAGCGGGCAGACCTGGACCTTCGATGGCTCCGGCTCGTCGGATCCGGATCCGGGTGACACCCTCGAACATGCCTGGGACCTCGGCGACGACGCGACGGCGACGGGTCCGCAGGTGGAGCACGCCTACGACGCGCCGGGCACGTACACGGTCACGCTGACGGTCAGCGACACGGCGGGCGCCAGCGACCAGGTCAGCGTCGACGTGACGGTCACCAACGCCGCGCCGACCGCGGTCATCGGCCTCGATCCCGCCGCGGGCATCGACACCGCGACCGAGGTGAGCTTCGACGCGTCGGGGTCCAGCGACGTCGAGGAGGGGAGCCTGACGTTCGCGTGGGATCTCGGCGATACGACCACCTCCACCGAGGCCGTCGTCGCGCACCGCTACGCCTCACCCGGGATCTACACCGTGACCCTGACCGTCACCGACGAGCACGGTGCCAGCGGCTCGGCCACGCTGGACGTCGAGGTGGTCAACGCCGTGCCCGTGATACTGCTCGACCCGCCCGACCCCCAGGGCCGGCCGGGTGAGGACATCCTCATCGATGCGTCCGGCTCGTTCGATCCCGACGGCTCGGCGATCACGTTCGCCTGGCAGGCCGCGGGACACGAGCCGGGCGTGGATCCGAGCTACGTCGTGTCGTACGCCGACGAGGACACCTTCGAGGTCGAGCTCACCGTCACCGACGCCGACGGGGGCGCGGCGACGGTGACCATCCCGGTCCGGGTCGATCAGGACCTGGTGTTCCGGCTCGCCGGCTCGACGCGCATCGAGACCGCGGCGGCGCTGTCCCGCCGCGCGTTCCCTGCCGCGACGCACGCCGTGCTGGCGCGTGCCGACGACTTCCCGGACGCGCTGGCCGCGTCGACGCTGGCCGCCGAGATCGACGGCCCCATCCTGTTGACCGCACGCGACGCGCTGTCCGAGCCGGCGGCGGCCGAGCTGGCTCGACTGAACGTGACGCACGTCTACCTCGCCGGCGGGCCGGCCGCTCTGGGCCCGCAGGTCGAACAGGCGCTTCAGGAGCAGCGCATCGCGTTCACCCGGCTCGAGGGCGACGACCGGTTCGAGACGGCGGCCGCGGTCGCTGCGGAGCTCGTGCGCCTCGGCGGACCGGTCGACGAGGCCATCGTCGCGTTGGGCTCGCATGCAGATCCGGACAAAGCCTGGCCCGACGCGCTCGTCGCTGGCAACCTCGCGACCGCTGCGCGTGCGCCGGTGCTGCTGTCGTCCGGCAGCAAGCTTCCCGCGGCGACCCGTGACGCGCTGCGCGGTGTTGTCGCTGGGACGCGGGTCTGGATCGCCGGCGGAGAGGCAGCCGTGGGCAGCAGCGTCGAGCGGGTGCTGAAGGGCGACGGCTGGGACGTACGCCGGCTCGCTGGTCCCGACCGCTACGCCACGGCTGTGGTCGTGACCGACGAGGCCCGCCGCCGCGGCGCCGGGACCGACCCGGTCGTGCTGGCCTCGGGTCGCAACTTCCCCGACGCGCTGGCCGCCACGGGGACGGCGTGGAAGCTGGGGGGAGTCCTGCTGCTGGTCGATCCGGGCGACCTGCTGCGCAGCGACGCCACCTACGCGTGGTTGCGCCACCATCGCGAAGCTGTCGATACGGTCGTGCTGGCCGGTGGTCCGGCCGCGGTCAGCGACGACGTCCGCCGCCAGGTCGAGGCCCGCATCGAGGACGGCACCCAGACCTGACCGGCTGTGCGACGGGCAGGAGGCAGCGTGGACCCCTGGGAGCCGCTGGGCCCCGGCATCGGGCTGCGCATCGGTACGGAGGAGCTCGCATCCGGCCCCGTGGCGGGCCGCTCGGTCCACGCGGCCGGCCACCTGCACGGCCCCCCGGGGTACCTCCAGGGCGGCCTGTGCGCGGGCGTGCTGCTGGGCGCCGCGCGGCGGCTGGACCCGATCGCAGCACCGCCCACGTCGGTGGACGTCGCGCTGCACGCACCGACCCCGTTGGGGGAGCGGCTGGGCGTCGTGGCCCACCGCTACGGTGCCGGCGAGCACCAGCTCGAGCTGGTGCACGGCGACACCACGACGGTCAGCGGCACCGTCCACCTGACCGGGCACGAGCTGGCCTCGCGCGCGTTCGACCTGATGTCGCTCGCGACCGTCGGCCTGCCCGCGCCGCAGCGGCAGGAGGTGTTCCCGCTGTGCTGGGTGTGCGGGCCCGACAACCCGGATGGTCTGCGGCTGCTGCCTGGCTGGCACGCCCCGGGCCAGTTCGTGGTGCCGTGGATCCCCGACACGGCCTTCGACGACGGGCGTGGCGCGATCGATCCGGTCGTGGTCTGCGCCGTCCTGGACTGCCCCACGCTGTGGGCGAACCGGCACCACCTGATGTCGCTGGAGCGCCCCGCGGCGCTGCTGGCGGCGTTGCACGTGCGCTTCTTCGGCGACGCCCCCGTCCACGAGCCGTTGCGCCTCGTGGCGATCGCGGACGAGCCCGACGGTCGCAAGCTGCGCGCCCGCTCCGCGCTTCTGGACGAGGACGCGCGCGTCTACGCCACGGCCGCAGCGCTGTGGATCGCGGTCACGGATCTGCCCGCCCGCACGGTGTCCTGAGGTCACATCGGTCCCGCCCAGCGCTCAGTGCTCGGTGCTGAGCGTTCAACGCACGTACGGGGCTTCGTGCTGAAACCTCACGGTGTGTCGTGCCGATGGAACGCT
>DASWKO010000169.1:0-4568 GCA_036396595.1 Nitriliruptorales bacterium | reverse complement strand
GGTTGAACAGGATCCCGTTGACCGCGTACAGGCCGTAGGCCTCGCGATAGTTGCGGGTGATCCAGTGGCCGTAGAGCTTGGCGGCGGCGTACGGCGAGCGTGGGCGGAAGTTGGACTCCAGCGACTGGGGCGGCGGGGCGTCGCCGAACATCTCCGAGGTGCCCGCCTGGTAGAAGCGCGTGTCCACGCCCGAGTCGCGGATCGCCTCGAGGATCCGGATCACCCCCAGCCCGTCGACGTCGCCGGTGTACTCGGGCTGCTGGAAGCTCACCGCCACGTGCGACTGGGCGGCGAGGTTGTAGACCTCGTCGGGTCGCACCGTGCGCAGCAGCCGGGCCACCTGGGAGCCGTCGGTCAGGTCCCCGTAGTGCAGGTGCAGGCGGACGCCCGGCTCGTGGGGGTCCTGGTAGATGTGGTCGATGCGGTCGGTGTTGAACGTCGAGGCCCGCCGGATGATCCCGTGCACCTCGTAGCCCTTGCCCAGCAACAGCTCGGCCAGGTACGACCCGTCCTGGCCGGTGATCCCGGTCACGAGCGCCTTCTTCACGCGTCCCCATCGTCCAGCGTGACCACGAGCGTAGGCACGGGCCGCACCCCCGCCACGCCGCTGCCGCCCCGTGGCGGGTCAGCGTCCGGCCCGGGCGCTCAACGGGACGCGGCGCACGGGCGGGCGTGCTCGCCAGGTTGACGGATACATCGATACAGTCCACCATTCAGATGGTTAGCAACCATCACAAGAACCCTTCGACACCGAGTTACCGCCATGTTGTTCGCGACCCCGGCGCTGACGCCGCTCGACGAGGCCGTGATCGCACGGCTCCGCGAGCTGCGCACACAGCTTCGCTACCAGGTCGCCGAGCGACGTCGCTGGACCGGGGTGCTCCGACGCGTCTCGATGGCGCGCGCGATCCGTTCCTCCAACAGCATCGAGGGCTACCACCTGTCGGTCGAGGAGACCGCGGCGATCGTCGACCACGAGGAGCCGGAGGACGCCGACGACGCGACCCGTGACGCGATCGAGGGCTACCAGGACGCGATGACCTACATCCTGCGCCTGGCCGACGACCCGTACGCGACGCTCGACGTGCAACTGCTGCGCAGCCTGCACTTCATGATGACCAAGCGCGATCTCGACGCGCGGCCGGGCCAGTGGCGGGTCGGCGCCGTGTACGTCCACGACGGCCGGACCGGCGAGCTGGTGTACGAGGGCGCGCCGGCGCTCGAGGTCCCGTCGCTGATGCAGGAGCTGGCCGCGGTGCTCGGCGATCCTGGGGAGACGCCCCCGCTCGTCGCGGGCGCGATGGCACACCTCAACCTGGTCATGATCCACCCGTTCAAGGACGGCAACGGGCGCATGGCCCGCGCGACCCAGTCGCTGGTGCTCGCCCGCGAGGGCGTGCTGGGTCCCGAGTTCTGCAGCGTCGAGGAGGAACTGGGGCGCGACACGCGGCGCTACTACGAGGTCCTGGCCGCAACCGGCGGACCGGGGTGGGCACCCGAGCGCGACGCCCGGCCGTGGCTGGAGTACTGCCTCGACGCCCACCACCGGCAGGCGCAGCGGCTGCTGCGCCGGGTCACCGAGGCGGAACGGGCCTGGGAGGCCTTGGAGCGTCTGCTCGCCACGCGCGACGTGCCCGAGCGTGGGCTGGCCCCGCTGCTCGAGGCGACCGCGGGGCGCTACCTGCGCAACGCGACCTACCGGGCTCTGGCCGACGTCAACGACCAGACCGCCACGCGCGACCTCAAGCGGCTGGTGGACGCCGACCTGCTCGAGCCCGTCGGGGAGAAGCGGGGGCGGCGCTACCACGCTGCCCCGGTGCTGCAGCAGATCCGCGCGGAGGTGACCCGCGACCGCCCCGGGGCGCTGTGCAACGTCTACGACCTGCTCGACGAGTAGCCGATCAGCTTCCTCCGCGACGTGCTGCCCGTGCCCGTCGAGCCGTCCGGGACCCGTCCGGCACCCCACGGGCGGTACCGGCACGCTCGTACCGGCGGCTGGCACCTGACTGGCGCCCGACCCGGTACGCTGGCCCTATCGGCACGTTCGTGCCGGGCGAGCCAGCCAGGACACGCGATGACCGCCACCGCCCACCCAGACCGGCACGAACATGCCGCTTCGATCGGTGCAGCGGTGCGCACGACGCGGGAGGGGCTGCGCCTCGACCAGGAGACCACGGCGCTGCTGGCGGGCGTGTCGACCCGGTTCCTGCGGGCGCTCGAGCACGGCAAGCCGACGGTTCAGCTCGACAAGCTGCTGGCCGTGCTCGACGTGCTGGGTCTCGAGCTGCGGATCGGGCGTCGCGGTGCGTGACCTCCAGGACCTGGTCCGGGTCGACGCTGCTGACGTCCACAAGGGCGCGGTGCTCGCCGGCCAGCTCCGCCGGCACGGCTCGCTGATGGAGTTCTCGTACCGCGAGGGCTACGCGGGCCCCGCGGTCGCGACGACGCTGCCGATGGGCCTCGGGCCGGCGACCGCACCTCCGGGAGCCGTCCCCGCCTTCTTCGCGGGACTGCTGCCGGAGGGGCGCCGTCTCGTGCTGCTGCAACAGGCGTTGAAGACGTCCGCGGACGACGAGCTGTCCCAGCTCCTGGCGGTCGGAGGCGACACGGTCGGGGACGTCCGCGTGGCCCCGGCAGGTGAGGAACCGGCCTCCCCGGCGCCGAGGTTCGATCCGGCCGAGGCGGACGAGGTCCGGTTCGACCGCCTGCTGGCCGCCTCGATCGGCGAGGTCGAGCGGATCGCGCTGCCCGGCGTCCAGCTCAAGGTCTCGGCACGGATGCAGACGCTGCCGATCCGTCGGGGTGCGCTGTCCGACGCGATCCTCAAGCTCGAGACCGACGACCTGCCGGCGCTGGTCGCGAACGAGCGCGCCTGCCTCTCCGCGGCCCGGACAGCCGGGCTCCAGGTCGCCGAGCACCGGGTGGTCGGGGACGGCACCGGCCGCCAGGCGCTGCTGGTGGGCCGCTTCGATCGGATCGTGCGTGACGGGGATGTGCACGCGGTCGCGCAGGAGGACGGCTGCCAGGTCCTGGGGCTGTGGCCCGCGGACAAGTACCGGCCGTCGATCGAGTCGGTCGTCGGTGGGCTCGCAGCCGTGTGCGCCGCACCGGTGGTCGCGGCGCTGCGACTGTGGGAGCAGGTGGCGTTCTCGTACCTGCTGGCCAACGGCGACCTGCACGCCAAGAACCTGTCGATCCGCCGGGGTTCGCGCGGCTGGGAGCCGACCCCCGTCTACGACGTGGTGTGCACCCATCCCTACGGCGACGTGCTGACGATGGCGCTGCCGCTGGCCGGTGACGCCAACCCCGATCGGGTGAGCCGGTCGCGGTTCCTGGCCGCGGCCGAGGGCACCGGCGTCCCGCCGCCAGCGATGGCGCGCACGCTGGACCGCCTGCTCGATCGGACCGTCGAGGTGCCCGAGGTGCTCGCCGAGCTTCCCATCCCGGGGCTGCGACGCGCGAAGCTCCGACGCGTGCTCGAGCGACGCCGCGAACGGCTCGGCGGCTGAGGCTCGTCGGCCCTCCGATAACGCGACGCTCGACGTGCAGCTGCCCCGCAGCCTCCACTTCATGATGACCAAGCGCGACACCCGGCGTTACTACGAGGTTCTGGCCGCGACGGGCGGACCCGCGCGGGCGCCCGAGCGCGATGCCCAGCGCTATCCGGCGGATCCAGCGCGGGGGCTCGGACACTGTCAGCCGACGTGGATGAACAGGTCCCCGAGGTCCACCGTGAGCCCGTCCAGCGCGATCGAGGCCACGACGTCCGGTTCCTCGACGATCGCCGGGGGCGCGTAGCGGCCATCCTCAGCGAGTACGTACTGCTCCACCCGCTGCGCGTCGAGGTCCACGAACCAGAACTCGCGGACCCCGTGGCGCTGGCCGTCGTCAGGCAGCGCCGCGAGGTCCTCGTAGCTGAGACCGGTCGCGACGGGCTCCACCGGCACGTCACCTCCTGCATGCACCCGACCGTGCCTCCCCATGCTACGACCGTCACTCACGACGTGCCCGGCGCCTGTGGACGACGCCGGCACCTGACAGGAGGTCCGGCTGGAAGTCCTGGACGACGCATCGCCCGCGCGTCAACGTGGGGGAACGCTGGCAGGCGGGGTCAGCCGAGGCGGGCGGCCGCGAACGCGAGCCCCCCGACGACGAACACGCTCGACGTCAGCGAGAACACCATGGTGCGCGTCGCCGCGCCGAGATCACGGTGGAACTCGGTCCGCAGTTCGGCCATCTCGGTACGGAACTCGTGGCGGATGGAGTGCTCCAGAGCATCGAGGTCACGCTTCGTCGCGACCTCACCCCACCCAACGGGAGGCAGCAGGCTCATGATCGCCTCCGCACGCTCAGGACCCCACAACTCCTCGAAAGCCACGTGGACCTCGTGTCGTGTGCGTTCATCGATCGCCATGGTGCCACGCCCTTCGTTCGTGTGCGCCCCGGACGCCCGAGTCTGCCCGGCGCAACGCAACCATGGGCCACGACCTGCTCCGAGGCTGTGGACAGTCGCACTGGGCGCACCTGCGTACGAGACGTGCCGCTGCCGACGACGGCACCGCAGCCAG
>DASWKO010000168.1:0-7873 GCA_036396595.1 Nitriliruptorales bacterium | reverse complement strand
CGCTGTCGTGCTGCGCGAGGCACGCCGCCGCCGCACGTTCGCGATCATCAGCCACCCCGATGCGGGCAAGACGACCCTGACCGAGAAGTTCCTGCTGTACGCCGGCGCCATCGGCGAGGCGGGGGCGGTGCGCAGCCGCAGGACCCAGCGCGCCGCCACCTCCGACTGGATGGCGATGGAGAAGGAGCGCGGCATCTCGGTGAGTTCCACCGTGCTGCGCTTCGAGCACGACGGCGCCGTGTTCAACCTGCTGGACACTCCCGGGCACCGCGACTTCTCGGAGGACACCTACCGCGTCCTGTCCGGGGTCGACGCCGCGATCATGGTGCTCGACGCCGCCTCCGGGGTCGAGCCCCAGACCGAGAAGCTGTTCGCGGTCTGCCGCCGGCGCGGCACCCCGGTCATCACGTTCGTGAACAAGATGGACCGCCCGTCACCCGAGCCGCTGGCGATCCTCGACGACATCGAGCAGACGCTGGGCATCGAGCCCACGCCCGTGACCTGGCCGGTCAAGCCCGCCAACTCGTTCGTCGGCGTGGTGGATCGGCGCGACCAGTGCTTCCACCGCTACCGGGCCGACGCGACGCACGGCTCGCAACGGTCGGTCGAGGACGTGCGCCCGTGGTCGGAGGTGGCCGCCGAGTGGCCCGGGGCCGCCATGGAGGTCGACCTGCTCACCGAGCTCGGCAAGGACCACGACGACGAGCTGTTCCTGGCCGGGATCACCACGCCGGTGTTCTTCGGCTCGGCGCTGAGCAACTTCGGGGTGCGCCTGCTGCTCGACGCGATCAAGGGCATGGCCCCCCCGCCGTCGCCGCGCCACGACCTGGACGACCGGGCCCGCGACCTCGACGGGCCGTTCAGCGGCTTCGTGTTCAAGATCCAGGCCAACATGGATCCCCGCCACCGCGACCGGATCGCGTTCGTGCGCATCTGCTCGGGCCGGTTCGAACGGTCCGCCCAGGTGGTCTGCGAGCGCACCGGCTCCACCTTCAACGCCAAGTACGCCCACCAGGTGTTCGGCCGCGAACGACGCACGGTCGACGAGGCCTACCCGGGTGACGTCGTCGGGCTGGTCAACGCACTCGACCTCAACATCGGGGACACGCTGTACGTCGACGACCCGATCGCGTTCCCGCCGCCGCCGACGTTCACCCCCGAGCACTTCCGCGTCGCCCATCCCGCCGACCGCAGCCGCGTCAAGCAGTTCCGCCGCGGGCTCGAGCAGCTCGACGAGGAAGGCGTCATCCAGGTGCTGCGGCACCCCGACCTCGGCGACCAGGCGCCGCTGCTGGCCGCCGTGGGCCAGCTCCAGTTCGACGTCGCCGCGTGGCGCATGGAACAGGAGTTCCGCGCTCCCGTGCGCTACGAGTCGTCGCGCTACGAGATCGCGCGCCGCACCGACGAGGAGTCGGCCCAGAGCCTCAGCACGATGCGCAACGTAGGCCTCTACCGGCGCTCCAGCGGCACCCCGATCGCGCTGTTCGAGTCGCGCTACCAGTGCGAGCGCATCGAGCGCGAGCACCCGGAGCTGACCCTCGACACGATCGTGACGGGCTGAGCGCGTGACCGACCGGGCGACCCACCGACCCGTGCCCCCGTGGGTCGGGCCACTGGCGCTGGCAGGCGTCGCCGGCGTGGTGCTCTACATCGCGTCCTGGCTCGTGGCCGGGTGGTGGCGTCAGGGCTACGACCCACTGCGCCAGGCGATCAGCGAGCTGTTCGAGCTGGGCGCGCCGGCAGGGTCCCGGGCGGTGGTCGTCACGGGTCTGGTGGTGTCCGCGCTGGCCCTGGTCGCGTTCGGGCCGGTGCTGCACCGGGGTCTGCCGGGCACGGGCCTGCTCGGCCCGGCCCTCGCCTCGGTCTCGGGCGCGCTGACGCTGGGGGTGGTCGCCTTCCCGTGCTCGTCGGGATGCCCCGGGTTCGGCACGACGACCACCGACACCTGGCATGTGCTCATGGCCGGCGGCGGCTACCTGGCGCTGATGCTGGCACCGTTGGCGACGGGCTGGCGGGTGCGCGAGCACCTGGGTGGCCTGGCCCGGCTGTCGTTCCTGCTCGGCGGGCTGGCGCTGGTGGGCCTGGTCGTGCGCAACGCCGGGTGGGACCTCCATGCGGGCCTGCAACAGCGGATCTTCAACACCCTGGCGGACGCGTGGTACCTGGTGGTCGGGGTCGTCATCGCCCGCCCCGCGCCCGTCAGGTCGCGGCCATGGCCTGCTCCAGCCCGGCGCGGACCGCGTCGCTGACCGCGGCCTCCCCGCCCACGACCGTGCCGAGGTCGAGGCGATTGGCGTTGTCAGCGAGGAAGTCGCGCACGGCCTCGGCTTGATCGAGCGCATCACGCGGCACCAGCATCACCAGCGCGCCCCTCCTGGCGGCCAGCGCGCCGGCAGCCAGGCCGTCGGGGTAGTTGAAGCCGGTTGCGAAGACGACCTCCAGCGTCCAGTCCGGCAGGTGCTCGAGCGCCTTGGTCGCCACCGCGACCGAGGTCTCGAACCGGTTGTCGCCCTCGAGCCGTTCGACCACGTAGCCGGACTCGCTCAGTTGGTCCGCGACCTGCTCGGAGACGGCTGCCTCGCCGCCGAGCACGTACACGGTCTCGGGGGCCAGCTCGCTCAGCGCGGCGCGTGTGGCCTGGGGGAGCTGATCGGAGCGGGTGAGCAGCGTGGGTATCCGTGCCGGGGTGGCCGACAGCGCACCGGCGCTCAGGGCATCGGGCCAGGACTGGCGGGTCAGGTCGGCGTGCTGTCCGAGCGCGATCGTCACCGCCTTGGCCGGCGACGCTCCGACGCGCTTGGCGACCGCGGCCGCCGTCGCGAAGCGATCGGGGCCCTCGATGCGCTCGACCGTGTAGCCGAGATCGACCAGGCTCGAACTCACCGCCTCCGACACCGCCGACGGTCCACCCAGGATGGTCACGGTCTTGACCGCGAGCCGCGACAGCTCGCCCTCGACCGCACCCGACAGCGTCGAGGCGTCGGTCAGCAGCAGCGGGGCGTCGAGCGAGCCGGCCAGCGCGCCAGCGGCCAGCGCATCGGGGAAGTTGGTGGCGGTAGCCAGCAGCGCACGCGGGGACGACGTCCAGCCACGCTGCGAGGCCGCGACCGCGGTCGCGATCCGGTCGGTCCCGTGCGCCCGCTCCACCAGCGCCGTGTCGGGCGTCACCGTGACGCTCACCTGCGCGGTGTCGGACTCGTCCGTGTCGGGGTCGGCCACGGTCAGGGTCACGGTGAAGTCGCCGGCAGTCGCGAAGGCGTGGCTGACGGTGCGCCCCGACCCGACGTCGCTGCCGTCACCGAAGTCCCAACGGTACGTCACATCGCGGTCCGCAGGCTCGATCACCGAGTCGGTGGCATCGAAGCTGGCCGGCTCACCGACCTCGACCGTGTCCGGGGTCACGCTCGCCCGCGCCTCGAGCGCCGTGTCGGGCGTCACCGTGACGCTCACCTGCGCGGTGTCGGACTCGTCCGTGTCGGGGTCGGCCAGGGTCAGGGTCACGGTGAAGTCGCCGGTAGTCGCGAAGGCGTGGCTGACGGTCGGCCCCGACCCGACGTCGCTGCCGTCACCGAAGTCCCAACGGTACGTCACATTGCCGTCCGGAGGCTCGATCACCGAGTCGGTGGCATCGAAGCTGGCCGGCTCACCGACCTCGACCGTGTCCGGGGTCACGCTCGCCCGGGCCTCGAGTACCCGGTGGCCGGTGGACAGCGCGAAGGCGACCGCGGCGGCGGCGTCCTGGGTGCCGTAGTGCGGCCCGGTCGGGAGGTACGCGTCGGGGACCAGATCGATGTCCACGTCGTCGGCGGTCCCGAACGTGAGGTCCGGACCCACCCCGGCAACGGTCCGTGCAAGGTCGCCGGCCGCGTCCGTCAGGGCCGGGACGGTGTTGGAGGGGGCCGTCTCGCGGGCTCCGAGGAGCTGCGCAGCGACCTTGGACGCGAGGTTGCCGACGCTCACGCCCACCAGATCGATCATGGTCGCGCTGCCGCTGCGCGTGATGGTGTTGAGCGAGGTGGGCGCCGGTGACGGTGCGCTCAGGAGGTCGAGCAGCACGATCGCGGACTCCTCAGGGGCGAAGTTGCCGACGTCCACCGAGTCCGCCGCCGCCAGGGTGCCCGCGGGCAAGGCCGTCTCGGCGATGGTTCCACCGACGACGACGCGGCTGACGTACGGATCACCGAACGCGTCTGCGTGGTCGCGGCTGTTGCGGATCGTCACGGCGAAGTCGCCGGCCTGGTTCGATGTGCCGCGGTCGCCGTTGCGACCATCCACGACAAGGTCGGTCCGGAGGTTCTCGACGACGGTGGCCACGACCGCGTCGATGACGGCGTCCTCGTCGTCGGGACCCAGACCCCAACCGGACAGGAAGGCGCTGAGCGGCGACGTCTGCTTCGGCTGGGTACCCGACCCCCCGGCGTCGGCGGTGTCCATCGAGGCCCCGTTGAAGTCCAGAAAGATGGTCTGCGTGGCGTTGTCGGGCTGGGTGACAGGAACGGCCGGAAGGCACGCAGGCGCAGCGTGTAGGACCCGACCCCGGCCCGGACCTGCACGTGGTAGGTGCCGGTCGCTGGTGCCACGAACGCGACGTCGGAGAACGTTCCCGTCGGCAGGGGCGACGCGACGGGGCGTTCGCTCGCGGTGGGGCTGATCGAGTCGATGACGATGGCGCCCGCCGCGTCGAGGATGGTGACCAGGTTGGCGCCGTCGAGCGCTGCCCCCAGCACGTCGCCGGCCTCCAGGTCGACCGCGAACACGTCACGGTCGATGACGGCGTTGTACGCGACGGACAGCGCGTAGATGCCCTGACTGTTGGCACCGGCGCCCTGCCCCGAAGCCGGGTCGGCGGGGTCGTTCTGCCACCCCGATCCGAACCCGCGCACGACGACGTAGTGGGTGCCGGAGCTGGCGGCGGTGTAGTCGAGCACGCTGTCCGCCCCACGTGGGTCGCCGTCGTCGTTGGCTGCGACCCGCGTGCCCGCGGCGTCGTAGACCGCCACGACGGGGTCCAGGTCGCCCAACGCCAGCAGGGTGGTCACCTCGACCCGGATCGTCTGGCCGGGGGTCACGCCGGAGATCGAGAACCAGTCGTAGTCGCCGGTGCCGCTGCCCGAGTTGCCGTACGGGTGACCCGACTCCCCGATGGTGGCGACCGCGAAGATGGAGCCGCCAGGCGTGAGTCCCGTCGCCGTGGCCGTGCCGATGCTGCCGTCGAGGCTGGTCCCCGGTGCCCCTGCCTCGTTCGGCACGCTGAGCAGGCTGCCCGGCAACGCTCCGGTGACGTCGAGTTCGGGGTCGTCGCCGGCGCCGGTCCCGAAGCCGCCCGTGTCGTCCGCCGTGGCAGGGCTGTCGTTGAGCCCGCGCTGGGACGCCGACTCGCTCTCGGGCGTCCCGGTGGCCGCCCCCGCAGGTTGGCCTGGTGGCGTACCGACCAGGAACGCTGCGGTCAGCAGCCAGACCACCGGAAATGACATGCGGCGAGCGTCCATGGTGCCCCTCACATCTCCCCTCGGGGCACCCATCGCCACCGATGTGGGCGCATGTTCGGGCACCCGCGCTGACGTGTCAACGACCGACTCGTGATCCCCGACGCTCCGAGCGCGCGGCGCTCGGGGCGTGGGGCAAGCCCTCTTGCGAGCGTCCGTGAGCAGGTTCTGCTCGATAGCGAGCGGGAACTGCTCACAGAGGTCTCGCGGACGTCGGGGTGTGCGCTCAGCGCGCGAGCACGGGTCGCCGTGAACCGGTCGCGGCCACCGGCGGGACGATGAGGTCGAGGGGCCGAGGCAGGGGAGCGGTGTGACCGAGGTGCGCGACGTCAAGGGGGATTCGCGCGACGACGCCACGTTGCTGGCGGGAGTGGCAACGGGCGACGCCGCTGCACTGCGCGAGCTGCACGACCGGCACGCCCCGTGGCTGGCAGCCCGCCTGCGCGGCCGGTGCGGTGACCCCGATCTGGTCCAGCAGGCCGTGCAGGACACGTTCGTGGCCGTGTGGCGCCGTCCCGAGGGCTGGCGCGGCGAGGGCCCTGTGGCCGCCTGGCTGTGGGGCATCGCGATCCGCCGCCTGCTCACCCACCTCGGTCGTCGGCCGGGACGTCAGCGGGCCTCGGCCGTCGAGGTGTCACCGTCCGCCGAGGAACGGGTCCTGGCCGGCATCGAGCACGGCGCGCTCGGGCCTGCGCTGGACGCCCTGTCGCCCGAGCTCCAGGCGGTCGTGCAGGCGACCGTGCTGGACGGCCTGACCACCCGCGAGGCCAGCCGGCTGCTCGGCATCCCACGCGGCACCGTCAAGACGCGCCTCATGCGCGCCAAGCGTCAACTCCGGGAGGTGCTGGTATGACCTGGCACATCGAACCCGCCACGATGGCGGCCTACGCGAGCGACGACCTGGTCGGCTCGGCATCCGCGTCGGTCGAGGCGCACCTGGTCGCCTGCGACCGCTGCCGTGCCGACCTGGCAGCGCTGGCCGACCCGGCGGAGCTGGCCGCGAGCTGGGAGGCTGTCCAGCGCGCCATGGCCGCGCCCGAGCCCGCGTCCGCACCGGCCGCGGCCGCGCCGGCCGCGGCCACGCCGGCTGCGTCCCAGGCGGATCGGGGACCGGGCTGGGTGTCGCGCCGGCCGCGGCTGGCCGTCGGGCTGCTCGCCTCAGCGGTCCTGGCGATGGCCGTCGCGCGCCTCGCGATCGCCGGTTCCACGCCGCCCACGGCCCCGCTGGTGGCCGCTCCTGCGCCCACGCTCACGGCGTCGGCCGATCCCGACGCCCCCAACCTGGAGGTCCTGGTTCCACCACTGGGCGCGAGCCCCCGGTCCGAGCCCAGCCCCCCGCCCCCTGCCCGGTCCGGCGTGGAGGTGCGGGCGGCCGCGGCCGCCCTGGTCGCGTTCGACGCGTGTACCTCGCTGCGCGACCACCTCCGCGAGGAGGCAGGCGGGCGCGTGACCGCCTGGGGCCTGCCCGGCTCGCAGCAGTTCGGACCCGAGGAGATGGCGCCGGTCTCGGACCAGGGGAGCCGTGCGGAGGGGGGGGCAATGTTTGGAAGCGGCGGCTCGTCCCCGCCGGCCCACTCGCGGACCAACGTGCAGGAGGAGGGGATCGACGAGCCCGACACCGTCGAGACCGACGGCCGCCACGCCTACATCGCACGCGGCGACCGCGTCCGGATCGTGCGCGTGGACAGCGGCGCCCCGCAGGCGGTCGCCGAGATCGTCGTCGGCCAGGACGTGGGCGGCGCGCAGCTCCTGCTGGACGGCACGAGGCTGCTGGTGCTCAGCCACGGGTGGCAGGACACCCAGCAGTCCGACGGCGTCTCGTCGTCGCCGAGCCCTTACGGCGGCAGCAGCCCGGTGACGCGGCTCACGCTCATCGACGTCACCGACCCGGCGCGTCCGGTCGAGGTACACCGGGCGGTCGTGGACGGCTGGCTGGTCAGTGCCCGGCGCATCGGGGGGACCGCCCGCGTGGTGGTCCACTCCAGCCCGGAGTCCCTGCCGTTCGTGTACCCCGACCAGGACCGGTCGCAGGAGCAGGCACTGGCGCACAACCGTCAGGTCGTAGCCGAGTCCACGGTCGGCCAGTGGCAGCCCCAGGTCACGGTCCAGCAGGGCGGCCGTGAGCCGGTCACGAGCACGCTCACCGCCTGTGAGGCAACCCACCGCCCGCCGAGCTTCGCCGGGTTCGGGTCGCTGTCGGTGCTGAGCTTCGACCTGCACGGCGATCTCGGCGACCTGCACAGCACGTCGGTGCTGTCCGACGGCCGCACCGTGTACGCCTCGGCGCGGACCCTGTACGTGGCGACCACCCGGTGGTACGACCCCGGGTCGACCGACGCCAGCGTCGACGACTACGCCACCGCGCTGCACGCCTTCGACATCCAGGA
>DASWKO010000167.1:0-3316 GCA_036396595.1 Nitriliruptorales bacterium | reverse complement strand
AGCGAGCCGCCGCCCTGGCGGGCGCGGAGCGCTGGCGCACGCGCCGCGCCGACCCGATGACCGATCCGGTCACGGCCGAGGCCTGCGACATCGTCGCCCGCAGCTACGAGGGCATCTACGCGCGTGCGGGAGCCGCCGTCTCGTAGGATGGGGGCAGCACGGCTCCCGCGACGCAAGCGGCTCCCGGCGATGCGCGCGGCTCCCGGCGACGAAAGAGGTAGGGACTTGGTCTACGTCCTCGGTGTGGATCTGGGCACGACGTACTCGGCGGCTGCGATCGCCGACGCCGACCGCGCGCGGATCCTGCCCCTGGGCAACCGGTCGGCGACCGTGCCCTCCGTGGTGACGCTGCGCGCGGACGGCGAGGTGCTGGTCGGCGAGGCGGCCGAACGCCGGGCGCTGACCGAGCCGACCCGGACCGCGCGCGAGTTCAAGCGCCGTCTGGGGGACCCGACGCCGCTCCTGCTGGGTGGCACGCCGTACGGGGCCGAATCCCTGATGGGGCACCTGCTGAGGTGGATCGTCGAGAAGGTGTCCGAGCAGCAGGGCGCTGCGCCCGACGGGATCGTGCTGAGCCACCCGGCGAACTGGGGGCCGTACAAGCTCGACCTGCTGACCGAGGCGGTCCGGCAGGCCGACGTCGGCGACGTCAGCTTCATCACCGAGCCCGAGGCAGCCGCGATCCACTACGCCCAGGAGGAGCGCCTCGAGCCGGGCGACGTCGTGGCCGTCTACGACTTCGGAGGCGGCACGTTCGACGCCGCGGTGCTGCGCCGGACCGACGACGGCTTCGACCTCATCGGCACGCCCGAGGGCATGGAGCGGATCGGCGGCATCGACTTCGACCAGGCCGTGTTCGCGCATGTGGACCTGGCAGTCGGCGGGAGCGTGCGCGAGCTGGACACGACCGACGCGTCGGCGGCGGCGGCGGCCGTCTCCCGGCTGCGCGAGGAGTGCCAGTCCGCCAAGGAGGCACTGTCACAGGACACCGACGTCGACATCCCGATCCTGCTGCCGTCGCTGTCCACCGAGGTCCGGCTCACCCGACCCGAGTTCGAGCAGATGATCCGGCCCCGGATCGCCGAGACCGTCTCGGCGCTGCAGCGCGCGGTGCGCTCGGCCGGCCTCGAGATGGACCAGGTCAGCAAGATCCTGCTCGTGGGTGGCTCGTCGCGCATCCCGCTGGTGGCCCAGCTCGTGCGCGAGGCCACGGGCCGGCCGATCGCGCTGGACGCGCACCCCAAGCACACGATCGCGATCGGCGCGGCCATGCTCGGGCTCGCGGGCGCCGGCCGGGGCGCCGCCACCGAACGCGAGGTCGCCGAGGACCTGACCGCCGCCACCGCGCCCGCCGTGATGGGGGCCGCCGTGACCGAGGCCGGGGACGCCGGGACCGACGACGCCCTGCCCAGCCCCGACGTGCGGCCCCCGTCGACGCCGACGTCGGAGCCGACGCCGGGCCGGTCGCGCGTGCCGGTACTGGTCGGTGGTGCCGTGGCGTTGCTGGCCCTGATCGCCGTGGGTGCGACCGCGCTGTCCGGGGGTGAGGACCCCGAGGACGAGCCATCGCCGGCCGCGACGTCGCCCGGGCCGTACGCGACCACCTCGCCCGGCGACGGGACGGCCGGGGTGGCCGGCCAGATCACCGAGCTGAACGTGTACCCCGACGGCAGCCTCGAGGTGTACTTCGAGACCACGGGGTTCACCCCCGGTGAGGGCGGCAACGAGCTGGAGTTCCGCTGGGTGGACGAGTGGACCCAGCCCGTGGCGGGGACCTCGCCGGTCTCGTGGACGTCGGCGGAGGTCTTCAACGCCTTCCACGCATTGAAGCGACCGGTGGCCGCGCGCAGCATCTGCTTCGAGCTCACCGGGCCCGACGCGCCCGACGAGCAGCAGTACTCGGATCAGTGCCGCGAGCTGACCACGGCCGTGCGCCAGAGCCTGCCGGGACAGCGCTTCCTCGAGGTCGGCGAGATCCGTCTCGAAGGCGACCAGGTGGTCGCGACCTACACGCCCTACGGCTTCGACCCCACCATCGGGCCGGAAGGCACCAACCACGTGCACTTCTACTGGTTCCCGACGTCGACCGAGGACACCGTCGGGGTCAACATCCCCGCGGGCCAGCAGGGGTCCTGGGCGGCGTGGGACGCCGAGGTGTTCGACGCGTTCACCAACTCCAGCCG
This sequence comes from Nitriliruptorales bacterium, assembly GCA_036396595.1. GTDB lineage: Bacteria > Actinomycetota > Nitriliruptoria > Nitriliruptorales > Nitriliruptoraceae > DASWKO01. The sequence goes on along the minus strand of DASWKO010000167.1, from coordinate 1,133 downwards.
GCCGCCCAACGCGACCCACCTGTGCGCGGTCGTCGCCGAGTACGACCACTCGATCCTGCTCCAGGAGGACGGTACGGGGTTCCCCTCCGGCACCTGCCTGATCTACGACGAGGAGAGCCTCACCAGCTCGAGCTGACGCTCCACGCCCTTGAGCGGCACGGAGCCCATCGGCTGGCCCGCCGGCGGGTGGCTCATCCGGGCGAGCACGTCCTCCGACACGACGATCTCGCCCCGTCCGGCCTGCGAGCACAGGCGCGCCCCGACGTTCACCGTGTCGCCGACCACGGTGTACTGGCGGCGCTGCCCGAGCTCGCCCACGTGCGCCGCGACCACGGGTCCGGACTGCAGCCCGATGCCGTAGCCCACACCCGGTAGACCTTGCGCGGCCAGCTCGGCGTCGATCGCCTCGTTGGCCGCCTGGGCGCGTTGCGCAGCGGCCACGGCCCGTTCGGCGTGATCGTCCTGTGGGAGGGGGGCGCCGAACACGGCGAACACCTCGTCGCCGACGTACTGCATCACCGTTCCGCCCTGGTCCAGCACGTGCTGGGCGGTGTGGCGGTAGTAGACCTGCAGCAGCTCGCGGACCTGCGACGGCTCGAGCGTGGCGGCCGTGGCGGTGAAGCCCCGGAGGTCGCAGAAGAACACCGTGATGTCCGCGCGCTGCCCGTCGGCGGCACGCAGCGCACGTGCGGGGTCGGCCATGAGCTCGCGCGCCACCGCCGCCGGCACGTAGCTGGCGAACAACCGGTGCACGTGGCGCCGGTGGCGGGTGTCGGTGACCCACCGCACCGCGAACGAGCCCGCCGCCCCGAGGACCAGGGCGGCCACGGGAGCCGCGACCGCGACCAGGTCGCCGGCGCGGATCCGCTGCGCCGCGACGACCAGGAGCAGACCGGTCGCACCGACCAGGAACGCCGCCCCGGACCACACCGGTCCACGGCGCACCGCGGCCGCCCCGACGCCCGCGAGCACGACCATCGCGGCCAGGTTCTGCCACGGTGCGACCGGGACGGCGTACGCACCGGTCAGCACGGTGTTGAGCGCGTTCGCGAGCACCCAGACCTCGGGGAGGCCGCTGCTCGGACCTCCGGGGACAGGCAGGTAGCGCGCGTCGCGGAAGTCCACCGTCCCGA
>DASWKO010000166.1:0-3007 GCA_036396595.1 Nitriliruptorales bacterium | reverse complement strand
CACTGGGGCGCGCACCATGGACAGCGTCGGCGTGCAGGTCGGGCTCCTGCTTGCGGTCCTCCTGTTGCTCGAACGTCTAGCCGTCGCGCGCGGTTGGGGCGGACTGACGGCGGCCGGTATCCCGGTGCTCACCTGGCTGGTGTTCACGGCGATGGCCCTATGGATCGAGGCGGTCCTCGCGTTCGTCGCCGTTCACGCGCTGCTCTTCGTCCTCGGTACGGATGTCGCCGGCATCGGGCTCGTGGTCACCGGAGTGCTGATCGTCGCAACTCCCTTCGTGACGGCGTACGTCATCCGGCGTGCCACACACCACACACCCGCACGGCGCTAGATGTCGGACGTCCCCATGCGCCGCGTCGTGAGCCTGGTGACCGGGCTGCGTGATCTCGCGCGGCGCAGTCGGCTCATCCGACGCGCCTGGACGGCGACCAGGATCGGGACCGCCATGGTCGCCCTGTCACTGGTGCTCGCCGTGAGTGCCCTGGCGGCCACCACGCTATACGGCCAGTACGGCCCGCCGCGCAGCGATGCCAGCGCCCTCGCGTGGGCGGACCGGCAGGAGGTCTACGCGGTCAGCGACTGCCGCGAGTGCCATGAATCGCAAGCCGCGACAGTCACCGCGGCCGACCATGCCGACCTGATCTGCGAGACCTGCCACCTCCCGACGGTTCCACACCCGGGCGAGATCCCTGGCGTGGTCCAGGCCCTGGACACCGAGTCGAGCGCCGTGTGCGCCACCTGCCACGCCAGGGCGGCCGGACGATCGATCCAGTTCCCCCAGGTCGATCCCGGGGGGCACTACACGGGTGCGGTCTGCCTGCAGTGCCACGATCCACACACCGGGGTGGCCGATACCCCCCCTGACGTGACCCACCCGCTCGCGAAGCTGCCGGCCTGCACGACCTGCCACGCTCCTGAGGGCCTCAAGCGGTTCCCAACCGGTCATCAGCTGGCGGCCGATTCGGTCTGCCTGGGCTGCCACCGGACCACAGGTCGTGTTCCATGAATCCCGGTGAGGTCATGACCGACCCACCGGTCGCGGAGGACACGCGCGGGACGGACTCGGCGGTGGCGGGGGCTGGCGCGATCCCGATCTCACGTCGCCAGGTTCTGCAGCTCGGGGCGGCCGCCCTGCCCTGCCTGGCCGGCTCAACAGCCCTGTACGGATGGATGACCGGGCTGGTCAGCCAACCGACCGCGCCCGTTGATCCGATCGTCGCCAGTTACGACCCGGCCGCCCATCGCTGGGCGTTCGTCGTGGATGCGCGCGCATGCATCGGCTGCGGTCAATGCGTCGTGGCCTGCAAACAGGAGAATGGCGTGCCCTTTGACGAGGAGCACACGCGGACCTGGGTGGAGCGCCACGCGATCACCGAGGCCGGGGTGGTCTTCACCGACGCGCCCGATGCCGGGATCCACGGGTTTCCCGCCGACTCGGTCGCCCCGGGCGTGGATCCCAGGACGATCGAGGCGACCCAGTTCGTGCCACGTTTGTGCATGCAGTGCGAGAACTCGCCGTGCACAGCGGTCTGCCCGGTCGGTGCCACCTACCGGACAGCCGACGGGGTGATCCTCGTGGACGAGGAGCGCTGCATCGGCTGCGGCTACTGCGTCGTCGCCTGTCCGTACGGTGCCCGGTACCTGGTGCCGGCCGGCGCCCGGACCCCGACCGGTGTGGCCGGAGTCGCCGACAAGTGCACCTTCTGCTATCACCGGATCACCCGCGGCCGCGATCCTGCCTGCGTCGAGATCTGTCCGGTTGGGGCACGCCTGTGCGGCGACCTGGACGATCCCGACAGCAACGTCAGCACGATCCTGCGGGAGGAGCCCACTCGGGTCATGAAGCCGCAGTTGGGCACGAAGCCACGCGTCCACTACCTCGGCCTCGAAGGCGAGTCGGCCTGATGCTCGCCCGCCTCTCCGGTCACGCCCTGGTCGGTGATCCCCGGGTCGTCCTGCGCGTCATCCGCGACGAGGCGATCGCGACACCACGATCGCTCCGAGCCTGGTTCGGGCTGCTTGGCTTGATGGTCCTGATCGGAGCGATCGGGGCCGTCCGAGCCCTGTTCCCGGGCGACAAGGGCGTGGCCACGACCCCGTCGGTGGAATGGGGCCTGCTGATCGTGGCGTACGTCTTCTTCGCCATCACCACCAGCGGTCTCTGCCTCGCGTCATCCCTTGGGACCGTGTTCGGGATCGATCGGTTTCGGCCGCTCGAGAAGCGCCACGCGATCCTCGCCGTTCTCTGCCTGGTGACCGCGTTCGGGATCATCGCGCTCGACCTGCACTACCCCATCCGCCTCGTGTTCGGTGCGGCGCTCAATCCGTCACTGAGCTCGCCGATGTGGTGGATGGGCGTCTTCTACGGCATCTATCTGTGCTTCCTCCTGACGGAAGTCTGGAGCATCTTCTGGCACCACGAGCGGATCCACTCGATCGCCTGCCTGCTTTCGTCGGGGATGGCGGTGATCGCCCCGAGCACGCTGGGAGCCGTGTTCGGGGTCCTGGCCGCCCGGCCGTACTGGTCCGGCTTCGTCACCCCGATCCTCACGGTCGCATCCGCGTTGCTGGCCGGGACGGCCCTGCTCGGCGTGGTGTTCTATGTCGTCGACCGACAGCACCTTGCGGGCTTCGAGCGCGCGGGCGTGTTGGCCATCCCGGCGATCAGGTCCGTCCTGGTCATCGCCCTGGCGATCGTGGCGGTGCTCATCGCGGGCCAGGTGTTCGTGGGTTTGACCGCGACCGATCCCGGCCTGTCGGCTGCGACGCACGCGCTGATCAGCGGTCCGCTGGCCGTGCAATTCGTGGGGGTCCGGCTGATCGCCGGGCTGGTCGTCCCAATGGCCATCCTGCTCCTGCCGTGGACCCGCGGCGCGCGCGGCGTGCTGGCTGCCGGTGGCCTGGCGCTCGTGGGCGTGTTCGTCGACCGGCTGTCCTTCGTGGCCGCGGGCCAGATCGCGCCGACGACCGCGATCTCGGGCGTGGTGTCGGCGCCATACGCCGTGTA
>DASWKO010000165.1:0-12106 GCA_036396595.1 Nitriliruptorales bacterium | reverse complement strand
CAGGAACGTGCCGCCGTACGTGTCCGCCACGGTGACCACACGATCGCCCGGACCCAGCAACGCGAACAGTGTCGTGGAGATCGCCGCCATCCCGGTCGTGAACGACGTCGCGGCAGCGGCGCCTTCGAGCAGCGCCAGCTTGGCCTCGAGGCGGTCCGTGGTCGGGTTCGAGTTGCGGGTGTAGATGTGCCCCTCGGACTCGCCTCGCGCCACGGCACGCCAGGTCTCCACGTCCGGGTAGGCGAAGGCCGAGTTCGTCACGATCGGCGGGACCAGCGAGCGCGTCGCTCGGTCGACCCCCTCGGCTCCGTGGACCGAGCGGGTCGAAGGTCCCAGCGAGGACGTGGGTCGGGTCATGGCTGGCTCCGATCATGGTCGAGGTACGCGGGCCCCGGTCCTGAGGCGTGCAGGCCGTGCTGCTCGAACCGTCGAACATCGGCGTGGCCCTCGAAGGCTGGTGGGTCACGCGTCCGAGAGAGCGGGTATGTCATGGAGCCAGTCACGCTCGATGAGATGGTCCAGAGCCAGTCGAACGTGTTCGGGGGTGAAGAGGCCGGCCTTCCGTCGGCTCCACGACCTGAGGGCTGATGTCAACTGCTCGATACGAGAGTCCGAGCCCAGGTCCAGTTCGTCCACAAGCAGCCAGTGGATAGTCGCGAGCAACTCCATTCCATAAGGCGATTCGAACCCCTCTGAAAGGGTCGTAACCCGTCGGATTCGAGCTTGTGTAGCCGGGTGTTCGGCAAGGAAACGACTCGCCTCTTCGACGCCTCCGCGGAGTACGGTCAGGGGCGCTGCGTCGCGGACAAGGCCGCTACGGTCGCCGTAGCCGCGGACGAAGTGGCCCTCAATCCGTACGAGTACGTGATTCAGGTTCTCGGCGTACGGTCCATAGCGCGCCTTGGTGTACTGGAGTTGGAGCGGCTCTCCAGCGACCTGCAGGAAGTACATCAACTTCTGAAGCTCGATCGGACTGACGCCAAACCCCGACTTGTCGTAGGAGTTCATCAGACTGACCAGGGCGGCGCGCCCAAGGGTCATCGCCGGCCGTTCAGTTCGGACGGGCATCTCGTTGGCGGCTGGAGCGCGTTTCGGCGCGTAGAGGTGCACCTCGAGATGCGTCAGATCACCCAACGCATGCTCGATCCGAGGTTGAACGTCGGACCAGGAAAGCCCCCCGTTCCCGCAACCAAGCGGGGGGACGGCGACGCTTCCGGCTCCTAGCTCCACGAGGACCCGGCGAAGGTCAGCCAGACCTGCTTCCACGTCGCTCAGTTTGGAACGCGCTCGCCAGTGGCCCTTCGTCGGGAAGTTCACGATCCACTTCGGCGAGAGCCGACCCGTGGCGACAACGAACATCTTCCCGAGTCGGACTTCGTTGCGCTGGCAGGCTGAACGGTAGGCCTTGAAGTTGTCAGGAAAAGCCTGCTTGAACTGCAAAGCGATGCCCTTGCCCATCACGCCGACCGTGTTGACGGTGTTGACGAGAACGTCGACGTCAGCTTCGAGGAGATTGCCCTCGGACTCGCGGATCATCTCACCTCCCACAACATCAGTAATACCAGTCGTGTGCGACACGAACCGGAAGCTCTGCCTGTGGACTCGCTGCCAGGACCCGGCGGACGCGCTCGGCGGTCTCTGAGGTCATGGTGACGCACTCGTCGAACGCTGCCCATGGGACGTGATCGTGCACGAGTGTCTCGGCCATGCGCCTCCGCATCCTGTCGCCGTCGGACAGGGTGTTCCGCCACATTCGGGCTCGCATCAATTCCCAGTCGATCCGGCTGTCCAACTCCTCGATGTCACTGAAGCACATCGTGAGCATGGAGGCCGCGTTGCCATCGGTGAACACGACGGGGAGGCCCATCTGGATGACACGCTCGACGCTGGTGACCAAGTACACCAGCGCGTCTTGGCCGTCCTGGTAGTCGGGAACGCCTCCTTGGCTGATCACGTAGAGCATTGGTGAGCGTGGCGCGAAGTAGAAGGGCACGTAGTCCCCGACGACACCACCCGGTTCGCAATCGACCGGCCTCGTCCGACGTCGTGCCTTGACTGCACGGTCTCCAACGTCGGTGCATGATGCCTCGCCCTGTTGGACGCGGGCATCGCAAACCAGTCGTCCCGCCTCGACCATGTTGGCGAGGTTGCTGATGTGGCTGAAGTGGCACAGCGGCGTTGGCAAGGGTGGGCCCGGGGCGTGGTGGACACGAGGCTAAGCGATGGGTGCGGTGGGGACGTCCTATCCCAGGCGGTAGCGGTTTGCCGGCGCGGATCGTCCACTACGCATCCGTCCGCGCGAGGGCACGTGGGTGCATCCCGTGCAGCTCGTGGACGTGTACGAGCGCGTCGAACGCCGTGCCGACGGTCAGTTCCACCTGGCCGCCCTGCAGGCGCATCCGGCGGATCCGTCCCAGGGCCTCCGCGGCGGCCGGCGCGTTCCCGATCGTGCGTAGGTCGACCAGCAGCAGCGGGACGCCGACCGCGGCCAGCACCGCGTCGATGGTCCCGGCCGACGCTGCCTGGGTCTCCACTCCCCCGTCGAGCGACGCGAACGTGGTCCCGATCGGGCGGTAGTCCTGGCCGAGCGCGGCACGCAGGTACGTGCCGGCGCTGGTGCTCGGGACGCTCTGACCGGCGACCAGGAACGGGACCGCCTGGACGTGGCCGTTGTGTGCACCGAACACGACCCGCTCACCTCGATCCACCGTGTCGAGCATCCAGCGGATGTTGGCAGCCATCGCGACGTCGCGACCTTCCATGACCGCGGTGCTCGCGCCGGCAGCCACGGCGTGGCGCAGGTGAGCGTCGAGCTGGGCGGCGTTCACGGCGCAGCGCAGCGCCAGCTCGAAGCGCTCGGTCCCGGTCGTCGCGATCCAGTCGGGTCGACGCCGCTCCATCGTCGCGACGAGGTCGGCCAGCGCCGCCGTCAGGCCATCGCGCTCCTCACCGGTCAACACTGCGTACCTGTCCACCGCATCGGGCTGGTAGCGCCCGGCGACCCGTCCGACGAGCGGGGTGGCACGGGCGAGGACCCGGTCGGCGGTGGGCGCATCCACGTCCTGCAGGTAGCCGACCACCTCGTCCAACGCAGGACGTGCCGAGCCGAGCCAGCCCGGAAGGTCCGTGCCGCGGTAGCGCAACCGGGGCGAACGGCCGGCAAGGTTGTGCTCGCGCATCCAGGTGAGCTGGGCGGCGAACTCCTCGGAGCTGCCCATGTTGTACGTGAACCCCCGGCGGATGACGTCGTCGAGATCCCCGGCGCCACCCTGTACCCAGCGGTCCACGACCAGGCCCTCCGCGAAGCCCGATTCGAGCGCGAAGGTCGAGAACCCCATCCGCTCGACGAGGAAGCGCAGCAGGCGGTGCTTCAAGCGGTAGAACTCGCCCATCGCGTGGGCCGACTCGCCCAGCCCGACGACGCGGGCGTCGCCGATGACCTCCACCAGCGGCTCGAGGTCGCCGAGCCCACCGTCCGGGTCGACCCGATCCAGCGGCTGGCCAGCGCGCCGGCACCACGCGGTGAGTTCGTCCCCGGACGGCGCCTGCACCGGTCTGTCCACCGTCAGACCGATGCGGCGAACTCGTGGAGCAGCCTTGCCGTCTGCTCGGGCATCTCGAGGTGCACCATGTGCCCGGTGGGCAGCGACTCGAGGCGACGTCCGGCCTCGGCGGCGAACTCGGCCAGATCACGCTTCAGCCCGAGCTGGAACGGCACCGCCGCCTCGCCCAGCCCGCCGTCGTCGCGGCCCTCCGCGTCACCCATCACGTACATCGCCGGACATGTGAGCGCCCTGAGCTCGGCCAGGGTGTCGTACGCCAGGACCCCGGCCAGCATCGCCGCCTGCTCGCGGTTGCCCCAGCTCTGTCGCCAGCGACCGGCCGGCGTGCGGACCGCGCCGCGGCGCGCCCCCGCCTCGATGACGTCCGGGTCGAGACCTGCCTGTTGCGCGCTGGCCCGGATGTCGGACACCAGCCCGGGCACGTCCTTCTCGGCGAACGTGTCGTCGGGGTCGTCCTGCCGGTCCCGGGCGGCCTGGACCTGGTCGCGGAGCAACTGCTGGAGCTGGCGACGCAGAGCGGCCTCGTCGTCGCTGCCGGGGAAGCTGCTCGGCAGCGCCTGACCGCTGCCGTCGATGTTGACCACCCCGGCGACCTCGGGATGGGCGCGCCCGTACGCGGTCGCGATCATGCCTCCCAACGACTGCCCCGCGACGATCGCACCGTCGAGCCCCAGCGCCTCGACGATCGCGTGGACGTCCTCCGCACACTCGGCGATGTCCAGACCAGCACCGAGGGGGGTGCGCCCGTGACCCCGCACATCGACGGCGACGACCCGGTGCTCCGCCGTGAGGTACGGGGCCACGCCGAGCCAGTCCATCGCATTGCGTGACCCGCCGTGGACCAGGACCAGCGGGCGCCCTTGGTCGCTGCCGCCGAAGTCGACGGCGGCGATCGGGTGCCCGTCGCGTTCGACGGTCACGTCCCGAAGTTGGAGCTGGCTCACGTCAGGATCCTCTCGAACGACCCGCGCGTAACGGGCAGCATCAGGTGGGAGGGGTGGTCGCGATCATGGAACACGGTCTGCTGTGCCGTGCGCACCGCGGATTCGGTGACCGGGTCGGTCCCGGTGTTGGGGTTCGGGTCGGCCAGGGGGAACATGCTGCTGGTGAGCTCGAGCCGCACCCGGTGGCCGCGCAGGAAGGTGTGCCCGACGTCCTGGAGGCGGATGCGGTACGCGTGCGCCGCGCCGGGCTCGACCCGGACGGTGCGGTCGAAGCCCTCGCGGTAGCGGGCGCGCAGGTAGCCGCGGCCATGCGACAGGTTGACGGCCCGACCGTCGGGCGTCACGTCGACGAGGCGGGCTGCCCAGTCGGTGTCACCTCCGTCCGTGGCCGCGTGGAGGCTCAGCCAGATGTCGCCGACGATCTCGACGTCCTCGTGCGCGGGCGCCGAGGTGTAGATCAACACGTCGGGGCGGTCCTCGGCCTCGCGCACGTCCACGCCGTACATCGCGTAGGGGAACGGGTCGGTCGGGTCGAAGGCGAACCGGTCCGGGCGCTCATCCGCCGGCGACGCGGCCGACAGCCGCCCGTCACCGGACGCGGTCCGCGCGCCACCATCGCTGCGCAGGTACAGCGGCGTGGGCTGCACGTCGGCCGGCGGGTAGCACGCATCGGCGCGCCACCGGTTGCTGCCCGTGACGAAGACGCGGGCCCTGGGCGGGACGGCGCCTGACGGATCGTCGAGGAGGTGGCGCCGCAGGAACGCGACGCGCTCGGCCCGGATGTCCAGCACGCTCTGGGGCCCGAACTCGAGCTCGTGGAGGGACGGCTCACCGCCCAGGTAGCACTGCTGGTGCATCCACGGACCGATGATCAGGTGCACGGGTGCGGTCGCGGCCGCACGCCGCTGGATCCCGGCCCAGTGGTACAGCCCGCCGGCCTGGTCGCCGTCCGCCCATCCGGTGACCGTCAGGATCGGGATGCGGCTGACGCGCTCGTGGTCGTCGTCCGTGAGCTGGATCTCGCACCAGCGACCGGTGAGGGTGTCGCTGCGCAGGACCTCGTCGACGAGCGGCCCTCCGATGCCGTGCCGGCGCAGGACCTCGGACAGTGGGCGGGCGGTCAGCCGGCCGCTGCCCTCATCGAAGGGTCCCGTGACGGCGTCGGGGCCGGGGCCGGCCGACCCGGTCGGAGCCAGGCTGGGGATCCACTCGAACAGGAACCCCAGATGCAGCGCGCCACCGATCCGCGGTAGCTCGTCGAACAGGTCGCCAGCCGGGACCGTCGGCATGATGCAGCGCAGGTGAGGCGGGGACTCGAGAGCAGCCAGGTACTGCGCGGTCCCCAGGTAGGAGCCGCCATCCATCCCCACCCGGCCGTCGCACCACGCCTGCGCGGCGACCCACTCGACCGTGTCGTAGCCGTCGCGTCCCTCCTGCCAGAAGAAGTCGAAGCTCCCCCCGGATCCCCCCTGGCCGCGGACGAGCTGGTGGACGACGGCGACACCGAGGTCGAGGTAGGCGTCCCAGCCGAGCCGGTCGAACTCGGAGACGTCGATGGAGTAGGGCGTGCGGACCACCACGGCTGGGAACGGGGGGGCCAGCGTCGCTGGCTGGTACACGCGGGCGAGCAGACCGACCCCGTCGCGCAGCGGAACGCTGACCTGCGTGACACGCACGCCCGGTGGGCCTGCGTCCACACCGACGTCCACACCGACGTCCACGGCGTCGTCCACGGCGACGTCCCCGCCGTCGTCCGGCGGTCGTCGCATCGCCTCACGTGCTGTCGCCGGTTCCACCACGCCATCCCGGGCCGGTCGTCGTGCAGTCTCGTCGGATGGGCGCTGGGGCGGTTGGTCGGCCTCGACGAACCACCACGGCTCGGATGGTCCACACGTACGAACCGTTCCGAGGCCCGGTTCCGGCAGGCTCGGGGTAGTGAACCGTGCCAGGAGTTGCCGTGCAGCCCTACCTGCGACACCCGACCATCGCCAGCGACCGGGTCGCCTTCATCGCCGAGGACGACGTCTGGGTCGCGCCGGTCACCGGTGGCCGCGCGCACCGGATCACGACCGGCGACGGTGAGGCCCACCACCCGGCGCTGTCACCGGACGGGTCGCGCGTGGCCTACTCACGCCGGGTCGGCGTCACCGCGGAGGTCTGGGTCGCTCCCGTGGATGGCGGGCGGGCCCACCGGATCACCTGGCTGGGTGGCCTGGCGCTGGTCCGCGGCTGGTCGCCCGACGGGCGCATCTGCTTCAGTTGCGACGCCGAGGAGCCGTTCCGTCAGAGCCACGCGCTGTACCTCGCCACGCCCGGGGCAGGTCCGCTCGAACGGCTGCCGTGGTCGCGGGTCCGCGACATCGGCTGGTCACAGGACGGCGCCGTCGTGCTCGGGCGCAACACGGCCGATCCCGCGACGTGGAAGCGCGACCGCACGGGCACGTCGGGGCGCCTGTGGGTCGACCGTCACGGCGAGGGCGAGTTCCGCGAGATCCTCGGCAGCCTGGCCGGCAACCTCGCATGCCCGATGTGCGTGGGCTCGCGGGTGTGGTTCGTCGCGGACCACGAGGGGGTCGGCAACCTGTACTCCTGCCGGCCCACGGGGCGCGACGTCCGGCGGCACACCGATCACGACACCTTCTACGCCCGGTGGGCTGCCACGGACGGGCAACGCGTCGTGTACCAGCACGCCGGCGACGTGTGGATCGTCCCGCCTGACGGCGGGCAGGCCGCCCCGATCGAGCTGGACGTGCCGGTGTCAGGGCACCGGCGCCGCCCACGCGTCGTCACCGCGGCGAAGGGGCTGACGGATGCACGGCTCAGCGCCGACGGCGAGCGACTGGCCGTGGAGTCGCGTGGGCAGGTGACCCGGATGGGGACGTTCCGGGGAGGTGCCCACGCCATCACCGCCCCCGGCGTGCGTCACCGGCTGCCGCGACCGGTCACGGACACGGCCCTGCTCGTCGTCAGCGACGAGGGCGGCGAGGAGCACCTCGAACTGGTGGGATCGGACGGCGACCCGCGTCCGGTGGCAGCGCTCGAGGGACGGGTGCGCGGCCTCGAGGTGGCGCCGGACGGCTCGCGCTGTGCAGCGACGACGCACCGTGGTGCGCTCTTCACCGTGGACCTGACGACGGGAGAGGCCCACGAGGTCGACCGTGCGCCGCACGGGTGGATCGACGACGTGACCTGGTCGCCGGACTCGCGCTGGCTCGCCTATGCCCACGCGACGGTCAGCGACCACATCCGGACCATCCGCATCCTCGACGTGCCCACCGGCCAGGTGCACCCCCTTACCGAGCCGCGGTTCCACGACGCCCAACCCAGCTTCGATCCGACCGGTCGCTATCTGTACTTCCTGTCCGGCCGCGGCTTCGAGCCCGCGATCGACGTGATGGGGTTCGAGCTGTCGTTCCCGCGACCGGTCCGCGCGTTCGCGGTGGCGTTGCGCGCCGACGTCCCCCCGCCGTTCGAACCGGGTCCCGCCGACCTCGTCGACGGCGCCCCGGACGGCCGGGACGGCGTGGAGATCGAGTTCGAGGGGCTGGCCGGGCGCATCTGCCCGGTGCCGGTGCCTCCGGGGCGCTACTCCCGGGCCATCGGTGCGCGGCAGGGCGTGCTCCTGAAGGCCGACCCGCTCGAGGGCCAGCAGGACATCGGCTCGGCCAGCGCCGACCCACCGGCCAAGGCGGCGCTGCAGCTCGTGACTCTGGGGTCGGGCGAGGTGGTGACCCTGTCAGAGACGATCACGTCCGTGGTCGCAGGCGACGACCGGCGCCACGTGCTCGTGCGCGCGGGCTCGGCGCTGCGGCGGATCGCGGTCGGTAGCGAGCCGCCGGGCGACGCGGAACCTGCCAGTGTCGGCCCTGCAACGGGCTGGATCGACCTCGACCGCGTCCGGGTCGAGGTCGACCCGCCCTCGGAGTGGCGCCAGATGTTCGACGAGGTCTGCCGCCGGACGGCCGAGTTCTACTGGACGCCGGACCTGGCGGGCGTCGACTGGGCCGCGATCACGCAGCAGTACCGGCCGCTGCTCGAGCGGCTCGGGTCACGGGCTGACCTGTCGGACCTGATCTGGGAGCTGCACGGCGAGCTCGCCGTGTCGCACGCATACGAGTCGGGAGGCGACCGTGGCCACGCCATCCACGACGACCCCGAGGTCGGCGACCTGGGCGTCGACCTGCGGTGGGACGGACGCCGCCGTGGCTGGGTCGTCGAGGCCGTGTACGACGGCGACGTCTGGGACCCCGGGCGGGCCTCGCCGCTGGTCGGTCCCGGTCGTGGGGTCCGGGCGGGCGAGGTCATCCGCGCGGTCGACGGGGTCGGGGTCAGCGCTGGCGAACCGCTCGGCAAGATGCTCGCGGGCAGGGTCGGCAAGGAGGTGGACGTGGTCGTCGGGACCGGCTCGAGCCGCCGCACGATCACCACGCGGCCCCTGGGCGACGACCGGCCCGCGCGCTACCGCAGTTGGGTGGAGCGCAACCGCGAGCTGGTGCTCGCGGCCACGGAGGGCCGTGTGGGCTACCTCCACGTGCCCAACATGGACGGGCCGGGCTTCGCCGAGTTCCACCGCGGTTGGTACGCGGAGTTCGACCGTGACGCGTTGATCGTCGACGCCCGGTTCAACGAAGGCGGGTTCGTGTCGACCCTCGTCCTCGAGAAGCTGCGGCGGCGGCCGATCGGGCTCGCGCGCTACCGGTGGCGCGACGACCAGTGGTACCCGCGGCAGGCGACGGCCGGTCCCGTCGTGGCCATGGCCAACGAACACACCGGCAGCGATGGGGATCTGTTCAGCCACGCGTTCCGGCTGCTGGACCTCGGGCCGCTGGTGGGGACCCGGACGTGGGGCGGTGTGATCGGCATCATGCAGAAGGAGCCGCTGGTCGACGGCACCGCGATCTCGCACCCCGAGTTCGCGCACTGGTTCCCCGACGTCGGGTGGGAACTCGAGGGCACCGGGGCACAGCCCAGCCACGAGGTCGAGAACCGGCCCCAGGACGACGCGGCGGGGATCGATCGCCAGCTCGAAAAGGCGATCGCACTTGCCACCTCGGCGCTGCGTCGGACCAGGCGGCTGCGCGCGGACGGGCGACCGCTCGACCGCAGCCGGCCCGAGCTGCCGGTCCGGCCGGCGTGATGCGGACCTGTGGACGCAACCGGAGGTGTGCGGCAGACTGGTCCACGTTCTGGGGATGGGACCGTCATCCGGCGTAACCGAGGCCTGCGCCGCCTCCCGCCGCTGGTGGGGGGCGTTGCCGCGCTGATCATGATGCTGCTGGTGCTGCCGAGCAGCTTGCGGGTGCCGCAGTCGCCGCCGATGGAGACGCTGGAGTTCGCTCCCGTCCCCGCCACGCACGACCAGCCACCGCTGGCCACGGGCCCCTCGTCACTGGGGCTGGGATCCTCGACCACCACGCGCGGTGACGGCGGTGGTGGGTCCGCGTCCGACCCTGGCCTCCCACCACCGCCGCCACCACCGGGGGAGGCGGCTCGGCCCGTGACCAAGCGCTGCGTGGGCGCTCCGCCCCGCCAGACCGAGGACCCGCTCTCGCCGCCCTGCGTCGCCCACTTCGAAGGCGACAACGGCGGCGCCGTGGCCACGGGCGTGACCGCGAGCGAGGTACGGGTCGTGTTCTACTTCGACGGCAGCGACTACTTCCAGGTCGGCTCCAGCAGACGGTACGAAGCACCTCCGAACGGGTCGATCAACGATCTCGCCGAACCCGAGACCGAGGACGACTTCGTCTTCGACCGGGTCCTGCGCCGCTACATGCGGTACTTCAACGAGCGCTACCAGACGTACGGGCGCAGCGTCCGGTTCCTCACGATGTACTCCAGCGGCGACTCCGAGGACGCCACCAGCCCCGAGTCGCGCCGGGGGGACGCGGTGCGGCTGCTGACCGAGGTGCAGCCGTTCGCGGTGGTCAGCTACGCCGCGCAGAACAACCGGGCTTTGATCGAGGTGCTGGCCGACGGCGGCGCGCTGGTGATCGCCGGGAACGCCGACATCGCGCCCGGCCTCGGGGAGCGCGATGCCTTCTTCCGCCGCTACCCCGGCTCCATCTGGTCCTACGCCCCCTCGATCGAGGCACGGGCGCAGATGTTCGTGACGTACGTGTGTCGCAAGGTCGTGCCCCACCCGGTGTCCTTCTCGGGCAACGGCGACGCGGGCGAGGTCCGGGTGCTGGGCCTGCTGCGGATCGACCCCGAGTCCCAGCTCCCGGCGCACGAGTACTACGCGGACCTGATCCACCAGGGCGTCGAGGACTGCGGCGGGCGGGTCACGGAAACCGGGATCCACGGCTTCGGGTGCTACCTCCAGGCGCCGTCGTGCATGTCGTCAGGGGCGCTGGAGAACATGGCCCGGTTCCAGGATGCCGGCGTGACCACGATCCTGTGGGCGGGCCAGTACGACACCGGTCAGTCCCAGGCTGCGGCGACGCTGGACTACCGCCCCGAGTGGCTGGTCGCGGGCGACGAGACCGGCGAGATCAACCTGATCGGACAGATGTCGGAGCAGTCGGTGTGGCAGCACGCCCGCAACACCACCACCTTCCCGGCGGTCGCGAGCGTCGAGAGCCGCCAGTGCGTGCAGGCGATCCGGGAGGCCGACCCCAGCACGCCGCTCATCGACGCCAAGAACTACGCGTGCGCGTTCTACAAGGAGGTCCGACAGCTCTTCACCGGGGTCCAGGTCTCGGGCCCCGAGTTGACGATCACCAACTTCGACAAGGGCTTCCACGCCATCCCGGCGAGTCCCAGCCACGATCCGACCGTGCCCGCCTGCTTCTACCGACCGGGTGACTACACGTGCGTCAAGGACGCTCAGGCGCAGTGGTGGGACCCCGAGGGCACCGATCCCAACACCGGTGCTGATGGGTGCTGGCGCATGATGGAGGCCGGCCGGCGCTACCTGATCGGCGCGTGGCCGGAGGGCGACGTCGAGGCACAGCGCGACCCGGCCGACGATCCCTGCAACCTCCAGGGCGCGGCCCTGACCTGACCGGCCGCCACGCGGGTGGCTCGACCGGTCACCGGCGGCGGGCCGCGCGACGGTACCTGGACGGGGGCCGGCGTCCGGCGTCGTCAGCGCTGGGCCACGTACACCGTGCTGGCCGACTCGCCCCCGGTGTAGAAGTTGGGGAAGCTCACCACGTGCGCCTGAGCCTCGGTGAACACCTGCCTCAGCAGGTCCTCGAAGTCACCATCGGGCGGATCGTCCGACCACAACCCGAACACCCCGCCGGGACGGAGCTGGCGGGTCAGGCGGGTCAGCCCCGCCGCCGTGTAGAACCCGGCGTGACCCGGAGCCAGGAGGTGACTGGGGGTGTGGTCGATGTCCACCAGCACGGCGTGGAACACCCGCCCCGGCGCCTGCGGATCCAGCCCGCGCTCGTCGTCCACCAGCGCGAAGAAATCGCCCTGGACCAGCTCCACCCGAGGATCAGCGGTCAGGACCTCGGCGTCGGGCAGCAGCGCCCGCTCGTGCCACGCGATGACCTCGCCCAGTGCCTCGATCACGGTCAAGCAAGCCACCCGGCGATCCTCGAGCACGGCACGGGCGGTGTAGCCCAACCCCAGGCCACCGACGACCACGTC
>DASWKO010000164.1:0-9069 GCA_036396595.1 Nitriliruptorales bacterium | reverse complement strand
GTCGATCTGCTCGCCGGTGACGCCGTGGTAGGTGGCCCCACCGTTGTCGCCGCCGAAGTGCGCGACGCACGGCGGGGACATCAGGTCCTCGGTCTGGCGAGGAGGATCGCCCACGCACCGCTTGGTGACGGGGGTCGCTCCCTCGCCCTCGGGGACGGGAGGTGGCGGCACGTCGGGTCCGCCGTCGGTGGTGCGCCCGGTCTGCGGTCCGGCTGACGTGCCCAGTCCGAGGCTGGCCGTGTTCCCGGTCGGCGGCGGTGGCGGCGCGTCGTCCGCAGGAGGGACCGGGGCGAACTCGAGCGTCTGCGTGGGGTTGGACTGCGGGACGTTCAGGGCCGAGGGCAGGACGAACACGGCGAGCACCGTCGCCATCAGGGCACCCGCCAGCGGCGGGTACCGACGGGTCCAACCTGCCTGACCGACGCCTCGCGTACCGAACCTCCCTGCTCCACGCGTACCCGCAACACGCTATGGACGGGGCGCGTGCCGGGGTTCGTGCGGTACGACGAAGCTGGTGGCTGTCCATCGTCGGGTGGACCAACATGGGCGGCCGAGCGGCGTGCCATCCTGTGCGTACGTCGTCAAGAAGGTGACCTGATGCTGCGTCGGAGGGTGCTCGCGGCGATCGCGGTGGTGGTCGCCGGGCTCGCGGCAGCTCCCTCGGCCGCGGAGACGACGACGTACGACTGCACGGTCACCGTGGGATCGCCGACCGTCTCCGGCAGTCAGCCCCACTACGACGGCAGCGCGCTGCCCGTGGCGCACTCGGTGGGTGGCTGTCGACTCGTGACCCTGACGACGGCCGCGACGGTCGTCGGTGTCGACCCTCCCGATGGGTGCCGGGTGGTCGCCAAGCGTCCTGGCACCGGCGAGGTCGCGGTCGGGTCGGGGACCCAGCTCGCGACCGGCGATGACGTCTGGGGACACTGCGAGCTCGGCACCGTCGAGGCGGTGGTGTCGATGACCGTGGAGGGGGGCGCTACCAGCGAACCGCCCGAGGACCTTCACGCACTGGACCGCATCGTCCCGATCGAGGTGGCCTCCGCGCACGATGGGAACCGGCTGCGTGGCCACGTGTACCTCCCCGAAGGCCCCGGACCGTTCGCGACCGTCCTCGAGTACAGCCCGTACTGGAACACCGAGTACGGCCCCAGCGAGGAGCAGGACGAGGTCGTCGACGGGCGCCGGACCATGCGTGGCTGGCACCGGCCGTTCATGGACGCCGGGTTCGCGGTCGCGCTGGTCAACATCCGCGGGACCGGCGAGAGCGATGGGTGCATGGAGTGGGGCTCGACCGTCGAGCGCGCGGACGTGCACACGGTCGTCGAGGCACTGGCGGACCAGGCGTGGAGCAACGGCAACATCGGGATGTTCGGGCTGTCCTACCCGGGGTGGACGCAGTGGATGGCGGTCAGCCAGGCGCCGCCCTCGCTGAAGGCGATCGTGCCGGCGAGTGCCGTCATCGACTACCACTCGCTGGTGACCCGGAACGGGGCGCGCCTGCTGGTCGGCCCGGCCACCTCGACGCTGTGGCAGGCCGGCGGGGCGGGCGGGGCGTTCGCGGCGTTCTCGGCCGCGGGCAACGACCGGTTCGTGCCCGATACGGGACCGGACCACCTCACCTGTCCCGGGTACGCCGAGGACGCCGCGGCCCACGCACAGCTCGCGGCCGACGGCGAGCGCACCCCCTACTTCGAGGTTCTGGACCTGCGTCCCGCCGTGGCTGGTACGCGCGTGCCAGCACTGGTGACCAGCGGGCTGACGTTCGACGACGGCAGCGTCACCCAGTTCGAGGGCGTGTGGGACCTGCTGCGGGGCCCGAAGCGGTTCCTGCTGGGCCAGTGGGGGCACGACCTGCCGACCCGTCCCGACTTCGGGCAACTCGCGGTGGACTGGTTCGACCGTTACCTGCGTGGTCCCGATCGTGAGCGTCCGTCGGCGGTCACGACCGGCATCGTCGAGTACCAGGACACTGACGGCACGTGGTACGTCGACCGGGCGTGGCCGCCGCGGGCGAACACGCAGACGGTGCTGCTCTCCAGTGGAACGCTCATCGATGACCCGGACGAGGTCGTCTCGTCGTCGGCGTCGTTCCAGTCGTCCGGGATCGGCTACGCACGGCTGTGCAACGTCCCCGACCACGTCCGATACGTGTCGCCTCCGCTGGGTGAGGACGTCCACCTCGCGGGCAACTTCACGGTCGACCTCACGCTGACCAGTGACCTGCCCGAGGGCAACCTGGTCGCCCACGTGTGGGCGGTCGACGCGGCGGGCGGGTGCGCCGACCCCCACCGGCAGGTCACGCGGGCGATGACGACGCTGCGCCACGCACCCGTCCCCGGGTACGGGCGTGACTTCCCGCTGCTGACCCCCACGCCCGTGAGCCTCACGAGCCTGCCGTTCGCCAGCACGCTGCGCGCCGGGCAACGCCTGGTCCTGACGGTCAGCGGCGACGCCAGCGAGTTGCTGCCCGACGCACGCAAGCCGTACCTGACGGTGAGCACCGGTGTCGAGGTGGCGGGAGCACTGTCCCTGCCCGTGGTGCGTGGACGACTGGTGTTCGCGGACGAGGAGGGTGGCGAGTGAACCGCGTGGGCGGGGGACGAGCCCGCGGTGACTGGGCGCGCCGCTACGCGCCGCTGTCGGGGGCGCTGGTCGCCGTGCTGCTGGCCGTGCTCGTCCTGCCGTCCGCCCTGAACGTGCCCCAGAGCAACCCGACGCAAACCCTGGAGTTCGCTCCGATCCCGCCCGACGACCAGGACCAACCGCCCCCGGACACCTCCAACCTCGAATCGCTGAGCCTGGGCAGCTCGTCGTCGGTGATCGGCGACTCGCGTGGCGGGGACGGCGTGGGGTCGGACTTGCCGCCTCCTCCCCAGGTGCCGGAAGGTGCGGGTGACAAGCCCGTCACCAAGCGCTGCGTCGGCAACCCTCCGCGGCAGACCGAGGATCCGCTGGCGCCGCCGTGCGTCGCGCACTTCGCCGGCGACAACGGTGGCGCGACGTACATGGGTGTGCAGGCCGACCAGATCCGGGTGCTGTTCTACTGGGACGGCGGCTTCAGCGACGCCGTCACCAGTCGCGGCCAGGAGGCCCGTCCGCTGGACGAGTGCATCGATCTGGTCGAGACGCCACCGGACCCGGACGAGCACGTGTACCTCCGCGAGCTGCGCAATCTCCAGCTTTACTTCAACGCGCGCTACCAGACCTACGACCGGACGGTCCACTTCGTCCTGTGCTTCGACCCCACGGGGACGGCGACGCCCGAGACCCGCCGTGCGGACGCTGCACTCCACCTCCAGAACCAGCGCCCGTTCGCGGTCATGCCGTACGCCAGCACGTTCGTCGACGACTACCTCGAGCCCATGGCCGCGGCCGGGGCACTGGTGTTCGCGGCTCCCGGCGGGCAGCGCGAGTCCTACTTCCAGCGCTACCCGGGGCACATCTGGGGCTACCTGCCGAGTCTCGAGGAGCAGGCGCGCCTGTACAGCGACTACGTCTGCACGCAGGTCGTGCCCTACCCGGTGAGCTTCGCCGGAGACGGGATCGAGCCGGGCGGGGACCGGGTGCTGGGCCTGCTGCGCAGCGGGGACGAGACGCTGCCCAAGTACATGGCGTTCGCTGCGTTGGCCAAGCAGGAGATCGAAGCCTGTGGCGGCGAGTTCGAGGATGAGCGGTCGTTCCCGGTCGCCGAGTCGACCTCCGGGACCGACGCGGCGAACCGGCCCGGTACCAACAACAACACCGCGGCGATCGCCAACATGCAGTCGTTCCAGCAGTCGGGTGTGACCACCGTGATCTGGCCGCAGGGGATGGAGGCGCAGCACAGCCGGGCGGCGGGCCGGACCGGATACGAGCCCGAGTGGGTCGTGGCCGGCGATGGCTTCCACGACGGCTTCTGGAACGCCCAGGACCAGGACCAGAACGTCTGGCACGAGCATGCGTGGGTGGTCAGTCCCGCGCTGCTCCAGGGGCCGGTCGCCGAAGGACCGTGCTACGCAGCGATCATGGAGGCCAACCCCGACTCGCAGGACGCGGCGTTCGTGTGCGCCTTCTACACCTGGTACGAGGATCTGCGCCAGCTCTTCACCGGGATCCAGGTGGCGGGGCCCCGGCTGATGCCAGAGACGGTCGACAAGGGCTTCCACGCCATCCCCGCCATCCCGAGCTCGGACCCGTCGGTCCCGGCCTGCTTCTACCGGCCGGGCGACTACACCTGCGTCAAGGACGGCGTGGCGATGTGGTGGGACCGCGACGGCCGGGTCCCGACCGCGGCAGGAACCGACCCGCGCCGCCCCGGGTGCTGGCGGATGGTCGAGGGCGGTCTGCGGCACTTCGCGGGCGACTGGCCCGCGCACGACGTCCCGACCGCGGTGCGCCCCGACGATCCCTGCAACGGGTACGCCGGGCGCGGCTGGTTCCCGTGATGTCGGCCGCCCCGCGCGTCGACGCATCTGCGCCGGCGGGTCAGGCGGTGGCCGCCTGGTGGCGGCGGTCCCGCGCCAGGACCGCCAGGTGCAGCGAGAGCCGTACCTCGGGATCCTCCAGGTCCACCTCGAGCCGCTGCGAGATGGCTTCGAGCCGCGCGTAGAGGGTGCCGCGGCTGATGTCGAGCCGGTCGGCGGCCTGCGACTTGTGGCCGCCCGACTCGAGGTAGGCACGCAGCGTCGCCAATGCATCGCTGGCCTCCTGCGATCCCGTCAGGGCACCCAGCTCACGGTCGATGAACGCCTCGATGCGCTCGTCGCCCGCCAGCACGTGCAGCAGACCCCGGACCCCGAGGTCGTCCAGACGGTGCCACAGGCGTCCGGGGCGGGCGTCGACCGCCGCGGCGGCGACCTGCTGCGCCTCCTGGAGCGACCGGCGGGCGCTGTCGATGCGGGCGACGGTGGATCCGATCCCGATCGTCACGGGTGCGACGACGTCCGACGAGTCGACCTGCTCGTGGACCGTGGTCGCCAGGACGTCGAGCCACCGGTCGCCGTCCGATCCGACACCACGACCGGGCAGCGTCACCAGCAGCGCGACCGCTGCCGGGCCGAGGCTGCCGACGAGCCCGGAGCGTTGTGCCTCCGACAGGCCGTCGGCGGCGATGCGGGTCAGCTCCCGGCGGTGCACCTCGGCATCCACCCCGGTCGTGATGGTCCCGCGCGTCCGGACCACCACCCCGCACAGCCGGCGCCCGGCCAGTGCGACCCCCAGCGCACGTGCGCGGACGTCGAGCTCGTCGGTCGCGCCGGCGCCCCGCAGGATGTCGGCGACCAGGGTCCGGTGGCTCTGCTGCTCGAGCGTCTCGCGGTCGCGTTCGATCAGGCGGTTGATGGCCAGGGCGGTCGCCGCGCGCTCGACCACGGTACGCCCGTAGGTGCCGGCCTCGTGCTGGCCCAGCCGAACGAGCAGGCGCCCCCAGCGTTCGCCTCGTGCCTCGACCGGTGCGACCAGCCACGGAGGGGCGTGGACCGCGGTCGGGCCCGCCGGCGCGGGGATCGCGCGCGACCGCTCCTCCCACCGCGCCAGCAGGACCGATGGCTCGTCACCAGAGGATGCGTAGGCCACCACCCGGCGGGCCGCGTCCTCGAGGATCGTCGGGGCGCCCAGGATCTCGGCCACCCGGGACACGATGGTGGCCGGCCGGGCCCCGTCGACCGACAGCTCCGTGAACACGCGGTGGACCCGGTCCAGCAGGCGCAGCTCCGAGACCTGGCGCGTGACGATGAGCTCGTGGACGGCCTCGGTGATGCGCACGAACCGCACCTCGCGGTGGAGCGCGACCAGGGGCAGACCGGCCTGCTCGGCCGCGGCGCAGAGGGCCGGAGGTGGGACGCGGAATGCGCGTCCGAGTTCGATGACCAGGCCGGCGCAGCCGGCGGCCGCCAGCCCCTGGACGTACCGCCGCTGCGCCGGCGGCGCGTCCGGGATCGCGATGCCCGTGGTCAGGATCAGCTCGCCGCCCTCGAGCAGGCGGCCGATGTCGGCCACCTCCGAGACGTGGACCCACCGGACCGGGCGGTCGAGGTAGTCGGCGCCCGCCACGACCTCGGGGCGGCCCTGTGCGAGCGCGTCGACCGCCAGCACGTCCCGCACCGTCGGCCGTGCCCGTCGGTCCGCGACCTCGACCTCGGCCCCGACCCCGATCCCGGTCTCGGCCATGGCACCCTCCGGTCTGGCCCGCCCTCGTTGAACGAAGCGTACAATATTACGACGCTGTTTGAACAAGTTGTTCCTTGTGCGTCGCACCTGGCATGGGCGAGGGTTGCGGGCAGCGCTCGAGGTCGACCATCGGCGATGGAGGTGGCGGGGTGAACGGCAACCAGCAACAGCTCCTGTCCCGTCACCGGGCGGTGCTGCCGTCCTGGCTCGCGCTGTACTACGACGAGCCGATCGAGCTCGTGCGGGGCCAGGGTCGCCACGTCTGGGACGGGGACGGCACGCGCTACCTCGACCTGTTCGGTGGGATCCTGACGACCATGACGGGGCACGCGGTACCCGAGGTGATCGAGGCCATCCGCGAGCAGGCAGGGCGGATGCTGCACACCTCCACCGTCTACCTCATCCGCCCGATGGTCGAGCTGGCCGAGCGCCTGGTC
Source organism: Nitriliruptorales bacterium (assembly GCA_036396595.1). Taxonomy (GTDB): domain Bacteria; phylum Actinomycetota; class Nitriliruptoria; order Nitriliruptorales; family Nitriliruptoraceae; genus DASWKO01. Next base: position 2,482 of record DASWKO010000164.1, on the reverse strand, counting down.
GAGCTGGCTCCGATGCCCGACGCCAAGGTGTTCTTCGTCTGCTCGGGCACCGAGGCCAACGAGGCGGCGGTGCTGATGACGACCACGGCGCGCCGGTCCAACCAGGTCCTGGCGCTGCGCAACAGCTACCACGGGCGCTCGTTCGGGGCGATGGGTCTGACCGGCAACCGTGGGTGGCGCGCCTCCTCGCTGAGCCCGCTCCAGGTGAGCTTCGTTCCCAACGGCGACCGGCTGCGCGGCCCGTTCGCGGGGCTGGAGGACGCGGCGTTCGTGGAAGCGGCCACCGACGAGCTGCGCACGGTGATCGAGACCACCACCTCGGGCGACGTTGCCTGCATGCTCGCCGAGCCGATCCAGGGCGTGGGCGGCTTCATCGTCCCGCCCGACGGGCTGTTCGCCGCCTTCAAGCGCGTGCTCGACGAGTACGGCATCCCGTTCGTGTCGGACGAGGTCCAGACCGGATGGGGCCGCACCGGGGAGCACTTCTGGGGCATCCAGGCCCACGACGTCGTGCCCGATGCGGTCACGTTCGCCAAGGGGCTGGGCAACGGGATGGCGCTCGCCGGCGTGATCGCCCGCGGGGACCTGGCCGAGGCGGTCCCGGCCAACTCGATCTCGACCTTCGGCGGCAACCCGCTGTCGACCACGGCCGCGCTGGCCAACCTCGAGCACCTGCTGAGCAACGACCTCCAGCACAACGCCAAGGTCGTGGGCGCCCACCTGCTGGACGGGTTGAGGCAGCTCGCGCAGCGCTCGCCGATCGTGGCCGAGGTCCGCGGTCGTGGTCTGATGATCGGCATCGAGCTGGTGAGGCGGGGCGGGCTCGAACCGGCACCGCAGGCCGCCTCCGCCCTGCTCCAGGCGGCCAAGGATGCTGGGGTGCTGGTCGGTAAGGGCGGGCTGTACGGCAACGTGATCCGCATCGCGCCCCCGTTGAGCATCACCCTGGACGAGGCCGACGAGGCGCTCCAGGCGATCGCACAGGCGCTGGCGGAGGTCGAGGAGGCAGGAGCATGAGCACCCCGCTCATCGAGCACCGGATCGGCGGCAAACCCATGGGCGACCCGGCGACGGTGGGCGACGTCCACGACCCGGCGACCGGCTCGGTCCAGGCCCACGTCGCGTTCGCGGACGCGAAGACGGTGGACCGGGCCGTCGAGGCCGCTCGCGCCGTGCAGGAGACCTGGCGCGGCACCTCGGTGCCCCGCCGTGCCAAGGTGCTGTTCGCCTTCCGGGACCTGGTCGAGGCGCACCGCGACGACCTGGCCCGTGCGATCACGGCCGAGCACGGCAAGACGCTGTCGGACGCCGCCGGCGAGGTGGACCGCGGGTTGGAGGTGGTCGAGTTCGCGTGCGGGATCGGGCACCTGCTCAAGGGCGAGCACTCCGAGCAGGTGGGTCCGGGGATCGACTCGTACTCGGTTCGCCAGCCGGTGGGGGTCGTGGCGGGCATCACGCCGTTCAACTTCCCGGCGATGGTCCCGATGTGGATGTTCCCGGTGGCGCTCGCGTGCGGGAACGCCTTCCTGCTCAAGCCGTCGGAGAAGGACCCGACGCCGGCGACGCTGCTGGCGGACCTGCTGGCCGAAGCCGGGCTGCCCGACGGGGTGTTCAACGTCGTGCACGGCGACCGCACCACGGTCGAGGCGCTGCTGGATCACCCCGGCATCGGGGCGGTGTCGTTCGTCGGCTCCACCCCCGTCGCCCGCGCCGTCTACGAGCGCGGTGCGGCGGCCGGCAAGCGGGTCCAGGCGCTGGGAGGTGCCAAGAACCACGCGGTCGTGATGCCTGACGCCGACCTCGAACTGGCCGCCGACGCGCTGGTGTCGGCGGCCTACGGGTCCGCCGGGGAGCGCTGCATGGCCGTGTCCGCGGTCGTGGCGGTGGGCGAGGTCGCCGACGACCTGGTCGAGGCGCTGCGCGAGCGCGTGGCCGCCTTGCGGGTGGGGCCGGGGACCGACGACGTCGACTTCGGCCCGCTGATCAGCGCCGAGCACCGTGACCGCGTGCGTGGCTACGTGGACGCCGGGGAGCAGGCCGGGGCGCGGCTGGTCGTCGACGGGCGCGACCTGGACCTGGCCGGCGACGGCTTCTTCCTCGGGGCGAGCCTGTTCGACGACGTCGAGCCGGACCAGTCGATCTACACCGACGAGATCTTCGGACCGGTGCTGTCGGTGCTGCGGGTGGACACCCTGGCCGACGCGATCGACCTCGTCAACGCCGGCCCCTACGGCAACGGCACCGCGATCTTCACCTCCGACGGCGGCGCGGCCCGGGCGTTCCAGGATCGCATCGAGGTCGGCATGGTCGGGATCAACGTGCCGATCCCGGTGCCGATCGCGTTCCACTCGTTCGGCGGCTGGAAGAGCAGCCTGTTCGGTGACCTGCACGTCTACGGCCCTGACGCCGTCCGGTTCTACACCCGCACGAAGGTGGTCACCGCCCGATGGCCCGAGTCGCAGCGGCGCGGCATCGACCTGGG